>JAISWB010000017.1 GCA_031271265.1 Desulfovibrio sp. | reverse complement strand
CCTCCCCAGTTGCAATGCGTGGGGGTATGCGCGGCCACGCGTATTCTGGGCGGCGTCGAAAGAGATTTCATGAGCGCAGAACCATCCAGGCGTTCCAGTCCGACAGGGCGGGGGGTTCCCGGTGCATCCATCCTCCCTCTCCGGCAACGGAAAATCCCGCCTGCCGCGCCAGGTAGCGCAGTTCGGGCAAGAACCAGTAACGCATGGAATGCGATTCGCGCAGGCTGGAGGATGTGCCGTCAGATTTTACGAGCGTTACGGAATAGTTGACGACGACGACGTTGTCGCTGAGCCGGTGCTCGGGAACGGCCACACGGCGGATGCGCGCTTCACCGTCTTCCAGGTTCCGCTCACGGCGCTCGGGCAGGGCGCGCAGCACTCCCGGCCCGTGCCAGAAGTCGAACAGAAACAGCCCGCCTGGCTTCAGATGCGCCCTGGCCGTTTTCAAGACCGCCAGAGCGTCGTCTTCCGTATTCTGATAACTCATGACGTGAAACAGGCTGACAACGGCGTCAAATGTTTTGCCGAGCCGCGCCGCGCGGGCGTCGCCCTGGCGCAATTCCGGCGGGGGCGCGGAAAAATCCACCGGTGCGGGAGTGTTTATGCTTTCCCGCCCCAGAGTCAGCATGGTTTCCGACACGTCCACGCCTGTCGCCTGAACGCCGCGCCGCGCCATTTCCCCGGCATGGCGGCCGGTGCCGCAACCCAGGTCAAGGATCGTCCGGGGCGCGCAACCCCGCTGTTTCAGCAGTTCAAGCACAAAGTCCGCTTCGGCCGCATAATCCTTGTCCCGGTACAACAGGTTGTAATAGCGCGCGTAATCGTTGAACACAGCCATGTTCAGTCCCGTCCGAAATCGCGTATGCAGGCGCAGATCATGCGGATATCCGCCTCCTCAAGGCCGCTGCCGCTGGGAAGATAAAAACCGTTGTCCGCCAGAAAATCGCTGGCGGGATACTCGCCGGAACAGTCGCAGCCGAATTTCCGCAAGGCCGGCTGACGGTGCATCCCGTTGAAAAACAGTCGGGTTTCCACGCCCTTGTCCGCCAGGTGGGCCACAAGCTCGTCCCGTCCGTGCCCGTATTCCTCACGGCGCACGCAAAGCCCGTTCATCCAGAAAACGCTTGTTCCTTCGGGCTGCTCCTCCTGCAGAACAACGCCGGGCACGGAAAAAAGCAGTTCGCGGTACAACAGACCGTGACTCATGCGCAATTTCCGGTAATGGTCGGCCCTTTCCGTTTGGGCGAGGCCAAGGGCCGCGTGCAGGTTGCTCATGCGGTAGTTGAAACCGACGGCGTCATGCAGATACGTTCGCGGAGCGTCAAGGGGGAAGCAGAGGTTTTTGTGCCGGCGGCATCTCCGGGCGAGTTCCTCGTCATCCGTCACCACCATGCCGCCTTCACCGGTCGTGATGTTTTTGTTGGCAAAAAAGCTGAACGCGGCCAGATCGCCGAGTTTTCCGGTTTTCAGGCCCGCATGCTCGGCCCCGTGGGCTTCGGCGGCGTCTTCCAGCACGGCAAGGGAACATCTGCCCGCTATTTGCCGTAAGGCAGCCATATCGCAAGGGTTGCCGAAAATATGAACCGGCATGAGGGCTTTGGTGCGAGAAGTGATTTTTGCCTCAACCCGGCTCGCGTCAATATTCCAAGTGCGGGCGTCGGCATCGACGAACACAGGCTTTGCCCCGGTGTAACATACGGCAAAGGCCGAGGCGATCATGGTGAAATCGGGAACAATGACCTCGTCTCCCGGCCCCACGCCCAATGCGGCAAGGGCCAGATGCAGGGCAGCCGTGCCGTTGCAGACGGCAATGCCATGTTTGACGCCGCAATACGCCGCAAAAGCGTTTTCAAATTCCGTGACGTATTTTCCGGCGGAGGATATCCAGCCCGCGGATACGGCTTCCGTGACGTAAGCGAGTTCGTTTCCGGCGAGAAGCGGGGAGCAGACGGGAATTTTGGGCATGTTACCCCTTTTCCCGGCCATAGACAATGTTCGCCCCATCCACCGGGTTAAAGCGCGCCTTGTCCGCCTCCCCGGCATACGGTCCTTGTTTGACTTCAATAATTTCAGATTCCTCCAACATGACCAGCCCGTGTCCCCCGTGGGCCAGAAGCGCCACATCCCCGGTGTTGAGTACGCGGCTTTCCAGATACTCCCTTGTTGCGGGCGCGTAAAAGTCGAGGCGAACCCTGCCGCTTTTGATGAACAGCACTTCCTGTGTCCATTCTATGGTCCGCGTCACGGGGTTATGGTCATGCGGGGCCACGGAGTAACCGACGGGACGCTTCATATAGCCCAGTTGTTGGGAAAACGAATCCGGCGTGAAAAAACGGATGCCCTCCTCACTGAATCCGGCAGGCAGAATGACAGCCAAAAGCTGATTGTCGAAAACTATCGCGTCAGTTGCCGTCATATCGTACGCAAGCCCCGCGCCGGCCTAAGTCGGTCAAAACCCGATCAACATTACAGCTACAAAAGCGGAGCGCGGTGATGCCGGCGGCCGGATCATGCGCGAGCAGGGAATTGATCATGGCAAGCCCGCGCGGCAGGTAATTTCTGTCAAAATATGTGCAATGGACGATGGTCACGGCGGCTCGCGTTTTCAACGGAACAAAAATCCGTCCGGCATAAATCCCGCCTCTCTTTTATGACAGGAAAAACTGAAAGTCTAGAAGTTTTCTAAATACAGCATCGTTTTTCATGCGGAACCGGACAAAACATAATGGCTCTGCCTGCATGGACCCCGGGAGCTTGGGAGGACTGCCTTTACCGGCAGGGGCAGGACAAGCTGACCCGTCGCTGTTCACCGCTTACTCTTGAGGGCACTCCGGAATGCGCTGTTTTCCCTCCGGCGAGGCTCCGCGGAAACCTCAGTCCTTCGGGGCATCCTCCAGAAAATCGGTTTCATTCTCAAGATTTTCAAGACATCCGGTGACAAATTCTTTCGCTCTCGGCAAAATTTGGGTATATATCACCCTCATCCTTTCAGACAACACCGGCCCCCGGCAATCCTCACTGACGCCGCCCCGCTCCATATACGAAACAAGCACCGGAATCCGGGCCAGGTTTTTCTTCGTAACAAGCCTCGCCGCATAATCGTAATCCCCGGCTATCTTGTATCGTACATCAAATTTTTCCTGTTTTAATAATGAGATGCGCACAAAAGTCGCGGGAAAGGGTATGCCCATGTTATTCAGTAAGCGGTGATAGGAAGCGCGCAGGGAGTGATTGTACAGGTGATCGGTTTGTCCATCACGGCCCTGCAGCATGGCGCCAAAGGCAAATTGTATGGTATCCGGCAAATTGCGGAGATGCCGCTGACATTGGGCCAGCGCATGAGTGTGAACGAAGCAGTCGTCGCTACCCAAAAATATGGCCCAGTCGCCCGTGGCCCGCGCCACGGCCTTGTTCCAGGCGTCATAAACGCCCTTGTCCGGCTCCGAGCGGATTTTCAGGCGAACATCAGGATGTTTTTTAAGAATATTCAACGTATTATCTGTAGACCCTCCATCCTGAATCACCCACTCAAAGTTGGGGTAGGATTGGGACAAAATGGAAGCAAGAGCGCGTTCAAGAAATTTCTCTGCATTATATGTCGCTGTGATAATGGAATATTTCATGTTACAGTCGTCCACGGCATCGGAATATCATTATCATGGCAATACCTTCAGCGAGCATCCGCCGCCAGGCCGCAGGCGTCCAGAATATCCTGGGCCGTTGTCGAGGCGAAGGCCTTGCCTCCGCACAGAAGCGGCGCGTCGACGCCGTCGCCGGAAAACGACATCGGCCCGTCCGGCGGGAGGAGGAAGCGCATGTAATGGAGAACGCACAAAAGTTCACCCCCGAATTCCAGGTTAATCCGCTTTTCCCATAATGGTTTGACGCTTCCCCGCCGCGTGTTGCGGACGCATTCCTCCGCCCGGCCGCTATAGCGGTGAAGTATCAACTGGCGTCCGTCTTTCGCCGTCCGATGGACGAGAAACGGCAATCCTTGGGGCGTCAGGCCTTTCAGCGCGTGAAGCATGGTGATTCTGGCGCGCAGCGTCAGCATGGGCAGCCGGGAAAGCAGAATGCACCCCGCGTCAATATGGGTGAAGATCAGGCGCAGAAGATCAAAAAACGTGTCGATCTCGTCCGGTCTGAAGCTGTAGGGAATTTGTCTGTCCAGCATCCTGTTCACATACCATTGCAGGTCGTAGACAATGGCGTATTGCGCATATTCCGGCACATGTCCGAGTTGCCGTTTCGCGTGGCGCGCC
>JAISWB010000082.1 GCA_031271265.1 Desulfovibrio sp. | reverse complement strand
GAACCCTGAAAGGAAAGGGATTGAGACGGACGTTGCCGCTCAACACAGGAGTTCCAGCATAAAGACGAGCCGGCCCTGACGCGGGAAAATCACGCGGCGGTCATCCGGGAATTGCAACGGATGCAGAAAGAACCGGGCTATGTGTAGGCATGGACGCCGAAGACCCCCTCGACGGCGGACACGGCGGTTCCGGCACAGGGGATGCGGATGCGCCGACCGGCATTGGCGCGGCTCCGCGAAAAAAAAGCTTGCCGTGTCTTGAAAAATCTACAAACCTGCGCTACTTTACCCAAAGGAAGAAAGTTGCCGTATGGACAAAACAATGGAAAAAAACCGCTGTCGCCGACGAATGATTTCGCGTTCCACAAAATTTTTGCTGAACATAAAAACATCCTGATGAGTTTCCTTCAAGCCGTGTTGGACTTGCCTGCTGAAGAATATGAGGATATTGAAATTGTCGATCCTGCCTTACAACCAGACTATATTGATGATAAACTATGTATTCTCGATGTAAAAATATATACAACGAAGAAAAAAATTATTGATGTTGAAATACAAAAGCAACATCAAGCATCCATTTGGAAACGTTTGCTGTATTACAGTGCAAAGTTGATTCGGGAGCAAGTCAAGAAAGGGAATAATTATCCAAACATAAATAAAGTAATAACGATTTATATTACGGAGCATATATTGATAAAAGAAAATGATGTATACCATAATCATTTTCAGCTTTATGATAAAAATACAAAAATAGATTATCAGGATTCTATTTCGATACATACGTTGGAGCTTCCTAAGATACATAAACCTGATGGAACGTTGCTCTATAACTGGATGCAGTTTATAAACGCCAAAGAGAAGGAGCAGTTTATGGAAATTGCATAGACAAACCCAGCCATAGCGGAAGCTTGGAACGTGATACAGGTCCTTAGCGCCGATGACCGTATGCGTGCATTGGCCGAGACGAGAGAAAAGGCATATATGGATTATAATGCCGACATCAATGCGGCGCGTAGTGAGGGTATAGAAGAAGGCATACAGATAGGTGAACGGAAAGGTATACATATAGGTGAACAGAAAGGTGAACAGAAAGGGCGGAAGGAAGAAAAATCGGCAGTTGCCGCAAACGCCTTGCGTGAAAAATTACCTGTGGAAACTGTTGCCAAACTTACCGGCCTGTCCGTTGATGAAATAAATCAAATTGCTTACGGACTTGCGGACTAATTTCGCTTCCAAATCAAACGTATCTTTTGTTTGATTCAGAATCGGAAGCCGCGACAGGATGGCGCGGCGAAATACGAGGCACTTCGCGAGGCAAGGCGGAATCGCGTTCCCGCCACAGCCGACAAAGCAAACTGCATGGACGCGGTTTTGCTTTGAAATCAGAATCAGACGACCCAGGGTCAGTTGAAAACCCAAATTAACATTTTTTTGTCTTTGGTGGAATAATCCTCCACGAAGATAAACATTATTGGGTAAACAAACATCTTTCGCTTGTGCGCAGTCAGAGGATAATATATGGCAAATGAATGGTTGACAGGCGAAGAGATAATGTTGAAATACACCATGCTCGGCTTTGAACTTGTTGATCTCTGCCTTAAAAAAATATTGACTCCGCATAAATTTTTTTGGTCACAGTATTTACCTATTGATACAATAATATATAAGGAAGGTTACTCAGTTCAAGCAAAATATAATATGCCTGGCTATGAAGATAAAACCTTTTCTGATGATATTCGTGAATTGATGTTCAAGCGCGATGAAGTAATTGCATATTCAAAAATTCGCTATAATATAGATGAATTACCTAATCCGACCTTACATGAAGCGGGAAGTGCGCAGGTACAGAATACGAAAGTTACTGAAAGTCAAGCTGAAAAATGGAGAAGAGCAGCGAAACAACTACAGGGACCTCTGAAGGATACTGCGTTGTTGGCCGCCGAAAAGTGGTGCGGGCAGACGCACGAGGCTGCTTTTCACGCTGTTTTTTCATTTTCCGTGCTCAACCCCAGGACAGCCGTCAGTAAACGGCTCAGGCGCGTTGACAAAATTATAAAAGCTTTTCCGAACTTGGGGTTAAAACGCCCGCCGAAAAGAAGCTACTGAAAGAAACAGCCTGCTCGGCGATGTCCGCACAAACCGAAAAACAACCGCCGCAAACCCGACGTGCCGCCGAAGGCGGCGTAACTGTTGAAACACGGGAAATCTCCACAATGACACGCTGGTTCGTCTCCAGGCACAACGGTGCAATCGAATGGGCAAAACGCAGAAAACTCCCCGTGGACCGCTGGGTCACACACCTGGATGCCGACGAAATCCGCAACGGCGACATCGTTATGGGTACCCTTCCCCTCGGTTCGGCCGCGGATATCTGCAACCGCGGCGCCGCCTTCTACACCCTTGACTTTCAAACCGCAGAAATGCAAAGAGGCAGAGAACTGACCGCCGACGACCTGTCCGCCGCCGGCGCAGCCCTGCAACGCTACACCGTCACCAAGGAGCACGGCGATGTCCTCTGAATACGATATCCACGTCTGCATGGTCTCCGACCAACCCGCCCCCAACCTGCTCCCCGCTCTCGACAATACCCTCGGCCCCAAAGACAAAAAAATCATCCTGCTCGTTTCTCCGCAAATGCAAAAAAAAGGCGACGGCTTACAAAATGTCTTTCGAAAATACAATTTGACTGCTGACGTCGTTCAAATCCAAGACGCTTACAACTTTCCGGAAATCCAGGAGCAATTATACAGCTGCCTCGCACGGTATGAAAATAAAAACGTTGTTCTGAACCTTACCGGCGGCACAAAAATTATGACCGTTGCCGCGCAAAGCATTTTTGAATTGGCCGGAAAGCCGATGTTTTATGTAAAAGAACAGGACAACAGCGTTATAATTCTCCAGGAAGGTAAAGAGAAATCCCATGCACCCCTGGATAAAAAATTAAAAATTCAAGATTACCTCCTGGCGTATGGATATAAAACTGTACTATCTGAAAATACACTATACAACCGCCCGGATTTCACATTTGAATTGATAAACAATATAACAAAATACGAAAGTGCCGTAAGCAGAACAAATGCGTATGTCTCAAAGGCTCAAGACCGGTCTGCTTTGACATTTGTCAGAACATCTTACGAGGACGGTATAGAATCTTTTCTTGACTTATGCCGAAAATTTGCTTTATTAACTCTTGAAGGTAAACAATTCACTTTCACTGATGAACAGGCCCGCCGCTACGTTTGCGGCGGGTGGCTCGAAGAGCATGTTTATCAATGTATCGGTAAAATAAATAAACAAAAAATTCAAGATAAGGTACTAAATATAACCATAAAAACTTTGCCGCAGGCCGTGGAAAACGAACTCGATGTTGCCGTTTCGGCAAATAATTATTTGCATATTATCGAATGTAAAACAGCCAATATCGGCAATTCAAAAGACAGCGATGCTTTGTATAAACTTTATACTTTGAAAAATAAACTAGGCTTAAAGACAAAATCCATGCTTGTAAGTTATCGCAATATAGACAAATTGTATCGCGGGAAAAGGGCAAACGATAATGCAAAACGAGCTAAAGACTACGGTATTACGGTGATTCAACACAGCGACCTGAGAAACCTCAAAAATCACCTGGAAAAATGGATTGCCGAAGCATAAACACGGTGCGGGCCGAGGCGCTGCCTCCGCGCGCCCACTCGGACGCTTCTCCCCCGTCCCGCGCCGCGCCCGCAAAAAAATGCCGGAAAATCACACGAAAAACCTTGACTTTCCGCGACCGGAGGCAGTAAAGAATTCCCTGCCTCGCAAAACGTAGGCGCGTAGCTCAGGGGTAGAGCACTTCCTTGACACGGAAGGGGTCAGCAGTTCAAAGCTGCTCGTGCCTACCAAATCGAATGTTAAAGGGAGGACCGTCCTCCCTTTTATTTTTATTTTTATCGCTCCGCCGGGGGCGAAAAAAAAACGGCGGTGACCATGATTGTCGCGGGTAAACACTGCAACGCCCCGCACGGCGCAAGCTGCGGCGCACTGCTGCGGATGACGCTGTCCGGCAAAGCCTTCAAAACCTGCATCGCCGCACGCGCCGACGGCGCCCTCCTCGACCTCGCGACCCCCGCCCCCACCGGGACCGAACGCCTCGAACCCGTCACGGCCGATTCCCCCGAAGGCCTTGAAATACTGCGCCACAGCGCCTCCCACGTCCTGGCCCGCGCCGTGCGCCGCCTCTTCCCCCAGGCCGGCGTGAGCATAGGACCGGCCATTGACAAAGGCTTCTACTACGACTTCGACGTGCCCCGCCCCTTCACCCCCGAAGACTTCCCGGCCGTTGAGGCCGAAATGCGCCGATCCGTCGACGAAGCCGTCCCCTTCGTCCGGCGCGAACTCCCCAAAGAAGAAGCCCTGCGCTTCTTCGCCGACAGGGGCGATACCTACAAGATCGAAATCATCGAAAGCCTCGACGCGGAGACCGTCTCCCTCTACGACCTCGGCGGCTTCGTCGACCTCTGCCGCGGCCCGCACCTGCCCCACGCAGGCTTCATCAAGGCTTTCACCCTGCTCTCCGTCGCCGGGGCCTACTGGCGCGGCGACGAAAAGAACAAAATGCTCTCGCGCATCTACGGCACCGCCTTCGCCCGCGAAGAAGACCTTAAACAACACCTCTTCCGCCTCGAAGAAGCCAAACGCCGCGACCACCGCAAACTGGGCCGCGAACTGGACCTCTTCGACTTCCACGAAGACGTCGCCCCCGGCATGGCCTTCTGGCACCCCAAAGGCATGCTCCTGCGCGTCATCCTCGAGGACTTCCTGCGCAAGGAACACCTCAAGCGCGGCTACGAACTCGTCCGGGGCCCTCAACTCCTGCGCCGCGAACTCTGGGAAAAATCCGGACACTACGACAATTACCGCGAAAACATGTATTTCACCGAAATCGAAGGCGACGTTTACGGCGTAAAACCCATGAACTGCCTCGGCCACATGCTCATTTACGGCAGAAAACCGCGCAGCTACCGCGAACTGCCCGTGCGCTTCATGGAACTCGGCGTGGTCCACCGCCACGAGATGAGCGGCGTGCTGCACGGACTGCTGCGCGTGCGCCAGTTCACCCAGGACGACGCCCACATCATCTGCCGCCCCGACCAGCTCGAAGACGAAATCATCGGCGTCATCGCCCTTGTGCGGGACATCTTCACCCTCTTCGGCTTTAACTACAAACTCGGCGTCGCCACCCGCCCGGAAAAATACATCGGCAGCCCCGAAGCCTGGGAACGCGCCACGACGGCCCTGATCAAAGCCCTCGAACGCCTGGACCTCTCCTACACGCTGTATGAAGGCGACGGCGCCTTCTACGGCCCCAAAATAGACTGCCGGGTCACGGACAGCCTGGACCGCGAATGGCAGTGCTCGACCATACAGTGCGACTTCACCCTGCCCGAACGCTTCGACCTCGCCTACACCGGCGCCGACGGCGAAAAACACCGCCCCGTCATGGTCCACAGGGCTATCCTCGGTTCCCTGGAACGCTTCATAGGCGTCCTCACCGAACACAACGCAGGGGCCTTCCCCGTCTGGCTTGCCCCGGAACAGGCCCGCATCCTCACGGTGACGGACAGGCACGACGCCTTCGCCCGCTCCGTGCAGCAACACCTGCGCGCTGCGGGCATCCGCGCCCACGTCGATCTCAGGAACGAAAAACTCGGCTATAAAGTGCGCTCCGCACAGGTCGAAAAGGTTCCTTTCGTATTGGTCACAGGCGACAAAGAGCTTGAAGCGGGCGAAGTCAACCTGCGCCTGCGCGGCGGCGAAACTGTCGGCTCAAAAACACTTGAGGACGCCGCGGCCCTGATCCTGGCCGAATCCGACGCACCATTCAAACAGGGAGGTATGAACTATCGCTTCTCCTAACCTACGCCCGCGCCGCGTCGAACCCCAGGACTCCGTGCGGCGTAACGAACAGATCCGTGTACGCGAAGTGCGCCTCATAGGCGAAGACGGCGAACAACTCGGCATCATCGAACGCAGCCGGGCCCTGCAGATGGCCCAGGACGCCGGCTTCGACCTCGTGGAAGTGGCCGCCGCGGCCGACCCGCCCGTCTGTCGCATCATGGATTACGGGCGCTACAAGTACGAAGCCCAAAAGAAAAAACAGGAAGCCCGCAAACGCCAGACCATCATCCAAATCAAAGAAATCAAGCTGCGCCCCAAAACCGACGAGCACGATTACCTGACCAAAATCGGCCACATCAGGCGCTTCATCGAAAGCGGCGACCGCTGCAAGGTGACGATTTTCTTCCGCGGCAGGGAAATAGTACACAAAGACCGCGGACAGGCCATGCTCGACAAAGTGGTGGAAGATACGCGGGATATAGCCAGGGTGGACCAGGAAGCGCGCGCCGAAGGCCGCACCCTGTACCTTATGTTGGCCCCGTTGCCGAAAAAATGACGCGAGAAGCGCGCCCGATGCCCCCGACTTTCCGCTTGCAGGCGCAGGTCTTTCGGCGTATATTGACTTTTTTAGGAAAGTAACGGGCAAGAGAATTGAAGGAGAACACCATGCCCAAGATGAAGAGCAGACGCTCCGCGGCCAAGCGCTTCGACGTTACCGGCTCCGGGAAACTGCGCCGGCGCAGGCAGAACCTGCGTCATATTCTGACCAAAAAAAACGCCAAGCGCAAAATGCGTCTCGGACAGGCCGCCATGGTCGACGCCGCCGACGTGAAGAACGTGCGCAGGATGTTGCCCTACGCCTGAACCCGGGCGCAAACGGCCCGGCCGGGGCTGCCGGAGGCATAAAAATTAAGCGTTACACGGCAACTGGAGGTTTCCATGCGTGTCAAGCGAGGAGTGACGGCGCACAGGCGCCACAAGAAATACCTGAATATGGCCAAAGGCTACCGCGGCGCGCGCAGCAAACTGTACCGCACGGCGCGCGAAGCCGTCGAACGCGGCCTGGCCTACGCCTTCCGCGACCGCAAGGTCCGCAAACGCGAATTCCGCAAGCTCTGGATCCTGCGCATCAACGCCGGGGCCAGACAAGGCGGGCTGTCTTACAGCCGGTTCATGGACGGCTTGAAAAAAGCGGGTATCGCCCTTGACCGCAAAATCCTGGCCGATATGGCCGTCAAGGCCAAGGAGGACTTTGCCGCTCTGGTTGAGCGCGCCAAGTCCGCAACGGCCTGATCCCGCTTTCCGATTCCGCCCGGAGCGAGGTCCGCATGACGCTGATTGCCGAACTTGAACGCACGGCTGCCGGATTGACGGCCGCCCTGACCGATGCCGCCTCCGCCGCCGAGGCGGAAAGCCTGCGCAACGCCTACCTGGGCCGCAAAGGCGAACTCGCCGCCCTGATGAGCCGGCTGCCGGAACTTCCGGCCGACGAACGCCCCGCTTTCGGCAAAGCCGCCAACGCCGTCAAAGAACGCCTGAACAGGCTTCTCGAAGAACGCCTCGCGGCCTTCAAGGCAGAAGTCGACAACGCAAGCCTCTCCCGCTTCGACCCCAGTATGCCCGGCCGTATGCCGGAACGCGGTTCCCTGCACCCCCTCACCCTGGTGCTGGAGGAAATATGCAGAATCCTCAACAATCTCGGCTTTGAAACCGTCGACGGGCCGGAAGCGGAAACGGATTTCCACAACTTCGAGGCCCTGAATTTCCCCAGGGATCACCCGGCCAGGGACATGCAGGACACGCTGTTCCTCGCCGACGGTCTGCTCATGCGCACCCATACCTCGCCCATGCAGGTGCGGGCCATGCTTGAACGCAAAAAGCCCCCGGTCGCCGTCATCGCGCCGGGCAAAGTCTACAGGCGCGACTACGACCAGACGCACAGCCCCATGTTCCATCAGGTGGAAGGCCTGCTCGTGGACGAGGGCGTCGGTCTTGCCCACCTGCGCGGCGTGCTGACCCATCTGCTGCGCGAACTGTTCGGCCCGGACGTCACGTTGCGTTTCCGCCCCAGTTTCTTTCCCTTCACCGAGCCTTCGGTGGAAGTGGACATGTCCTGCGTAATCTGCCGGGGCAGCGGAAGCAGGGCCGACGGCAAGGGCGGCAAAGAGACCTGCCGCGTATGCAAGGGCACGGGATGGCTGGAAATTTTAGGCGCGGGCATGGTCGACCCGGCCGTGTTCGCCGCGGTGGGCTTCAGCCCGGCCTGCACCGGTTTCGCGTTCGGCATGGGCGTCGAGCGCATCGCCATGCTCAAGTACGGCATAGACGACCTGCGCCTGTTTTTCGAAAACGACCTGCGCTTCCTCGGCCGGTTCGTCAAATGAGGCACAAGCCCCAAGCGGAGTCCGTATGTTGCTCAGCCTGAACTGGTTGCGGGAATTTCTGCCCTACGAAGGTTCGGCGGAAAGCCTCGGCGACCGGCTGACCATGGCCGGCCTGGAAACGGAGAACATCCTCAGGCCCTATGCGGCGCTCAAGCCCGTTGTGACCGGGCTGGTCGCGGAATGCGCGAAACACCCGGCCGCAGACAAGCTGTCGGTCTGCCGGGTGGACGTCGGGGACGAGGTGCTGGACATCGTCTGCGGCGCGCCCAATGTCGCAGCCGGTCAAAAAACGGCCGTGATCCGGGCCGGCTGCACCCTGCCCGGCGGGCAGAAGGTCTCGAAGGCCGTGTTGCGCGGCGCGCCCTCCAACGGCATGATCTGCTCGGAGCGCGAACTCGGCTTTTCCGACGAACACAACGGCATTCTTGTCCTTGACCCCGCCGTGCCGGTCGGCAAATCCCTTCCGGACGCGCTGGGCCTTGACGACGAGGTACTGGATATTTCCGTGACCCCGAACAGGGGCGACTGTCTTTCCGTTTTCGGTCTGGCCCTTGAAACGGCGGCCCTGACCGGCCTGCTCCCGACCGTGCCCGGTTACGAACGCTTCTCAGGCGGCGCGGACGCCGCGTCCGAAGTCGCGCTGACGGTGGAGGACGAAGACCTCTGTCCCCTGTACCACGGGCTGATCATAGAAGGGCTCACCGTAGCGCCGAGTCCGCTTAAACTGCGCTGCCGCCTGAATGCCGTGGGCGTACGCCCCCTCTCCAACCTGGTCGACGCGACGAATTACGTTCTGATGGAACTGGGTCAGCCTTTGCACGCCTTCGACCTCGACCGCATCCGGGGCGGGCGCATCAGCGTGCGCGCGGCGGACGAAGGCGAGGTTTTTACCTCCCTGGACGGCAAGGAGCGCGTGCTTACGGCCGCGGACATCACCATCCGCGACGCCGAGGGCGTCATCTGCCTCGGCGGCGTGATGGGCGGGCTGAATTCGGAAATCTCCACGGGTACCCGCCGCGTCTTCCTGGAAAGCGCCGTCTTCCACCCCGGCGCCGTACGCAGAACGGCGCGCCGCCTGGGCCTGCACTCCGAAGCGTCCTACCGCTTCGAGCGGGGCGTGGATCGGGAAGGCGCCACGCCCGCGCTGGAACGCGCCGCGCACCTGCTCGCCGCCCTCGCGGGCGGAAGGGTGCGCCCCGGCCTTATCAAAAAAGCCGCGAAAACGCCGCCTCCCTGCTCCGTGCATTTTCACAGGGCATACGCCGAACGCCTGCTCGGCGCGACACTGGACGCCAGATTTTGCGAAAAGGCCCTGCGCTCCCTCGGCTGCACCGTGCGCGACGCTTCCGGCGGCCTGCGCGCCGGGGAAGAAAACATCGCCCTGGAATGGGATGTGACGCCGCCGGCGCGCAGGCCCGACCTGACCCGGCAAGCAGACCTCGCCGAAGAAATTGTCCGTATCTACGGCATGGACCGCATCCCGGCCCGCCTGCCCGGCATCGCCCGCGATCTCGCCCGCTCCGGGCAACCCGAAAGCAAAAACGTGTTCCTGCACCGGATCAAACACTGGGGCAGACAGGCGGGCTTGAACGAAATCATCGCCTACAGCTTTGCCGGCGGCAGAGAACTGGACGCGCTCGGCTTGCCCCGCGAAGAACGCGTCCCCGTCCTCAACCCCATGAGCGAGGACATGGATGTCCTGCGCCCGGCGCTTATCCCCGGCCTGCTGGGCGCCCTGCGCAACAACCTGGCGCAGGGCGCGCCGTCCGTGCGTCTTTTCGAAACGGCGGCCGTGTTCCTGGGGCTCTGCCCCAAACCCCGCCGGGACTCTGTCCCGGACCCTGAGGCTCCGTCCCCCTCCCTGCCGGGAGAAACGCTTTCCCCCGAAACCTCGCAGGACGCGTTCCGCGCAAGCGTTGTGCGCGAGGAGGCGAGGCTCGGCATCATCCTGCACGGGGCACGCGCGTCCGCGGTCTGGCCGGCGCTGCCCGGCGACCTTGATTACCTGGACCTGAAAGGCCTGATCGAGCATCTGCTTTTGGAACTTGCCCTGCCCGCAGCCGATTTCGTCCTTGCCGGCGGAGACGCCCCCGGGTATTACCTGCCGGGTGTGGACATAATTCTGCAAGGGACGCGCATAGGACGCGCAGGACGCGTGAAAGAGGCCGTTGCCGAGCGCAGCCACGCCAAAAAAGAGGTCTGGTGCGCCGAACTCAATCTGGATATCCTGTACGGCCTGCACATAACGACAGCCGTACGGGCCGTGCCCCTGCCGGTGTTCCCGCCGGTGCGCCGCGACATCACCTTTGTCGCGCCCCGCGGGACGCGGGCAGGCGACATCGCGGCACTCGCCGAAGCTATGAAAGGCCGGATCGATACGGAAATCCGGCTTGCAGACTGCTATGAACCGGAAGGAACGGACGCGCGGAACCTGACCTTCAGGCTGACTTTCAGGCGCGCGGACCGCACACTGAAGGACGCGGAGGCCGACAGGCAACTCGGTCTCTTCGCCGAAAGCGTCCGTAAAACCCTGAATGTCGCCGTTCAGCAGGTGGAAGGGTAGTACGGCCGGGTTAAAACCGTGCTTTGCGCCGAACGATCCGCTGCGAAAAGGATGAAATACTTTTCGCTTCCGACAAAGCAAAAGCGCACGGACGCGGTTTTGCTCCGGAAGTCGAACAAGGGAGCGGTCATGCTGAAGAAATACCGGTTGTACTTCGTTGCCGTGCTGCTGTTGTGCGGCATGTTTTCCTGCGCCTTCTCCGGCGGCAGGAAAAGCAGGGATACCGCCGGGCCGGAACGTCCCGCCGAAGAAAGCGCCGGTGCCGATGCAACGCTCATGCCCAGGGCGGATCCCGGTTACCTGCAGTACCTTGAGCGCCAGTCCATGCTCTTCAAGTCCTCGGATATGGCCAAAGTGGTTTCCGGCAGCGGTATCGCCTGGCGCAGTTCGGCCGCCGGCGGGGCAACGGGGTTGCTGAATCACGCGGATACCTGGGTGCTTATCCACCCCATGACCATGTTGACCTCTTCGCAAAGTTCGGTATTCAGCCAGCTTTCCGAAAGCGCCACATGGCCTGTGCTGCGCGAGATCGGGGCAGCGGGTCTCTATGTGGCCCCGATTCAGGGCAGCGGTTTTTTGTGGGCCAAGGGCCGCAAGGGAACCGACACCGGCGACGACGTCGTGCAGTACGAATTTTCCCGCACGGCCGGCACGGAAAACCAGTACAAGCGCCTTATGCAGGGAGCCGTCGGCAACAACGTGCTCATCGGTTCGGACCTCGTGCCCGCGGCCACGGGACTCGGTCCGGATTTTTTCCTGGCGCTCCGCGGCGTGCGCGAATACCCCGGCATATACTGCATGGTGGAGATTCCGGACGAAGACCGGAAACTGCTGCCGGAAGTCAATGCGGAGGCTGAAGGCGCCGTGCTGGGTCCGACGCAGGTGGAGGAGCTGGATCGCCGGGGCCTTCTGCCCAAAAGCATGCGCGACGAACTGTCACCTCTGTCCCGCGCGGGCGGGTGGGCGGTAACCGGCCCGGTGCGCGGCGTGGACGGCACCAGCCGGCGCTGGGTATACCGCTACTACCGCAATCCGACGTACGCCGTGCTGAATTGGGAAGACCCCTCGCAGGCGGCGCACCGCATCCTGTCCGGCAGCGCCGTGAACCAGGTCGGCCTGCAGGGACAGGCCCTTATCGGGCTGCGTTTTGAAGCTTTCCAGGGGCTTGAGCCGGTTGTCGAGGGCGGCGGGTCCGGCAGGGCCTTCAGCATTGAGCCGGCCCGTACGGCGGCGCAGTCCATGGGCCGGGAGATAAAGCGCTACGGTGCCTGGAGCTGGGTGCGCGACGACGGTCTGCCGCTGAATGTTCTCAACGACTTTCTCGCTTCCGGCGTGGACTATATCTTCGACAGCGTGTTTTCCCCCGCTGCCGAACACGCCCTGCTGACCGGCGATGCCGAAGCCGCGCGTTTCACGGCCGACGAGGCGTTGCGCCTGGGAGTGGATTTCAGCAGGCTGGTTCACGTCATGCCCGCCCAGGACGGCATCAATTACGCCTTGCCGTCCCTTGCCGGGGGAGGCGCGGGCGGTGAAAAGGCCGTCGCCCTGCGCGACACCGTGCGCGCGGCCATGCGCGCCGCGGCCGGAAAAAGCGCACCGGCCCCGGTACTGGACAACCGCCTGTACGCTACCGCTCCGGCGTTGGCGGGCATGGCCCTCAACGCCGAACCCGCGTCCGCCGTCAAGGACATTCGGAACGGGCACGCCCTGCTCATCTTTTTCAAGGCCATGCAGCCCGGATTGCTGATGCTGGCCGGCCAGGACCTTTGCGGGGTGCTGCCCCTGCCTTCACAAGCGTCGGGCAATGACAGGAACAGCCCGGAAGACACGGTCCGCGGCGGCTACGGTCTCGGGTCCGTCAGCAGTATGCGCGCCGTGTCCACCATGGGCACGGCGAGGGCGCCGCAGCTTTACCCCCCGCCGGATGTCCAGGTACACAACAAGGATTCCTTCCTGCGCAAAATCGGCGCCTTTCTGCGTCCGCGCAGGGACTACGGCATAGGCAGGGGAAGCCTGCTCGCCCGCCCCGCCACTAAGGAGAAAGGCAGCATAGCCTTGGTCACGCGCCTGCCGGAGGGCAATGCCCTGCTCCTTGCCCTGAGTAACTTTTCGCGTTCCACGGTGACCGAGGTTGTCGACCTTGCCGGCGTACCCGGCGCGGACCGGATTTCGTCACGGGTGACGCCCATAGTCGCGGGCGGCGCCTGGTCGCTTTCCGGCAAACGCGTCACCGTTACCCTCGGCCCCTGGCAGGGCACGGCGCTGGTGCTGGGCGCCGGACCGGCGGGCGCGTCCGGAAAGAAAAAAGCGGACCGCTGACGTATTTTTTGAAGGTACACCGGCCGCCCGGAGCGGATTAAGGAAACTCCGGTTAATTCGGGACTCTGCCCCGAACCCCGCCGGGACTCGGTCCCGGACTCTGCCGGGGGAAAGGAAACGCCGGTTAATTCGGGACTCTGCCCCGAACCCCGCCGGGACTCGGTCCCGGACTCTGCCGGGGGAAATGATTTCCCCCGGACCCCCTCATCCGGAACGCAGGGGATCATCGGCTTTCCGCCGTTTCCGGTCGATGATTTTCCCCCTGCGCCGGACAGGTCATTAAGGAGGCACATGCGGCGCTGGGTGATACTTGCCGCGTCCGCACCGGCGGTGTTTGTTCCGGATCAGGTGAGCAAACATATCGTCGCGGGCGCTGTCGGGTACGGAAAATCAATCGTCGTGACCGACTTTTTCAACCTCGTGCATGTGCGCAATTACGGGGCGGTGTTCGGTATACTCAACGATCCGGCGTTGGGCGTGCAGGTCGTGCTGTTCGGCGCGTTGACGGCAGCGGCGCTGGTCGCGGTGTTTTTTCTGGTCCGCTCCGCCGGGGAAAACGACACCTTGTTGTTCCTGGCCCTTGGATTGATAACGGGCGGCGCGCTGGGTAACCTTGCGGACCGGCTGCGCCTGGGCGCCGTGACGGATTTTCTGGATTTTCACTACGGCGCGTTGCACTGGCCCGCCTTCAATGTCGCCGATACGGGCCTGTGCATCGGCGCCGGGCTCGCCGCCCTGAGCATGCTGCGCGGGCCGCGCAGGGATGCCGGATGACGGAAATGCACCCGTTGCTGTTTTACGGTCTTTTGGCCCTGCCCGCCCTGATCAATCTTTTCGGCATAGCGCACGCCTTCCGCCGTGTTTTCCCCAGCCCTCAGGAGCGTCTGCTCTGGCTGGGATGCTGCGTGTTTGTGCCGGTTGTCGGCGGCCTGGCCTACCTTGTATTCGGCATGCGCCGCGCGGCGAAGCCGGCAGCGGGACACGCGGCGGGGCAGACGGTGGGGCAGACGGGCGGAACACGCGCCTGAGCAGGTTGGAGGATGCGTGACGGGCGAAACGGACTTTTCTCCGGACCGGCTGACGGTTGTCGTGCCGGTTTTCAACCACGCCCCGACCTTGCCGGACGTGGTGCGCGGGGTTTTACGCCGTTGCCCGCATGTTTTGGCGGTTGACGACGGCAGCACGGATCTCCCCGCGCGCCGTGCGGAGCAGACAGGCTACGGATTCCCTTTTGTTCCGGATACGGGGCATCCGCTTTCCGGCCTGCCCGTGCTCTGCCTGCGCAGCGAACGCAACCTGGGCAAGGGCGCGGCCGTTCTGGCAGGCGCGACGGCGGCCGCGCGCATGGGCATGACGCACATCCTCACCGTTGATGCCGACGGGCAACACGACCCCGATGCTGTCACCGCTTTCATTGCCGCCGCGCGCGCCGATCCGCGGGCGCTCATCGTCGGGGAACGCGATTTTACGGCGTGCGCGGCGCCTTTGTCCTCCAGGTTCGGCAGGAGTTTTTCCAACTTCTGGTACACGGTGCAGACCGGCGAGCGTATCGGGGACGTGCAGAGCGGTATGCGTTTGTATCCCCTGACCGTCCTGAATGCCGTGAATTGCTCGTCCCGGCGTTACGCCTTCGAGGTGGAGGTGCTTGTCCGGGCAAGCTGGGCCGGTTTCACCGTGAAAGGCATCCCCGTGCGTGTCTACTATCCGCCCGCCGGAAAGCGCATTTCCCACTTCAGGCCCGTGGCGGACAACCTGCGCACAGCCGCGTTGAACACCCGGCTCACGCTGCGCTCCATTCTCCCCTTGCCGCACAAACATTGCGCGGGTAAAGAGGACGAAGCCGTCAGCCTGCTGCATCCCCTGCGTTCCCTGCGCCTGCTTGCGGCGAACGATGCCGTTCCGGGAAAGCTCGCCCTGGGCGCGGCCGTCGGGGCGGGAATCTCCGCCCTGCCCCTCATAGGCCTGCACAGTATCCTGATCATCGTCGTTTCCGGCGCGCTCAGACTGAACAAAACCGTCGCCCTGGCGGCAGGCCAGCTCGGCATGCCGCCCTTTGTGCCTGCCCTGTGCATCGAGGCAGGGCATTATTTGCGCCACGGACGTTTCTTGACGGAAATATCCCTGCGCACTCTCGGCTATGAGGCCCTGGATCGTATCGGGGAATGGATTGTCGGTTCCCTTGTCGTCGCCCCGCTTTCGGCCCTGCTGTGCGGCTTGGCCGTATGGGTGCCGGCCTGCGCGTTGCGGCGCTCTTTGCGCAAACAACCGCGCGAAGTTCCGGGCTCTCCTTACGTATGCGGGGAAAAAACGCCGTGAACGCCCATCGGCAGAATCGCAGCCTCGGCTCGCGCGCGCAGCACCGCGAAGTTCCGGGCTCTCCTTCCGTATGTGGGGGAAAAACGCCGTGAACGCCCCCTGGAGCAGTCGCAGCCTCGGCTCGCGCGCGCAGCATGCCGTCTTTTACGCGCTGATCCGCGCGGCCGGCACAACGGTAGCTTATGTGCTGCTGTTTTTTGTCGTCACCTGGTACACGCTCAGGCCGTCCGTACGCAGGCGCAGCAGGGCATACCTGGAACGGCGATTTCCGGGCGCGGGCCGGGCGGCGGCCTGGAGGCACGCCTGGAAACTGCAGTGGTCCTTCGGACAATGCCTGGTGGACAGGGCCGCTGCGGGGTTGCGCGGCGGCTTCATCTTTGAGGAAATCCGCGGAGAAGACCCCCGCCCGCTGCTTGCGGAAGGCAACGGCGTGATCCTGCTGTCCGCGCACACCGGCTGCCTGCAGGCGGCGACCCACGCCCTGGCGGAAATTTCGGGATTGCCGGTCATCGTGTTGCAACACAGCGAGCCGGACGATGTGGACAAGCAGATTCACGAGCATACCGGGCAGGAGCCGCCGTACAGGATACTCCGCACAGGCGGCGGTCCCGAAACGGTCCTTGCCTTACTGCGGCATTTGCGTCAAGGTGGAGTGCTGTGTTTGATGGGCGACCGCGTCGAAGGCAGCGCGGAGCAGGCGGTTAGGGTGTCTTTTTTAGGCGCGCCGGTGCGCATGCCCTGTCTGGCGTACAGGCTGGCCTCGGCGAGCGGCGCGCCGGTGCTGTGCGTATTTGCCCGGCGCACGGGACCGTTGCGCGGCAGCCTGCATTGCGCGGAATGCATCCGGCCGCCTGCCGGTCTGGGCAGGCAGGCGCAGGCGTACCGGGCATACGCGCAACGCTTTGCCTCTGCCCTGGAACGTTTCGTTCTCGACAACCCGTACCGGTTTTTCAACTTTTACGACCTCTGGGAGAGCTGAAGCAGCATGGATATCCGCACTGCTCTGAAGCAAGAGCTGATCAAGGAACTGCGGCTGGAAGACATCGGTCCCGAGGACATCGACAACGCGGCCCCCCTTTTCGGTGAGGGGCTGGGGCTTGATTCTCTGGACGCCGTTGAACTGACTGTACTGGTGCAGCGCCGGTTCGGCGTGATCATCGAGGATATCGACGCCGCCCGTGAAGCGTTCGCCTCCGTCGATGCCCTTGCCGGGTATATTGAAACCCGCAAAGGCGAGTTGCCGTGCGCCGGGCCGGGCCTGTCGCAATAAGCGGCATGGGGCTGGTCACGGCTGCGGGGTCTTGTCTGCCGGACACTTTGCGCACCCTGGAGCGGGAAAGGGAATTTCAGCCGACGCCGCCGCCCTTTGCCGTTGCGTTCGGCTTTCCCGTATTCCGTTGCGCGGAGGCAGCATTCGGGCTTTGCCCGGAGCGGCCCGCAGGGAGAAGTGGGGAACGCGGATTCACAGGCGTATTTCCGGATCCTGCGGAGGCCCCTCTCAGGCTGTCGCGCACCACGATGCTCGCCTTGTGCGCCGCGCTGGAAGCCTGGAGATCGGCCGGCTTTTCCGAAACAGCGGAGCCTCCCGGCCTGCGCCTGGGTATCGTTGTAGGCACTTCCGTCGGCGCCTCCCTTGATTTTTTTCCTCTCTACGCCGCGCTCAAGGCCGGGAACAACATTTCCGAGCTTTGCCCGGAGCGGGCGGACGGTGCCGGCGGAACAAACCGGGGCCGCGGGGCGGGCAGCGCATCCGGGGCGAACGGCGCAGGCGGAACAAACCGGGGCCGCGGGGCGGGCAGCACATCCGGGGCGAACGGCGCAGGCGGTGAAGACGGCCCTGCGGTTGAGAAGCAAAACTTACCTCTGACGGAGATTGAGGATTATCTGACCGCGAATCCGGCGCAGGCTCTCGGTGAAATCTTTCGCTGTTCCGGGCCTGCGCTGAGCGTTGCCGATGCCTGTTCTTCCGGCACGGACGCCGTAGGCATAGGGGCGGGGTGGATACGCTCCGGAATTTGCGACCTTGTGCTTGCGGGCGGCGCCGATGCTCTCTCTTACATCACTTATGTCGGATTCGCCGGTCTGCGCCTGCCTTCCCCGACCGTCTGCCGCCCTTTCGACCGCCGCAGGGACGGTCTGACGTTGGGAGAGGGAGCAGGCTTCATGCTTCTGGAAACGGAAGCGTCGCGCAGGAAGAGGAAAGTGAAGGCCGTCGCCTTTGCGGCCGGTTACGGAACAGCCGCCGACGCCCATCATCTGACCGCGCCGCATCCGGAAGGACGCGGGCTTGCCTCGGCCGTGCAACAGGCACTGGCGCAGGCGGGTCTGCGCATGGAGGACATGGCGTTTATAAACGCCCACGGCACGGCCACTGCCGTGAACGATGCCGCCGAAGCCGCCTTTTTCACGACGCGCTGCCCCGGCATCCCGGTTATAGCGACCAAGGGCGCCACCGGGCATACCCTGGGCGCCGCAGGCGCGATAGAAGCCGTGTTGAGCGCGGCGCATCTGGCCGACGGGTCGCTCCCGGCCACGCCGAATTTTCGGGAACCCGACCCTGCCCTGGGCTTCAGTCCCGTCAACGCGCCTTTGCCGGTGCGGGGCGGAGCGGCCGTGTCGCTGTCCCTGGCCTTCGGCGGCAACAATTCCGCGCTTGTCCTGACCGGGGGTGAACAGTGACGCTTACGGCCGGCAAGCCGGGCGGCACCGTGCATCGCCCGCATCACCGCGCTTGTTTCGGCGGGGAACGGACGACGATGCTTGCGGTGGACGACACGGCCTGCCTGGGAAGTTTCGGGACCGATACTGCCGCGTATATTTCGGTGAGGAGCGGACGATGAAGCTTGCGGTGGACGGCACGGCCTGCCTGGGGAGCTTCGGGACCGGCATGGAAGCCCTGTTGCGCGGCGCGCCGTTGCCTGCCGTCCATGCGGACGGGCGAGCCGTTGCGGCCGATACCTCGGCGCTGAAAGCCAGGCTGCCTGCCCGCGCCTTGCGGCAGATCGACCATTTCAGCCGCATGGCCCTGTTGTGCGCCTTGAACGCCCTGGAAGACGCCGGGATCCCGGAAAGCCCCCCGCGCGATACAGGCATCATCCTGGTGAGCGGCTACGGCCCGGCAACGCCGACTTTTGAGTTTCAGGACTCAATACTCGCGTACGGGGAGATTCTGGCGTCCCCTTTGGCCTTTTCGCGTTCCGTTCAGAACATTCCCGCCGCGACCCTGGCTGTGACGCTGCATCTGGTCGGCCCCTGCGCGACGGTGTGCCGCGGGGATTTTCCCGTTGCGGACGGTTTGTGCATTGCGCGGCAATGGTTGGAAGAAGGCCGCGTTGAGCGCGTCCTTTTCGGGGCTGTTGACGAATATAGCCCCCTGCTCGCGCGACTGACCCGCCTGAGGGTCGGGATGCGCGCCTCGCGCGCCGGACGCGAAGGCCTGCGCGCCGCCTTGCCGGTCAGCGAGGGCGCGGTGTTTTTTTGCCTGACTGCTGATAAGGATATATCTGCGTTTGCGGGAAAATGCCGGCGCGGTTGCATCGAGGACATCCTTTTCGGGCGTGCCGGAAACATTGATCCGCCGGACAATACGGGAGTAGGGACGCGCGGAGAAGTGCCCGTATTTCTCTCGGGAGCGGTTCCGCGCCGGTTGCGCGCGTTGCCTGGGATGCGTCATGTCGGGCATGTGTACGGTAATATCCCGATTGCTCAGGCTTTTGACGCGATATCGGCGTTGTCGTGCGGTAACGGCCTGCCTGCCGGGCGCGCCTTGTGCCTGGCGCACGGCACCGGAGGCAGGACAGCCTGCCTGCATGTCCGGCAGGCTGAAAACAGAGGAGGAGCATCATGACTTTCCCTGTGGAATATGCGGATTGCTGCCGCATCGTGCGCAGCCTGGCCCTGCCTTTCGCGCGCGCGTCGATCATGTCCGGGGATCTCCTGCAGCCGCGGGAACTGCCCGACGAGCGCCGGCGCGTCACAGCCGGAGCGGTTGCCCGCTTTTTCGGACTGGACAACGAGGAAGTATCCGCGCTTACAAAGCTGGAGACCTATGAGCAGTGGGCCGGGTACATATTCCGGGGGCCTGCCGGACTGGGACTGACGAACTTGGCCTTCAGCACTTCCGGCAGTACGGGGCCGCCCATGTTTCACAGCTTCACCGCGCAGGAATTGGAGGAGGAAGCGCAAAGCCTGGAGCCTTTTTTCGCGGGGGCCGGGCGTGTCGTGTCGGTCATGCCCGTGCATCACATTTTCGGGTTCGCCTTTGCCGTCATGTTGCCCCGCATCCTCGGCATCGAGGTTCTGGACAGGCATCCTCTGCCCTCGGACGACTTTTTCAAGGCTCTGCAGCCGGGCGACCTGATTCTGGCCTTTCCCGTGTTCTGGAAATCCGTTCTGGACATGAGTTCCGGGCCGCGGCCGCCGGTCCTGCCGCCGGAAATCCACGGGGTGAGTTCCGGTGCGCCGTGTCCTCCCGAAGTCATCGAAGGTCTTCTCGCTGCGGGGCCGGTCGGCGGGCGGCAGTTGTGCGCCGGCATGACGGAGATTTACGGGGCTACTGAATTCGGCGCTGTGGGTTTACGCCGGGAATGCCGGGGGGACTACGCCCTGCTGCCGCACTGGCGGCGCGTTGCCCTGCCGGGGCAGGAGGACGTGGAGGAGTGGGGAATACAGCGCAAACACGGCGGGCCGCAGCCCCTGCCGGACCGTCTGGACTGGCGGGATGAGCGGAACTTCCGGCCCCTGCGGCGCAAGGACAAAGCCGTGCAGGTGGCGGGCATAAACGTGTTTCCGGAGCAGGTGGCCGAGATATTGCGCGGGCATCCCATGGTGGCGGATTGCGCCGTGCGCCTGATGCGCCCGGAGGAAGGAGCGCGCCTGAAGGCGTTTGTCGTGCCGCAGCATGACCTTGTCGCGGTCACGCTCCTTATGCGCGAGTTGCGGCGGATGATCGCCGACCGGCTGGAGCCGGCGGCACGGCCCAAGTCCATCCGTTTCGGCAAACGGCTGCCCCGCACGGCATCCGGAAAAGCGGCGGATTGGGACATCAACGACGGCAATGCCGTTTCCGTGTGACTGCTTCAGGGTGTGTAACGCAGGTTGAGCAGTCTTGCGGAGTTCAGCACGATGAGCAAGGCTCCGCCGTTGTGCGCCGATGCCCCCGACACCGGCCCCATGAACCCCGCGGCCGCGAGCACGACCGTGACGATGTTCAGGAGCAAGGACATGACGATATTGACTTTGATGATCTGAACGGTTTTTCGGGCCAACATGACAAGCTGTCGAAGTAAAGTTGTCTCGCAGAAAGCATTCATGGTTGATCTGTAGCTGTGAATTCGGCAGGCAGTCATCACTGCTGACTTATTTTGCTCACTTCGACAAACTGCTTTATCTATATTTGAGTAAACACTCTCATATTTTGTAAAGAGCCGTTTATTTCCTCGTCTTTGACTCACGCTCCACATATTTACGGATAAGTTCCCGGCCGTTCGTCGGGAAGAGAATCCCCATGAGCACTGCCTGCAGCAAAAGGGGACTCAGCAGTTCGGGCACGTTTTCGGCCAGACCTGCCAATTCGTCGCGGTCCGCCTCCAGTGTGTCCTCAGGAGCATGCTTCGGGTACAATCCGGACACAAGCGTTGCGCTGTAATACCGTATATGCGCCCCACCCGCCGCCTCGCCGTCGATCTCCGCAAGGCGGACAAGCCGGCTCCCGGCCGCTCCGGCCCGGGTTTCCAGAAGGCGCAAGGCGGTGCTGTCCCATGCTTCGCCTGCCGGCACATGACCCGTGTAGATATCCCACGGCAGGGAAGGGTCCGCTCCCTTCCCGGAGCGGCCCGGCCGGTTTCGCGATGAACGCGGCTTCGCGGTTGCAGGCGCGGCGCCCGGTCTTGTTCCCTTGTGCAGGATCACTTTTCCGTCGCCGGTGCGCAAGGCCACGGCACAGAGGCGCAGGCGCAACCCCCGGCGCAGCGCCTGATCGGGCGGCATGCACAGCAAAAGCCGGCCCGCGGCATCCGTCACTTCCCCCAACATGCTTATTTCTTCTTCTCCCAGGCCGGTTTCGACGGCTGGGGGAAGAACAGCGTACGCTGCGGCGGAGGCCTCCGGCAACATACGCGGCGGCCGGTCGCCGGCCAGAATGTTCGCCGCCTCTGCCTGAAGCCGCCGCGCAGTCTGCGCTATGCGCGAACGCCCGCCCCCGGCATCGCCGCGGGGCCGCGCCCCCGGCCTAACTTGAGACTCCGCGCCGGTCATCCGCTTTCTGCGTTGCGGGGATTTGCCGGCTTCCCCGCCGGCCGCCGCGTCATTCACACCCCCGCGCGTTTCGCGGAGATCTCCTCCCCCCTCATCCGCTCCACCGCTCGTTTCGCGAAGCGTTCCGTCCTCTGCATCCCGCCGCATACGCAGATCATTATCCATGCCGCTCCCCATGTTGCAATCCGCGTCCGGCTCCGCCCGCCGGGCGCCTCCTCCACTGCCGCCGGGGGCCGACAGGCATCTTCGTTCCCCGAAGGGAGAGGCCTCGAACCGTAAAGGAATTTCCGATAAAACCCCGTTTGCAAAAAAAGCGGCAAGATACTACACTACTTCCTATGCCCGCACCCGCCGAACACCGCACAGCCGCGCTTGAAGCGCGGGATGCCGATGCCGTATCCGCCTTGGAGTCCGCCTGCTTTATCACGTCCTTCACTCCGGAACAGTACCGCCGTATCCTGCAGGCCCCGCCGCAGGGCGGGGATGCGCGCTTTCTCGGCCTCGGCCTTTTTACGCCCGGCCGCGTGCTGCTCGCCTATGTGCTTGCCGGTCTGCACCACGCGGCGCATGAGGCGGAAGTGTACAATCTGGCGGTGCGCGGCAACGTCCGGCGCCGCGGTTTCGGCGCGGCGCTGCTGGCAGGCGCCCTGCGGGAACTTGAGACCTCGGGCATCGGACGCGTCTTGCTGGAAGTAAGGGAAGGAAACCGTCCGGCCCTGGCCCTGTATGCCTCCCAAGGCTTTGAACCCTGCGGGCGCAGACGCGGATATTACGCCGACACCGGCGAAGACGCCCTCGTTCTGCACCTGTATACAGCACGCAACCGCATCGGTCAAAGCTGCGAAGCATGCGCTTACCCTGCCGCGAAGGAGCAGGTTTCAAAGCATTGCCCTGCCCGTGAAGAAACCGTAATCCACCGCGCAAATAAGAAAAATACTCATTATATGTATAATAACAAATAGATATCGTAACCATTCGCGAATATTGCTTCACCGGAGTTTATTACGGAACAGCAATCTTTACGCAGATTTGGGCCTATCCGTGGTTGATTTACAGAGAGATTCCTGCTTGACGCCCGGCAAAGCCGAGCATACCATTATACTTCCTCCATGAAGGGAGGGGAAAATCCATCCGGCTCCCATCCGCCGGGGCAAACTCACCCGGCGGACGGAGCCGGACGCGGATCCTAACAAGCATGAAGATGCTCATGGCGGCCAACTGGAAGATGTTCAAGACGCGCGAGGAAGCCGCGGACTGCGCGCGCGGGATTGAAAACAGGCTCGCCGGGCTGCCTGCCGACAGGGAGGCGGTGCTCTTTGCCCCGTTCACGGCGCTGGCCGCCTGCGCCGGGGCGCTCGGACCGGGCGCGCGTCTGCGTCTGGGCGGGCAGAACTGCTACCCGGCCGCCGAAGGCGCCTTTACCGGAGAAATTTCTCCGGGCATGCTTCTGGACTGCGCCTGTTCCCACGTACTCGTCGGAC
Organism: Desulfovibrio sp.; assembly: GCA_031271265.1. Taxonomy (GTDB): domain Bacteria; phylum Desulfobacterota; class Desulfovibrionia; order Desulfovibrionales; family Desulfovibrionaceae; genus Frigididesulfovibrio. The sequence continues at coordinate 29,794 of JAISWB010000082.1, read as the reverse complement.
ACTCCGAACGCCGCGCCCTGCTGGGCGAAAGCGATGCGTTTGTCGGCAAAAAATGCGCCTTTGCCCTGAACGCCGGCCTGAACGCAACGCTCTGTATAGGGGAAACCCTCAAGGAACGCGACGGCGGCATGCTGCGTCCTGTACTGGAGCGCCAACTCGCGGAAGGACTCTCCGAAGTACCGGACGACGTCACGTCGGAAAGACTGTGCATCGCCTACGAACCCGTATGGGCCATCGGTACGGGCCGCGTGGCCGGGACGGCGGAAATCCTCGAAGCCCACGCCCTGGTCCGCGCCTTTCTGAGAAAACGCTTCACCGCCCGAGGAAACGCAATGCGCATTCTTTACGGCGGCAGCGTAAAACCCGACAACGCCGAACAAATTATAAACCTTGACAATGTCGACGGAGTCTTGGTAGGCGGTGCATCTTTACAGGCCGAAACTTTTGCGCGCATCGCCCTGGCCGGCGTGAGCGACTGACCCCGCACGGCTTATCCGCCGTACGGCGCCGGTTTGAGCGCCCGGACAGGGCGCGCGGGCTTCTCCGCCGGACAACGCGGCCGGCGCGTCGCAAAATCACAGGCAATACCTCATGGAAGCACGGGAGGCAGTCTCTTGGAAAACACCGTTCTGACCCTGCACATCATCGCCTGCATTGTGCTGGTTTTACTGGTTCTGCTGCAATCGGGCAAAGAAGGCATGGGGGTGATTTTCGGCGGCGGCTCCACTTCCCTGTTCGGCAGCACGGGCGCGGGCGGCATCCTGGTAAAGCTGACGACCGTCGCCGCACTGACCTTTCTCGGCACTTCCCTGGGCTACAACATCCTGTCGTCGGCCAAGATGAACAAGGAATCAACCATCATCAATATTGAAGTCGACGATCCCTCTGCGCCGCCGAAGCCGGAAATCCCCCCCGTCCGGACCGGACCCTCCGCGGCTCCGGCCGGCTCCCCCGCATCCCCGGCTGATCCTGCGGCGGCCCCGGTCGATGCTCCAACGGCTCCGTCCGCTCCCTCTGCCGCCCCGGCCGGTTCGTCTACGACTCCGGCTGATTCTCCGACAACCCCGGCAGCGACTTCCGCAGCCCCGGCCGGCTCCCCTGCGCCCCCTGCAGCCCCATCCACAGCCCCGGTTGCTCCTTCTCCGGCCCCGGCGGTTCCTTCAACGGCTCCGGAGGCATCTTCCACAGCCCCTGCAGCCTCCTCCGCGACCCCTGCAGCCCCTTCAGCAACTCCCTCCACGGCTCCGGCGGGCAAGACCGGCGGTTCGAAGGCCGCCGCACCGCCAAGCGGCTCAAAGGCAGGTGGTTCAAAGGCAGGCACACCGCCCGGCGGACAGAAGCCCGCGCGCTGACACTTTTTTTCGGGTTCGCCTTAACTCTATAATATATTGAAATATCTATTTAAATAGCGGAAAGCTATTTTCCCGCATTTACTCCCGCAGACTGTTCCTTTTTCCTCCGTTTCGCCGGCACGTCTTTTACGAGGTCGCTATAACTCTATAACATATCAAAATATCTATTGAAATGTCGAGGGGCGATTTTCCTGCATTTGCCCCTCCGACTGTTCCTTTTTCCTCCGTTTCAGGGTATAGCTTCCGGCATGCAGCCTCCGCAGGCGAGCGGACGGCATACCTGATTCTTTGCAGCGCGCCTTTTCGGACAAACAAGCGGGAGGTCCGCGTCCCCGCGATGCCCTTGCCGCTCCCGGCAAAGCCCGCGGATGTCCCTGCGGCGTGCCCCGTCATCAACTGTACCCTTTTCTTCCAAGGAGGAAGGCATGGAACGACCGAAGTCGAATGATGTGTTGTCAACCGTCAACAGAGGCAATCCGGCGGAGTCCGGGCTGTGTACCCTCTGCCGTGCGGACTGTACGGGCAGGTGCGAAACCTGGCTGTCCTGCATGAAGGGGCGCGATCTCCTGTATCCCAGGGATTTCGGCAACATAACAGCCGGCAGCGGTAATGCCTGTCCCGTCGGGGTAAGTTACGACGCCCTGCGCATCAACGGGTACAATTACGGGGCGAAATCGGCTCCGGGCAGCGCCGCGACCGGTGATGTCCTGTTCACGGACGTGAGCCTGGAAACGAGCTTCGGCCGGCGCGCGCCGGTCAAATGCCGCTATCCGTTCATCACCGGCGCGCTCGGTTCCACGGCCATCGCCGCGAAATACTGGGATTCCTTTGCGGCGGGCAGCGCCTTGTGCGGCATCCCCATGGTGATCGGGGAAAACGTGGTGGGCATAGACCGCGCCGCGGAAATCAGGAACGGAAAAATCGTCAAGGCACCTGAACTCGACCGCCGTCTGGCCTCTTATCGGCGCTATTACGACGGGTACGGCGCCATCGTGGTGCAGATGAACATCGAGGATACGCGCAACGGCGTAGCCGCCTATGTTGTTGAAAACTTCGGCGACGAGGTCGTGCTTGAACTCAAGTGGGGCCAAGGCGCCAAGGACATAGGCGGGGAAATAAGCGTCCGCGAGCATAACTACGCCGAATTTCTCAAGGGACGAGGCTACCTTGTGGACCCGGACCCCGAATCACCGGGCGTTCGTGAAGCATGCGCCGAGGGCCGCACGCTCAATTTCGCGCGCCACAGCCGGCTGGGCTACACCAACCGGCAGAACTACGAGGAAGTACGGCAGGAATTCCTGCAGAGCGTCGCGTACCTGCGCAGCATCGGTTTCAAGCGCATAACCCTGAAAACGGGCGCCTACGGCATGGAAGCCCTGGCCATGGCCGTCCGCCTGGCGGCCGACACCGAACTGGACCTGCTGAGCGTCGACGGCGCGGGAGGCGGCACGGGCATGAGCCCCTGGGACATGATGGAGCACTGGGGCGTTCCTTCCATCCTTCTGCATGCCAAGGCTTACGAGTATGCCCGCATCCTCGCCGAACGCGGCATCAAGCCTGCGGACATGGCCTTTGCGGGCGGCATCGCCAAGTCCAGCACCGTCTTCAAGGCCCTTGCCCTCGGCGCGCCGTATGCCAGGCTGGTCTGCATGGGCCGCGCCGTGATGATCCCCGGCTTCCTCGGCGCCAACATCGAGGGCGTTCTCAAGCCCGAATCCAGAAGCAAAGTCTTCGGCAACTGGGATCGCCTGCCCAAGAGCGTATCCGACATAGGCACAACGGCGGAAAGTATTTTTGCCGGGTACTACGCCATGCAGGACAGGCTCGGCAAGGCGGTCATGGCCGAGGTGCCTTACGGCGCCGTGGCCATGTGGACGCTGCTCGACAAGCTCGGCGCCGGTTTGCAGCAGTTCATGGCCGGAGCGCGCAAGTTCATGCCGGACGCCGTCAGCCGCGACGATATCGCCGCCTGCAACCGCGAAACTGAAAAGGAAACCGGCATAGCCTTCATAACCGAGCAGCAGGACGCCGCCGCCAAACGCATTCTGAACGGTTGAGCGCGGCAAAGCGTATCCGAGCACTTCAGGGTTAATTTTGTATGCCCCCGGCGGCCGGGGCGGCGCACAGAGCTTGTGTCCACCACTCCGGACCACGCCGGGGTCGGCCTGAACCGGTGTAAGGCTGATGCTTTCCCCAGTCGGCCTTACGCCTGTTCAGGCCGACTCCCCTCATCGGGGCTGTGCATTTTCAAAGGTAAACCGCTCCAAGGAGGCGAAAATGACAACGGAGTACAAAAGTATCCTGTACGGCGTCGACAACCGCGTGGCCACAATCGTCCTGAACGTCCCCGGCAAACTGAACGCCCTCGACGTCACGCTGGCGGAAGAGTTGACGGCGGCCATGGACAGGGCGGCAAGGGACGACGCGGTAAGGGTCGTTGTGGTGACCGGCACGGGCAGGGCCTTCTGCGCCGGCGGCGATGTCGCCTACTTCACTTCCCTGGATCTGGAGGGGAGCATAGCTTTCATCAGAAAGGCGCAAACCCTGATAAGTGCCTTTACCGAAACGCCCAAGCCGGTGATTGCTGCGGTCAACGGGTTTGCCGTCGGCGCCGGGTTCTCCCTGGCCCTGCTCAGCGACATTGTCGTGTCTTCCGACAAGGCGGTGTTCGGGCTTGCCTTCGTCAACATCGCCCTTATCCCCGACTTGGCGGCGCTGTATTTCCTTCCGAGGGCCGTCGGACTGCAGAAAGCAAAAGAACTGGCCTTTACCGGCAAAAATATCGACGCCGCGGAAGCGTATCGTCTGGGGATCGTCAACACGGTAGTCGAGCACGACAAGCTTGAGGAAGAAGTCCGGAAGATGAGCGCCTTCCTGGCCGGGCAACCGCGGGAGGCCGTGAAGGCGGCCAAAACCCTGCTGAATATGAGCATGGATATGGGACTGGATGAACTTGTGGAAATGGAAGCCATGGCCCAGGGCATACGGATGGTTTCGGACGACTCCCGCGAAGGCGTCGACGCTTTTCTGAATAAAAGAAAGCCGAATTTCAAATAGAATTGTTTGCAATCCGCCGAAGAAATGTACAGAAAGTACAGAACTCAATGCATATTACAAAACGATAGAGGAGGTGCTGATAAAAAGAATATATACATCGCTTACCACTCTGCCGGCTCGGGCAGTGTCGACGGCGGGTTCCGCTGAAGTCCCCGGCCTGCCGAGAGGGTCCGGGGTGTTGCGGAACGGCGGCGGCGGCGCAAAGCTATTCCAATGTCGAGGCCGGGCGCAGTCGGGCGATGCGGCAGCGCACATCGTGCAGCATTTCCGCGTACTGCGTTGCGGAAGAGGCCGCATCGGAGCTTTTTACGAGGCGTCCGAGAGCGGACTGTTTCCCGGTCATGTTTTGGGAGAAGGCGTCACGCACGGCGAGAAGCGCATCCAGGGCCGCTTCCGGATCCCAGGTGTCGAGGTCGCGCGCGGTTGTTTCGCGGAGTACGGATTCGGCCAGAATACCTGCCGCCTCGGCTTTCCCGGCTTCGCACAGCAGGCGTACCTGACAGACCGTCAGCCGCAGGTTTGCCGCCGGGGACTGTCCTTTGGCGGCGTCGAGAGAGGTGACGGCTTCCGTGAGCTTGTTCTGCGCCAGCAGAGCCTTGGCCGAGGCGTAGAGGTTTGCGTCGGCTTCGCCGCTCGGCGTTCGCGCCTTGTCGGCGTTTCGGTTCTCCTGTGCCGTGACGGCTTCGCGCAGCCGGACAAGTGTTTGCGGAGCGGCAAAAGGCGTACCGTCGGAAAAGGAAAGCGTTTCCACGCCGGGGCAACGCGTGATGAACGTGACGGCGGCGTCGAGGACGCTTTGCGCGGCCGCAGCGAACTGCGGGCCGAGGGTTGCAAGGGCGCTGTAGACGATTTCCTGCGCGTCCAGACAAAAGGGCGCGGTGCTGAAAAAAGCCTCGGCGGCCAGAGCCGCTTCCAGGACCTTGCCTGCCTTCACGTTCAGTCGGGCCTCGGCAAGGGCGTTCATGTCGGGGGCCGGCAGTTGGGTGCGCCCGTCGTCGGATTCCGGAATCGTCGTGACGGCTCCCCACACGACAAGGCGTGACAGTTGCCATAATGCGGCATCGGCCGGTTGTTTACGGAGGGCCGCCGGGAGATAGGCCTGCGCGGCCGCGCGGAAATTACGGTGCAAGAGCGCAAGGTTGTCCGCGGGGGCAGCGTCGGAACCGGGCGAGACAGCGGCGGCCGGCGCCGGTTGCTCCGTTTCGTCAGCGGGCGCAGCGGTCTGCTCCGCCGACTGCGCCGGGGCGGAGGGCGGTCCGGGCGACACTTCCTGTTGCGGAGCGGAAAGTTGCCGGACGGCGCTCGTCATGTCGCGCAACGACGCGGCATCGGGCATGAGTGAGGCGATAAGGCCGTCCAGTCTGCCTAGTTCGTCCGTGAGTTTTTTGCTCAGTCCGTCGGAAACGAAGCCGCTTTGCTCCGCATACTCCTTCAGGAAAGCGGAGGAGCGCTCGTGCCACCAGTTGACGGCATTGACGCGACCGCGCATCCTCTTGAGTTCCGGCCATGCCGTTTCCCAATAGGTTCCGAACATGTCGGCCAGAATGCGGATGCCTGCGAGCATGCCTTCCGGACCGTTGTTCTGCCAAAGCGCCACACTCAGGTAGACGGCAATCTGCAGGTCTTTGGACTGGTCGGCGAGGACGGCTGCGGCATTTTTTTCGACATCGGGCCAGGAGACAGTCTGACCGGAGCCGGAAAAACTCAGCTTTTCAATCTCTGCGAGTACAGCGGCATATTCCGGCTCGTAGCGCGCGTCTTTGCCGGCCGGGTTGTCCCCGGGTATGGGCTGCAAGCCGAGCGTTGCATACGACGACAGGTCAGCCATCCTCTCCTCCCGGACTGTATGGGGAAATCATTCCCCAAAAAACACCGTTGTTTCGTCACGGTTGTGGTGCGGCATCACGGGCCGCGAGCCAGGCACTTGCCTCCTCAAAGTTGAGGGAACCCTCGTAGACGGCGCGGCCGCTGATCACACCTTCCAGTTGAGATTTCCGGCTTATTTCATACAGTTGCTTGATGTCGTCGAGGTTGTCCACGCCGCCCGCGGCAAGGACCGGGACCATGCCGGCACAGGCGATCTCTTTGAGCATTTCGAGGTTGGGGCCGCTGCGCATGCCGTCGCGGCCGATGTCGGTATGCACGATAAAGGAGATGCCCTGGGCGTACAGCCGGGGCATGACGCTCTCTACGGTCAGCCCGGAGTCGCTGACCCAGCCCTTGGTGCGGATGTATCCGCCTTCGGTATCAAGCGACACTCCGATTTTACCCGGCAGGCAGGTACATATTTCGGCGAATAGGACGGGGTCTTCCATGGCGGCGGTGCCGATGACTATGCGGTCCGCGCCGGCTTCAATGTAGCTTTGCGCTGTTTCGAGGTTACGGATGCCGCCGCCAATCTGCACGGGGATGGAGAGTTCCCTGCAGACGGCGGTGATCAGACGGTGGTTGACGGGGAAGCCTGCGAAGGCGCCGTCCAGGTCTATGAGGTGCAGGCGTTGCGCGCCGCGCTTCTCCCAGTCGACGGCAACCTTGAGGGGGTCGTTTTCGTAGACGATTTCGTCTTCCGCGCGGCCCCGGCGCAGGCGGACGCATTTGCCTCCCTTGATATCCAATGCAGGGATGATAATCACAGGCCCAGCTCCTTGACGGCTTTTTCCATGCCTTCGCGGGCCAGTTCGGCGGCCGTGATCCAGTGTGCCCCGCGCTTGAGGAACTTGTCGGTATCAAGCAGGTTGCCGGTGAGGCTGGACTGGGTTTCGTCGAAGCGGGAGCGCGAGATCAGGGTTTCATTGCGCACGTCCACGATAAAGATGTCGGAAACGACCCTGGCCGGAGTTACCACACCGAGGGGGCCGCCGTCGCGTTTGCGGTATTCCATGATTTGGGGGACGACGAGCAGGTCTGCGCCCATGCAGCGGCCCACGGCGGACCAGGTGCGCAGGGCGGCACGCGGCGAGCCGCTTTCGGCGTGGACGCTCCGGCGGCAACGCTCGGCGCTTTCGCGGCCTATGAAGCTGTGCCTGGATTGCTTTGCCAGCACGGAGTTGAGAATGCCGTCCAGTTCGTGAAGATCGACGGCTTCAACGGTCGGGGTATCTTCAACCTGGTAGCCCGCGAGCATATCCGAAGGCATTTTCGGCTGGGTAAAGCCGGTCAGGCCCAGTTTGAGATTGCCGACGGGCAGGGGTGGCTGCGAGGGTTTGGCACAGGCGGCCGCAAAAAGCAGGCCGAGGCAGAGGAGGCCGATGGAGAAAGCGCGGAAGAAGCTGCCGGTCATAAGTCAAGACTTCCTTTTGTACTCAGGATGCCGGCGCGGGTGCGGGCCGCAGCGGCTTTGAGGGCCAGTCCCAGCCCTTTGCCCGCCGATTCGAGCAGATGATGTCCGTTGTCGCCGTAAGCGAACGTAACATGCAGATTCATTTTTGCCGCTGTTGCCAAGGCTTTGAAAAATTCCCGCCAGAGGTCGCTTTCCTGTCCCGCGATGACCGGTGGGAGCAGCTCGCGGCCCCTGTACACGAGGTAGGGGCGCCCGGAAAAATCCACGCATACCTCGGCCAGAGCTTCATCCATGGGCACGGCCGCCGATGCGCTGCGGGCCATGCCCTTGCGGTCGCCCAAAGCCTGATCCAGGGCGCGGCCCAGGCAGAGGCCGATGTCTTCCACGCTGTGGTGGGCATCAACGTGCAGGTCGCCCCGGCACCTGAGAACGAGGTCGAAGTCCGCCCACACCGCCGTGAGGGTCAGCAGGTGATCGGCCATGCCGAAACCGCTGTTTATATCCGTTTTGCCTGATCCGTCAATGCACAAGGTCAGGCTGACGGAGGTTTCGGCGGTTTCGCGCGTAGTTTCGGCGCGGCGCGGCGCTGTGTCCTTGCCCTGCATGATGTTATCTCCTTCGGGGTGCCGGCTTCAGTCCGGGGACAGGACGCCGCGGGAATCTCCGGCGTCCGCGTTTGCCGAGTCGGCGTCCGCGGTCACCCGGACGTCATCGGTGTGCGCTGCGGCTGTGCCGGAAGCATCGGCGCTTTCGCCCGAGCGGGCGTCTGCGTTTGCCGCACCGGCGCCTGCGTCCTCGGCGGCGGTACCGGGCGCATCGGCATCCTCGTCGTCGTCGTCTTCATCCTGCTCAGCCGCTTCGTCGTCATCCTTCTTTTTCTTTTTACCGAAAAGCAGGGCAATGACAATGCCGATTTCATAGAGGAGAATCAGGGGACCGGCCATAAGCAACTGGGAAACCACGTCCGGCGGAGTGAGTATCGCGCCGACAACGACCGCTGCGAGTACGGCATAACGGCGGAAACGCCGCAGCAGGTCCGCTGTGACAAGACCGAGCCGGGACAGGAAGAAAATGAAAAGCGGCAGTTCAAAAATCACGCCGAAAGCCAGCAGGAAACGCAGGGCGAACCCGAAAGTTTCCTCCATGCCGAGCATGGCCTGAACCGGCCCCTTGTTGTAGCTCATAAAAAAGCGGAAAGCGGCGTCGAAGACGACAAACCGGCAAAACATCACTCCGCAGAGGAAAAATACGGCCGAAGACAGGGCGGCGGGCAGGATGAAAAGTTTTTCTTCCTTATACAGTCCGGGCGCAATGAAAGCCCAAACTTGGTAGAAAACCATCGGACTGGTCAGGAAAAAGCCCGCAGTCAGGCAGACTTTCATGTACACGAAAAAAGCTTCAGGTGGGCTGAGGTACACAAATTTCACGCCATCGGGCATGACCGCCGCAAGAGGGGCCAGAAGCAGGGCGAAGAGTTCCTCGTTCCAAGGCCAGGAAATGCAGAAGCCGGCAAGCAGCCACAGGAAAGACTTGAAAAGACGGGAGCGCAGCTCGACCAGATGGTCGCGCAGGGTCATGGGTTTGTTGCCGTCGTCCTTCCTGTCCTCCTCCTCCTCCTCCTCCTCCTCCTCCTCCTCTTCATCATCATCATCATCATCATCATCATCCGCAGCATCGCTGTTGTTGCCGCTGCCGTTGTTGCCGCCGTTGCCGTCCTTGTTGTTGCCGGTGTTGCCGTCGTCGTTGCTGTTGCCGGTGTTGTCGCCGTCGTTGCTGTTGCTGCCGTCGACGTTGTCCTCGGAGTCAAGCGCTTTGTTGTCGGAACAGGCGGTATCAGGAGATTCGCCGGGATTGTCGGGGGAAGCGAGGCCGGCGTCACTTTCGGCGTCCGGAGTTTCGTCATCCGCAGCATGCTGCCGCAGGCCGATGTAGGATTTCTTCAAGGCTGCGGCGAGGCCGGGGTTTACGGTACGGTCCAGTTCTTCCTCAAGTTCGGCCGGCAGGCGCGGATCCTTGTCTGCCGGGGGCGTCACCGTTTGTCCTCCGGAAGCGTGCCGGCGGAGTCGGCCCCTGCGGGTGCCGGACTTTCGGCGCTTCCCGTTGCCGCATTGCGCTGTTCCGGGCGGCCGTCGGGTGGTATCGCAGGCGCATCCGGTTCCGACGTCGAGGGCGCTGCATCGGCATCGGGATTTTCGTCATGCGGGGGAGGGGGCGGCGGCTGTTTCTTCGGTTTTTTCTTTTTGGGAGGGGCTTGTTGCGCGCGCTCCGCCTCGTCGACTTCAAAGTGTACGGCGCGTTGGAAATCGGTGCTTATTCTGCGGAAGTCGGACATGACCTTGGCAAAGGTGCGGACGAGGCGCGGCAGGTGATCCGGGCCGAGCACAAGGATGCCCACGATGATGATGACCAGAAATTCGGTTCCGCCTATGCCGAACATGCTGCTCCCATGTATTTTTAATGAGGTGGTCCGGGGGAAATCATTTTCCCCGGCAGGGTCCGGGGCAGCGCCCCGCCAATATCAATGCGCTTCGGCCCAGTTTCGGCCGCAGCCGCTGTCCACGCGCAGTTCAACGTCGAGGGTAGTGCCGCCGGGTTTGACGCCGGCCATGATTGCGGCGAGACGAGCGCATGCCGCCTCGGCGTTTTCGGTGGGCGCTTCCAGCAGCAGCTCGTCGTGGATCTGCAGGATCAGACGTGCTTCGAGGGCTTTCAGTTCGGGGTCGTTTTCCGCGTCGATCATGGCCGGTTTAATGATATCCGCGGCACTGCCCTGGATACGGGCGTTGACGGCCTGTCTCCCGGCCTGGGCGCGCAGTTGGGTATTTTGCGAGGCGATATCCGGGGTAAGCCGACGTCTGCCTGCGATGGTGCCGACGTAGCCTTTTTCCGCGGCTTCTTCTTTGACGGCGTCATAGAAGCGTTTCAGTCCGGGCAGGCGGGCGAAATAGCGGGTGATGAAGGCGGCGGCGTCCTTGACGCTTTGCCCCAGTTCCCGAGCCAGTTTTTGCGCGCCCATGCCGTAAATGAGGCCGAAATTGACGGTTTTGGCCGTGCGGCGCATGTCGTGGCTTATCTGTTCCTGCGGAAGGTCGAAAAGCAGGGCTGCGGTGCGGGCGTGAATATCCTGCCCGTCGCGGAAGGCGTCGAGCAGGGCTTTTTCGCCGGAGAGGCAAGCCAGCACGCGCAGTTCTATCTGCGAATAGTCGGCGCAGACCAGGCGTTTGCCGGGAGCGGAGGTAAAGCAGGCGCGCATGCGTTTGCCGAACGCGCCGCGCACGGGTATGTTCTGCAGGTTCGGATTGCTGGACGACAGCCGGCCGGTGGCTGTGGCCGTCTGGTTGAAGGTGGTGTGAATGCGTCCCTCGGCATCGGCCAGGCCGGGCAGAGTTTCCAGGTAGGTGGAGCGCAGTTTTTCCAGCCTGCGCCAATCCAGCACGGCCTGCACCACGGGGTGTTTGCCGGCCAGCTTTTCCAGCACGTCCTGGGAGGTCGAAGCCGCGCCGCCGCGTGTTTTGCCGCCGCCGGGCAGCTTGAGCACACTGAAAAGCAGGTCTGAAAGCTGTTGCGGCGAGCGAATGTTGAAAGTTCTGCCGGCCAGTTGGTGGATGGCGACAGTCTGCCGGTCCAGTTCTTCATGCACCTCGTCCAGAAAAGAGGCAAGGGCGGCGAGGTCCACGGCAATGCCGCGCTGTTCCATGCGGGCCAGTACCGGGACGAGCGGTAGTTCCACGCTGCGCAGCACTTCGCGCAAGTCGCCGGGGGAGTGTTCGTCCAGAAAGCGGTACAGGGCCAGGGCGCAGCGGCCGGGCATGGCTTGGGGATTTTCCGGCCCCCCGGCGGCCTCGTTGAAACGTTCGGCAAGATGGGCAAAGGAATAAGTCCGGTCTTCCGGGTTGAGCAGGTAGGCCGCCAAAGAGAGGTCGAAAAAGCGTTCCGGGGGCAGTTGGTCCAATGCGGGCGCGGCTTTGAGCAAGGCCTTGTAGTCGGGGGAAACAAGGCGCGGACGGGGGTGAGCCGCAAGGAAACGGGCGAGCGCGTCGTCCGGCCCGGAGTAGAGGTATTCCCCGACGCCGGCGCACAGCACGATACCTCCGCCGTTGCGGAGGGTTAGACTCAGGGCATCCGCGCCCTGTTCGGGCAGGGGGAGTGTCTCCGGATCTGCGGTTTCGGGAAAGGCAGGTTCGCCGGGCACAGCGTCGAACAGGCCGCCTTGTCTGTTTTTCGCCTGTCCGCCTGGGCCGGCAACAACGCGCCTCTGTCCGCCGAAGTCGGCAACGACGTTCTCCTGCCCGTCGAGGCCGGCAACAACATTCACCTGTCCGCCGGGTCCGGCGAAAACGCGCCCCTGCCCGGCCGGTTGCGGTCCGGTTGCGGCGGGTTTGCGCGGCACGGTACGGTCTTCCCGGCTTTCGCCGCGGGGCGGGCCGGAAAAGAGAGAAAGCCCTTGTGCAGGAGGGGCTGCCGCCGGGCGGGAAGAGGTGTCCGGCGGCGCATCCGGACCGGGCAGGGAGGAGTTTCTGGCCGCGGGTCCGCTCCGGGCTTTGCCGTTGTCGAACAGGGCCGCCATTTCGCGGGCAAGGGCGCGCATTTCATAGCGGGCCGTGAATTCGGCAAGGCGTTCCGCGTCGGGAGGCGAAGGGATCAGGTCCTCCCCGCGCAGGTCGGCGCAACGGTCCGTTCTGAGCCTGGTAAGTTCGCGGTACAACAGGGCTTCATCGCGCCGGCCCTCCAGCAGGGGCCTGATTTTCTCGGGCACGTCGGCGAGGCGGTCAAAGAGCGCTTCCAGGGTCGTGAATTGCCGGATCAGCGCCAGCGCGGTTTTGGGGCCGACGCGGGGCAGACCGGGAATGTTGTCGCCGGAGTCCCCTGTCAGGGCTTGAAAATCCGGCCAGGATGACGGTTCCATGCCGTATTCGCTCCGGAAATCCGCAAGGGTGGTCAGTTTGTCTTCCTTGGCCCCGGGATCCCACAAGCTGACCCTGTCGTGCAGGCACTGTTTGAGGTCCTTGTCCGCGCTGAGGATGAGTACCGGGTGCGCGGCGCGGAAGCGCAGGGCAAGGGAGGCGATGAAGTCGTCCGCCTCGCAGTCGGAGGCCGTGAGCACAGGCAAGCCGAGCAAAGCCAGCAGTTCGCGCAGGGGGTCGAGCTGCAGCAGCAGACCTTCGGGCGGGGCCGAGCGGTTGGCTTTGTATGTCGGCAGGAGTTCGCGGCGGAAGTTAGGCCCCTTGCCGTCGATGACGAAAACGAAGCGGGAGGGGGTTTCCTCGCGCAACAGCTTAAGCAGCAGGCGGGTCACGATGTAGATGATGTTGGTGGGAAAGCCGTCGCGGCGGCACATGGTGCGGAACGCGTAAAACCCGCGGAAAATGAACGCTGAACCGTCCATCAGGTACAGCGGCTCGGTGTGCAGTCCGAGGCGGTCGCGCGCGGGCACTGCTCAATCCGCCTGCATTTCGATGCTTTCGCTTCTGCCGCGCCTGAGCTGGGCGAAGGCGTCCAGGAGGGTAAAGAGAGCAGTCTTGCTGAAGGGCCGGGCGAGGAACTCCGAGCATCCGGCAAGCCTGCACTGGCGTTTAAATTCCGGCATGGCATAGGAGGTGACGGCGACAACGGGCGTCGGTTCCACCCCGGCATCGGCCTCAAAGGCGCGAATGACGCGCGTGGCCTGATAGCCGTCCATAATCGGCATTTCCATGCACATGAACACGGCGTCGTAGCGGCCTCTCTGAAAAGCTTCCACGCATTCCCTGCCGTTGCGCGCTTCGGTTATGCGGTGCATGGTGCCGCGCAGGAACAGGGAAAAAAGCATGCGGTTGTTGAGGTTGTCGTCGGCCAGAAGGATGTCCAATCCAAGGCCGCGGGATCCGGCGTCGTGCATGCCGGGGTCGATCCCGTAGCCCGAGTCGTCCGGATCGACAAGTCCGAACAGCCCTGCCGCGGGCCTGTCGTCGCCGAGGGGGACAAAGCCGGAGCCGTCGTCCGCCGCGCCGGGGACATAACCCTGGCCGTGCGGAAAACGCGCGGCCGGTGCATCGTCGTCCACCGCACCGGGAGCGTAAAGGGAGGAGTCGGCATAGTAATCCGCCTGCGTCTGCCCGGTGCGGAGCGGGACGGTGAGGTCGATGCAGCGCACATCGTCGGCGAATACGGCAGCGCGCACAAAACCGTCTATTTTACCGATCAGATAACCTATGAGTTTTTGCTCGTCGACGTTTTCCATGGCCCCGAAATCAGGGCTGAAGTCGGAGTTCTCGCCCTGTCCGTCGGCGTCGTAACTGAACACCGGGGTCAAGCCTTCGCTGTATCCGGGGTCGGCATAGGCGCTCCATGCGAAAGAAAAAAGCACGAAGCCGGCGGCCGGGTCTTCGTCCGGATCACGAGTCACGCTGATGCGGACAAGCCCGCCGCGCATCTCGTGGGCCACCAGCAACAGGGCGTTGCGCAGGGCTTGGCGCAACAGGGGAGCGGCCCCGTTGACGCGGGTGAGCAGTTCCGGTTCGGCTTCGCAGCGCAGGTCAATATCCCGAACGCCGAGGCCGAACGACGAGAGGCTGCAGAAGCGTTGCAGGAAGGTTTCAAAGTCCATGGGGACGTCCACGGGCGGGTCGGCAACCGATTCGCTCATGGCGAACTGGTAGACGTCGTAAAGAGTTTCCCTGACCGGGAACAGGCTTTGCCTGCGTTCGGCCAGCCGTTTTTCGTAAGGATTGTCCGCGGCGATTCGTGCCGCGGTGAGGGTACTTAGAATGTAGGACGCGGCCTGCTCGGTCCCGCGCTCTTCGCGCTCGGTGGGGAGCAGGTAGGCCTGGAGCCTGCGGCAGATGGACGCCAGGAAAAGGGCCATGGACTTATGGTCTTCGGCGACCGCCTTGCGCTCCTCCTCGATTTCCAGGATCTGCGCCTCGGCTTCATTGTCCAGCAGGAATCCTTCCAGCACCTCGTCGCCGATGCCGGATACATCGGCGGAAGGGAAGCAGAAAAGGGAATAATGCCCGACCTCGCCGTTGCGTCTGCGCAACACGGCGTTTGTGCCGCCGCCTTCGTTTTCGCTCAAGATTGCGAGGTAATCCGCGTCGTTGCGGGTATAGAAGTCGGAGAAAAAGAATTTTTCCTCCAGAAGCATGTCCGGGCTGTCATAGCCGAGCAGGCGCGCGAAGGCCGCGTTCACGCGCATGAGGCGTCCGCCTTTTGTCGCCCGGAAAACGCCGACCGGGGCATAGTCGAACAGGAGTTGTCCGGCGGCATCGGCGGCCGGTTTTTCGGAGAGGGGTTCCCTGTAGCTGTGGGCCAGAATATCCTCCAGCCGTTTTTTTTCCTCTTCGGCGGCGCGGGTTCTGATGCTCCAGCTTTTCATGGCGCGCGCAGCCTTGCGCAGAGGAACTTCGAGTACGGCCGGCCAGGACCCTCTGTAGACAAATTTGTCGTTTTCCGCGGCATTTTCGGCTATATATTTTATGGTCGAGGCAATAGCATGCAGTATTCTGTTGCCGTAGAGCAGCGAGAGCCTGAAGGCCGCAGGCGCGGTTATGGCCCCGGCGAGACAGGCTCCGGCCGCCGGCAGCAGGGGGGACACGGGGCCGGGGGCGCGCAGAGGGGCGACAATCAGCAGGCCGGCGGGGACGTTCAGGGTATCGTAGAGGGGGGTGGAGAAGGCGGTCAGTCCGTCGTCGCCCAGCGCAAAACTGCGCTCTTCGGCGCGGAGTGCAGGCAGCCTGTCGAGGACGGTTCGCAGGTGCTGTTCCTCCAGCGGGCCGTTTTTGGTGAAGGTCCATGCCCCGTTGCTTACGGCGGGCGTCAGGTTGTTGTCGCCGAAGGGGATGACGGCAAGATCGGCCGAGGCGGTATCGCGGAGTAGCCGGAGAGTGATGGAATCCAGATGCACTGTGACGACGGCCGCGCGGATGTCGCCTCCCAGAACGGGAGCGGCGGCGGAAAGGGCGAGGAATCCGCGGGACAGGGTGACGCCGCTGCCTGCGTTGCCGAGCAGGGCATCGTGTACCAGGGCGCGTACGGTACGGGGCAGGGGCGGGGTATCGTGTTCCAGGGCGGGAAAGGTGGTGCGGACGGCGTCGCCGGATCTGTCGAAAAAGCTGAATACGGCTTCGGGCCAGAGCGTTTTGGCGTTTTCCAGAGCGTTGCCGGCCAGATCCGGCCGGGTATTGACGGCGCGGGCGGCAAATTCCGCCCACGATGCCGCCCTGGCGCGCAGCAGGTTCATATCGGCGCGGATATCCGCCAGACTCTTTTTACTCTGCTCAAGGGCGACGGCCGTGCGTTCGCGGGAGGCGGCAAACAGCAGCAGGGCGAACACCAGCGCCGCAACGAACAGGCCCAACAGAGCGGGAACCCCGTAGACAAGCTGTTTGGGAACGCGCAAAGCGTCCGGTTCCCGGCTCGGCTGTTCTTTCGTCATAACCCGCGTCAACCAGCGCTGATAAATGTGCATGCCCGCGGACAAAAACCATGGGGACGAGCGGCATGCTTAGAGGAAAGAAGCGGCCGGCGGCCCGGCAACGCTCCCCCATCCGATGCGACCCCGACGCGGCCTTATTCAATTGCCGGGATATAATAGAATTATAGAAATTGCAACAAATTTTGTTGCCCGCCGCCGCGGCGTCCGTGCCTTGCGCGGCGCGAAGGGATTACGGACATGCGCATGGACGCAGGATCGCTGCGGTTGCAGGCTCATGCGTGCCGTGCTAAGCGGAGGGGCAACAGAAGGGACCGGCCGGCGCGCCGGCGCCGTACTGACCGGAAATGCGCAAAATTGTTGCAACGTGCCGGGATTTCATAATAATTTCACAACGGCGTTTGCATACAGTCGTATGATTTCAAGGTGTTGTCGGTTTTTCCCGATTACCTGGACGCACGGCGGGGTTGCCCTTGTTTATACGTTGTTTTTTCTATACAAGCGATGGGGGCCGGCAAGATCGGAGCGTGGCGCAGTCCGGCAGCGCACCTGCTTTGGGAGCAGGGGGTCGCCCGTTCGAATCGGGCCGCTCCGACCAGATATTTCAATCCGTCGGATGTACCGGCAGCAGGTGTGCCCCATGCTTTCTTCCCTGCATACAAACGGAGCGCCTCCTCCTACGGTAAAGTCTTCGTACCGCTCCGGACGAAGTCCGGACAGATCTTTCCGCAAAGGCATCATTCTGGCCGGAGGCTCCGGCACCAGACTCCATCCTCTGACTCTGGCGGTCAGCAAGCAGATTCTGCCGGTCTACGACAAGCCCCTTGTCTACTACCCGCTTTCCGTACTGCTGCTGGCGGGGATCAGGGACATCTGCGTCATATCCACGCCAAGGGACCTGCCGCTGTTCCGCGAACTGCTCGGCGACGGCGCGGCGCTCGGCTGCCGTTTCGTGTACCTGGAGCAGGCTCGGCCGGAGGGCATAGCCCAGGCCCTGATCCTGGCCGCCGACTATATTGCCGGGGACAATGTCTGCCTTATCCTGGGGGACAACATATTTTTCGGGCAGGGAATGGGCAGGGCACTGGCCGCAGCCGCGGCACAGGAACGCGGGGCTACGGTTTTCGGTTACCATGTGCGCGACCCGGAACGCTACGGTGTCGTCACCTTTGACCGGGACGGCAAGGCGCTTGCGATTGAGGAGAAGCCTGCGAAACCCGCGTCAAACTATGCCGTGACCGGCCTGTACTTTTACGACGGACGCGCTTCCGCCCTGGCTGCCGCCCTGCGCCCGTCGGCCAGAGGAGAACTGGAAATAACGGATCTGAACAGGGCCTACCTGGAGGCCGGAGAACTGTACGTGCATGTTCTCGGACGCGGCATAGCCTGGCTGGACACGGGCACGCACGATTCCCTCCTCGAAGCGGGCTCCTTCGTGCATGCCGTCGAAAGCCGACAGGACCTGAAAATCGCCTGTATTGAAGAAATCGCGTGGCGCAAGGGGTTCATCGACGACGCGCAGTTGCAAAGACTGGCCGCTCCCCTGGCGAAGACCGGTTACGGGCAGTACCTGCTGTCGCTCCTGCCGGCGCGGCATCATCCGGCGTATTGAACTGCCGTCGCGCCTTGATGCGCACCGGCTGCGCGGTGTTTCCCCGCAGGGCGCCGGCGGGATCAGTCCAGGGCGGGTTCGGCGGTGTTCGGGACGGGGTTCCGGTTGCTCAACGCCCGTCACAAGGCTTCAGGGCACCAAGGGAATCAGTCCCAAGCCTGCCGCCGGCGGCAGCCCGCACATGAGGTTGGCGCAGGCTACGGCCTGTCCGGAGGCCCCCCGGCACATGTTGTCTATGCAGGTAACTATGATCAGCCGCCCGGTGCGTTCGTCTTTCACAAGCCCGATGTCGCAGTACATGGAGCCGCGCACCGAACGCAGGTCGGGCAATGCCCCTTCCGGCAACAGGCGCACAAACGCGCGGTCGGCGTAGGCTTCGGCATACAGGGCGCGGATGTCCCGCAAAGGAATGTCCGGACTCTTCAGATCGACGTATATGGTGGACAGGATGCCGCGGTTCACGGGCAGCAGGTGGGGACTGAAGGACACGGTCAGCGGCCTGCCCGCGATGCGCGACAATTCCTGCTCGATTTCCGGCGTATGCCTGTGCGTGCCCAGACCGTAAGCCTTGAAGTTGTCGGACACCTCGCTGAACAGGGAGCCGACCTTGGCTTCGCGCCCGGCGCCGCTGACTCCGGACTTGGCGTCTATAATCGGCGGGGAGTTGCCGGCAATGCCGTTTTTCAGGGCCGGGTACAGGCCGAGTATCGCCCCCGTGGGATAACAGCCGGGGTTTGCCGTGAGCCGCGCCCCGACCAGTTCCGCGCCGTGCAGTTCGGGCAGGCCGTAGACGGCCTCGGCCGACAGCTCGGGCTCCGTATGCTCCGTTGCATACCAGCGTTCGTAGACCGCCTTGTCGCGCAGGCGGAAATCCGCCGACAGATCAAGCACGCGCAGACCGCGCCGCAACAGGTCCGCGGCGAGGGACATGGCGGCTCCGTGCGGCACCGCCAGAAACACCAAGTCACAGGCGCGGGCCAGTTCCTCGGGGTCGAGCGCGCTGACCGGCAGTTCACCGGCGGCCGTGCCGCGCAGAAAAGGATGCAGGTCGGCAAGAGCGCGGCCTTCTTCCCTGCGCGAGACGGCGCGCGTGAGAAACATGAAGGGATGCGCGGCCAGAAGACGCGCCAGTTCCATGCCCGTGTACCCCGTCGCTCCCACCAGACCGACGCGCACCTTGGAAGCAGGCCGGGAATCCGCTCTCCCGGAGATACCCGCCGTGGCGCTCCGAGCCGCGTCCGGACGCGATCCGCTTTTTTTCCCGGCCGCCATAGACCGCCTCACGGCTTCCTGACCACGAATTTCATGCGCAACTCGTACAACAGACCGTCCAGCAGGCGTTTTTCTTCTTCATCAAGGCCGTTCTCGACCTTGTCCTTGATCATGGACAGCGTATCTATGCCGTGCCGGGCCATGTCGTGGTTCTCCTGCACCTTGCCCGTTTCCGGATCCGGCACTTCGCCCAGATGCACAAGCACGGAAGAAGCCATGGAAAGCGCAAAGGTGGAAAACGTGGGGATGGGCATACCGCCGCGGACATCGCTCATAATGCCCCCTTGAACAAGGAAACTTCTTCAAAAATACATCAGTTCCCGATTACGTACGCCTCGGGTATGCCTTCGTCAAGCGCCGTCCTGTAGGCTTCAAGAGCCTGCTCCAAGTAGTTCCGGCAGCCGAGGAAGCCGCCGAGATCCTGAAAGGAGCGCGCAAAGGCATACAGGCCGGCCGCAAGGTCGGCGTAATCCACATACCCCATGTGCCCGATGCGCACGATATGTTCTTTCAATGCGCCGCCCTGTCCGCCGGCCATGACCACCCCGTGCTGTTTTTCGGCCGCCGCCAGCAGAGGCGCGGCCTCCATGCCTGGAGGCAACAGGATGGAGGTCAGACCCCAGGTGTAGTGTTCGGGGGCGAAAAGGGTCAGCCCCAGCGCCCTGATGCCGGCGCGGGCCATCTGCGTCAGCGCCCACTGTTTGCCGTAGACGGTACTCAGACCGACGGCGCGCAACAGGCGCAGGCTTTCGCGCAGCCCGATCAACAGGCTCACCGGCGAGGTGAAATGCGTCTGTCCTTTGGCGTTGGCGGCGAATTCGGCCGGCAGATTGAAGTAGGCATCGCCGGTCCCGAGGGACTCCGCCTTGCGCCGGGCGCGCGGGGACAGGGCGATGAGGGCCAGTCCCGGTGGGAGCATCAAGCCCTTTTGCGACCCGGTAAGCAGGCAGTCTATGCCCCAGGCGTCCATGGGGCAGGGCGTAACGGACACCGCGGAAATGCCGTCCACCACCAGCAGGGCCGGGCTTTGCCGGACAAGCGCGGCAATCTCCCGGACAGGGTGCAGGACGCCGGTGGACGTTTCCGAATGCTGGATCAGGACCCCGGCAATA
Source organism: Desulfovibrio sp. (assembly GCA_031271265.1). Lineage (GTDB taxonomy): Bacteria > Desulfobacterota > Desulfovibrionia > Desulfovibrionales > Desulfovibrionaceae > Frigididesulfovibrio. The sequence continues at coordinate 9,699 of JAISWB010000082.1, read as the reverse complement.
TCTCCGTCGTCGCGCAGCGCCGCGGCCAGTTGGGCGACGTCGACAGCGCGGCCCCACTCCACGGCGAGGACAACGGGGCGCAGTCCGCGGACAAGGGCAAGTTCCGTCCAGCGCCGGCCGAAATACCCGCCTTCCACGACCAGCACTTTTTCGCCGGGAGTGAACAGTCCGTTCACGGCCGCGACCATGGCCCCCGTACCGGAAGCGCTGAGGGGCAGCACGGGCTCGGCGGTACCGAAAAGTTCGGCCAACCCCTGCCGGATTTCCTCCATCATAGCCCGGAAGGCGTCCTTGCGGTGATGGATCATGTCCGCTGCCGCGGCCAGACGCACGCTTTCCGGCAAAGGCGCGGGTCCGGGAGTCAAGAGGCGTTGTTTGTTCAACACGGCATATATCCGGCCGGTCAACGGTTCCACGGGTCCGGTCCGTCAGGGTCCGCGGCGTCGTCCGTAGCGGGAGTATCGTCCGCGAAGGGCGCGCCTGCACGGGTATCCGCAGAGCGCGTCCGATCCGTGGAAAAAGCTCTGCCGGACGGCCGCGCATTACCGGCCGATCGTGTGCCGGCGGACGCAGGATCGCCGGCAGCGTTTTTCAGGTAGATATACACCCGGCGCTGCAAGCCCTCGCCTTTGCTGTGGGTAAGCACCTCGGGATCGTTTTCCAGGGCCAGATGCACGATACGCCGCTGGTAGGCGCTCAGGGGCCGGGTCGCCTGAGCGCGCCGCGCGGCCTTGACTTTTTCCGCCAGCGACAGGGCAAGCTCCCTGAGCCGGTCTTCCCGGTGCTCGAGATAGTGCCCGGCATCAACCTGCAGGCGCAGGGGGGCACCCAGTCGCCCGGCGACGATACGCCCGGCCAGATACTGCAGGGCGGCCAGGGTCTGGCCCTCCCGGCCGACGAGAAGCCCGGCGTTGTCGCCGCAGTCCAGCACCGCCCGCACCCAGCGTTCGCCGATGTCCACGCGGCAGGAGACTTCGCCCACAACGGGCGCGGCCAGCCCGACTACCACTGAACGCACGACGTCCGTAAGTTCTTCGGGATCAATGCTTGCCGGGTCGAATTCCGGAACAGGCGCGCGGCTCCCGGCATCATCTCCACCGGCCTCGTCGTCGAAGATTTCCGCCTCCGGCCCGGAGCGGCCGCGCAAGGGCCGCGGAGAGCACGGCTCTTCGCCGGCGCTTGCGGAAAAGGCACCGCGTTCCGCCCTCTTCACCTGTCCGGCACTGCCGGAACCGGCGCGGCGGGGCGGGATCGCGCCGTCGGAGCCGGCGTGGTCGGGCGAGGTTGCGCGCCTCGCTTCATGCCTGTCGGACGCGCCCCGCGGCTCGCGGGGGGGCGGAACTGCGCGTCCCGCTTCATGCCCGTCGGGCGTTCCCCGGTCGGCGGGAGCGCGCGCAAGTGAAGCCGCGCGCCCTGTTTCCTGCCCGGAGGGAGTTCCCCGGTCGGCGCCGTGCCCTGCGCTCCCGGAGCCGCGCGGGTGCCGACCGCCCCGGCCGTGCATCTGCCCTTCAGCAGGGCCCGGTGTTTTTCCTTCGACCGGAGACGGAGCATCGGCGGGCTGAGGCTTTCCCCCCCCGGCAGCGGCATCCCCGAGCATGGCGGACAACGTCTCGGCCACCTGCATGCGCGCCGCCCGTACCTCGGCCTTTTTGACGCCGACCAGGCCGAAAATGCCGCTCTTGGCATCGTTGACGATTTCTATTTCCAATTTTTCCCGCGGCACTCCGTAGTAGCCGCAGGCTTCCAGAATGGCTTCATCCAGGGTTTTCCCCTGAAAATTCTTGAATTTATCCATACCGAACCTCAAAACCCCGCCTGTTCGGGAGGGGAAGCGCACCATATCAAGCCGCTCAGGCGCGGCGAAGCTGCCACCATTGCTGACCGATGGAAATCACGTTGTTGACCAGCCAGTACACCACGAGGCCGGCCGGAAAATTAAGGAAAAGCACGGTAAAAATCAGGGGCATGAGCATCATGATCCTCGCCTGGGTGGGATCGGCCGAGGACGGACTCATTTTTTGCTGCAAAAACATGGTCGCGCCCATGGTCAACGGGGTGATCAGCCAAGGATCGGGGGAGGCCAGATCCGCGAGCCAGGGGATGTCGGTAAACGGCAGGGTGGCGATAAAGGGCGAGTGACGCAGTTCAATGGCGTTCAGCAAACCCTGGTACAGACCGAAAAAGACGGGGATCTGCACGACGATGGGCAGACAGCCGCCGGCCGGGCTGACCTTGTAGGTCTTGTAAAGCTGCATGACTTCACGGTTCATCGCGTCCTTGTCGTTCTTGTATTTTTCCCGAATTTTCAGCATCATGGGCTGAAGTTTTTTCATCTGGTTCATGGACTTGTAACTTTTCTGCGACAAGGGCCAGAAGATGAGCTTGATGAGCATGGTCATCAGGATGACGGCCGCGCCGTAGTTGTTCGTATACCCGTGGAAAAAGACCAGCAGGCGCACGAGGGGGCGGGCGATGACGGAAAAAAAGCCGTAGTCCAGCGCCCTGCCGAGGTTGTTGGGCGTGGAGGCAAGCCTGCCGCTTTCCTTGGGGCCGATAAAATAGGCGCTGTTGAGCAGGACTTCCTCTCCCGGCCGGAGGGCGATGCCGGTTTTGCCTATGATCACGTGGTAGACGTTGCCGATCAGGCGTCCTTTGGCCCCGGCCGCCGGATCATCCATGCTGACGGCGCCGAAGAAATAGTTGTTCATGACCCCCATCCAGGAAGCGCCGTTCAGGACGGGCGTACCCTTGGCGAGGTCCGCGGTCGAGCTTTCCTCGTCAAATTCTGCCCCCTGCAGCCAGGCGACGCGCGTGGGGTTGTACTGGCTCTCTTCGGGCTCGGGCTGCGCGCCGCCGAGCAGGGCGTGGCGCAGGGAGGAGAAGACGGACACCTTGCGGTCCGTATCCAGGGAAGAAAGCCCGAGGGTAAAGGCCGTATTCACCGTCCGCGGCCGGGGAGACGCAAGAAAGAGGCGCTCCGTTATCACGTAGTCCGAGGCGGAAAAGGCCAATTCGCGCCGCAGCGTGACCCCGTCCGCCTCGGCGGTAAAGGTCAGGACGCCGCCTTCGCCGTCCGCCAGATGCAGGTCGCCGCCCGCGAGGGTCCACTGCGGCCCGTTCCAGGTGGCCAGCCCGTCCAGCAGTACGCCGAGGGGGGCCTGCGCGGCGGCCTGAGCGCCTATCATTTCCACTAAAGACGCGGAAGCGTCGATGCCGGTCCGGTAGCCTTTCAGAGTAAAACGGCGCAGCACACCGCCGTCGGTCTGGAGCACGGCCGTGTACAGCGGGGTTTCCACGCTGACCGTGCGGCCCGTGTCGGGCGCAGGGGGCGGGGATTGCCCGGCAAAATCCGCAACGGCGCCCGGAGATCCGGCGGGAGCATCCGGTGACCCGGCAGGGGCATCCGGCGACCCGGCGGGGGTATCCGGCGACCCGGCGGAAGGGGCGGTCGCCCTGCCCGGCGCTTTCTCCGCGGGAATCCAGCCCATTTTGTACGAGAGGAAATTCCAGCCCAAAAAGATGACGATGCACAGCACTATGGCAAACGCCAGGTTTCTATTGTCCATATATGTCCCGAAACCCGTTGCAATGATGATGACGATGAGGGGGAGGAGGAACCGGGTCGAAACCGCCGCGGCACGCCGGACTGCAGCGCAACAGGCGATGCAGGGCAAGCAGCCACCCCCGCAGCGCCCCGTGGGTCATGACGGCTTCCAGGGCGTATTCGGAGCAAGTGGGATAAAAGCGGCAGCAGGGGGGGAGAAGCGGGGCAATCAGCAAACGGTACAGCCGGACGGGCAGCGCGGCAAGGCGCCGTATCCGCGGAAGGCGCGGGGAGGAATCGGGGGTCATTCGGCAAGCTTCCGTGTGTTTTTGCGCGCCGGGCAGGACCGGAGCAGGGGCAACAATTCCGTGCGCACATCGTCGAAACCCGGCAGACGCGGGTTAAAACCCCGCCTGACCGTCACGACATAATCGCGACCGGAGGGAATGTCTTCCCGGCCCAGACGAAACACCTCGCGGATCAGCCTGCGTGTCCGGTTGCGCCATACGGCCGGGCCGATCTTGCGGGTCACGGCCAGACCCAGCCGCCAAGGCAAGGCAGCATCCTCTCTCTGCCGCACAAAGAGCACGAATGAGGTTGAGAACAGGCGGCGGCCGGCGTCGAAACAGAGCGCGAAGGCCTTTTTCCCGGTCAGCCTGTGTTCGCGGCCGAAGGTCAGACGGTTAATTGCTTGCGTCCTTTGGCGCGCCGGCGCCGAAGAATTTCGCGTCCCGCCGCCGTGCTCATGCGCGCGCGGAAGCCGTGCACCCGTTTGCGCTTGATCCGGCTGGGGTTGTATGTCCTTTTCATGGTGCGTCTCCTGAAAATGGGGGGCAGCGTCGGTTGCGGCAAAAGAAATTTTGGTGTTCAACCCACATCCGGTCCAATCCGCCGGATGACTCCGCCCCGGCGGATTGGAACCGGGTGGATTATCCCCTCCCTGGAAGGGAGAGGCTTCAAACCATAAAGAAAGTTTTGGTGAACCGGGATTGTTATCCCCCGCGCCGTTTCGCGTCAAGTTCTTTTCGCGCGCCGTTTTCTTTGCGCGAAGCGGCACGCCGCGCTGGACTTACCCTTTCGATTGGTCTATGGTACGACGTAGTCAAGGAGTTTTCCGGTGTTTTACAAGGGCCAGATCGTAGTCTACCCGGCCCAGGGACCGGGGGTGATCGAAGACCTGGAGCGCCGGGAAATCGGGGGCTGTGAAACGGAATTTTACGTTATCCGCATTTTGTCGGGCAACACCAGGGTGTTGGTGCCTGTGGGCAATGCCGTGAACGCAGGCCTGCGCGTCCCCTGTACTCCCGACGAAGCCGGCGCCGCTCTGGCCGTCCTGCGGGATCCGGGCGGCCGCGCCGGCTCCTGGGGGCAAAACTGGAACCGCCGTTACCGGGAGTACACCGAACGCTTGAAAAGCCCGTCCTTGACGGAGGTGTGCCGCGTCCTCAAAGAGCTTTTCCTGCTCAGCGGCAGAAAGGAGCTTTCTTTCGGTGAGCGCAGGCTCCAGGAACAGGCCATGAGCCTTGTGGCCGCGGAACTTGCCTGCGTCTTGAAAAAAGACATTCATGAAATCCGCTCCTCCATAGAAAAGTTATTCGCAGAGGCCGCGACCGATGGAGAAAAAGACGTCGATCCCCCCTTGCCATGCGCCGCAACTTCGGCTAGAGGACGTGAATCCGCGTGAGCGGAAATCTGGAAACATACCCCGGCAGCGCCTGATTTAGATCCCGAATCATAAACGATCATCATTGTTGTCCGAAACGGGAACAGCGCGGCAGGCTTGCACGCGAAACACGCAGTATGCCGCAAGGCAAGGCGGGACCGTACTCCGCCGCAGCCGAACGGACGCGGTTTCGCCTGCAAGCGAATGATTGCGCCGTGCAACCGCCCCCTCCCGCGCACACCGAACACTTCCACCACCCCCGGGAATACTTTGAGGAGAGCATGAATTTATCCGAACTCAAGACCAAATCCATGTCGGAACTGATGGCTCTTGCCGAGCCGCTCAACGTCGAAAACGCCAGTTCCATGCGCAAGCAGGAACTGATTTTCGCCCTGCTGCAGAACTTCGCGTCCCAGAACGGCGCAATTTACGGCGACGGCGTGCTGGAGATCCTGCCGGACGGCTTCGGCTTTCTGCGTTCCCCGCTGTACAGTTATATGCCCGGCCCGGACGACATTTACGTTTCCCCTTCGCAGATCAGACGTTTCGGGTTGCGCAAAGGGGACATCGTGTCCGGGCAGATTCGTCCGCCCAAGGAAGGGGAACGCTATTTCGCGCTGCTGAAGGTCAACGAGATCGGCCTTGAGCCGCCGGCCAACGCCAAAAACCTGGTGCTTTTCGACAACCTGACGCCCCTGTTCCCCGACCGCAGGCTGACCATGGAAAACGGCGAAAAGGCCTATTCCGGGCGGGTCATCGACCTTATGGCCCCGGTCGGCTGCGGGCAGCGCGGTATTATCGTGGCCCCGCCGCGCACCGGCAAAACCATACTCCTCCAGTCCCTGGCCAATGCCGTCAACGCCAACAACCCGGAAGTCTACCTCATCGTGCTGCTTATCGACGAACGCCCGGAGGAAGTCACGGACATGGAACGCACGGTCAAAAACGCCGAAGTCATCTCCTCGACCTTCGACGAGCCGCCGCAGCGCCATGTGCAGGTCTGTGAAATGGTGCTGGAAAAAGCCAAGCGTCTGGTGGAGCGCAAGCGCGACGTGGTCATCCTGCTGGATTCCCTGACCCGTCTCGGACGCGCCTACAACGCCGTCACCCCTTCTTCCGGCCGGGTGCTCACCGGCGGTCTGGACGCCAACGCCCTGCAGCGCCCCAAGCGCTTTTTCGGCGCGGCGCGCAACATCGAAGAAGGCGGCAGCCTGACCATTATCGCCACCGCCCTGATCGACACCGGCTCGCGCATGGACGAGGTGATTTTTGAAGAATTCAAGGGTACCGGGAACATGGAAATCTACCTGGACCGCCACCTGTCGGAAAAGCGCGTCTTCCCGGCCATGGACATCAACCGCAGCGGCACGCGCAAGGAAGAACTGCTGCTTCCCGATGATGTGCTGAACCGCGTCTGGATCCTGCGCAAAATACTGGCCCCCATGTCGCCCATAGACAGCATGGAATTTCTGCTGGACAAGATGCGCGGCACCAAAAACAACGCCGAATTTTTGAATGTCATGAACAAGTAGGGCCGCGCACGGGCGTGAACAAGCCGGAACCGGAAGCGGACCTGCCGCATGTCGTGTGCACGAAGCCGCGTTCGCGGCCGGACGTCAACACGCCGAAAAAGGACAGTCCATGGCGGAAACACAGGCGGATTACACCTCACTTCTTGAGGTGTTGCGCGACGGCGCCGCCCGCGCAGGCATGCTGGAACGGGACGCCCGCAGCGCCCTGTATGCGGACAAGGATACCGGCCGGCACCGCGCCTTGATGGAGCAGCGGGCACAGACCCTGATCGACCTTGAAAGCAGGACCGCCGACCTGCTCAACGCCCTGCCCGAAGCCGAACGCCGGCAAACGCGCTCGGCCCTGCGCGCCTTTGCCGACGGCGCGCGTACGGCTCTGGACCTCGGCTCCGTATTTTACATGTCCGCCCTGCTCTACCGCGACAACCACAAGGCGGGGGAGCCGGACAAACTGCAGGCGCTTGTCGAGGATCTGGAAACCAGGCTGCGCTGACGTCCGGGCGCTGTTTTCCCGGAAGGTCCTGAAATATGGGGTCCCGATGCTTCAAACCATAAAGGGCGTTCCGATTAAGGGATTCGGCCTGAGCCGGCGCAGGGCCGACCGGGGAAATCATTTCCCCCGGCCTCCGGCGGCATATAAATAAACATTGCGATGTTCCACGGAATAATGCCGCTATGATATCCGCCCGCGCCGGATGCGCCGCCTGCCTTGCCGCGATGTTCCTCGCGCTTTTCGCGTCGGCCCCGCTGCGTGCCGCGCCGTCCGCCGCTCCTCCCGCTTCTGCCGGAGAAGAAGGACTACTGCCTACTGAAATGCCGGGGTATTCCGTGGACGACCTGCGCAAGCTGGCCGACATCGTGACCCGCACCGGCCTGGATGCGGACAAGATCCCGGCGCTGTACAGGCCGCAGTTCCTGTCCGTTTCCGATGCCGACCTGTCCATGGACAACGACGAAATCGTTTTCGTCGTCCATTATCCCGGCGACCTGGTGCGCGTTTACCCGAGGCGCGTGCTGGTATGGCACGAGGCCGTGAACGATACGCTGCCCGATCCTTCGGGTCTGCTCCCGCCGCCGCCCCTGCCGGGCGAGGAAGAAAAGGAAGGGGCAAACTATACGGTCAGCTATTCGCCGCTGACGGGATCGGTAGTCGCGTTCCGTTCCATGGCCGGCAGGTATCCCTCGTCTTTCGGCCTGTCGGGCGTGTTGCTCAACGGCAATTCCGTGTTGTACGACCGCGTCAGCCGCAGTCTCTGGGTACAGCTCATGGCGGCGTGCATCGAGGGGCCTTTCCGGGGCAAGCGTTTGCAGCGCATTCCCGTCCTTTCCGCGCGCTGGAAGGGCGTCAAGCAGCGCTACGGAGGGCTGGACAGCAGGTTCAGGGGCCGGACGGAGGTGTTGTCCCGCTCGACCGGCTTCAGGCGTTCCTACGGAAAAGACCCTTACGGCAGCTATGACCGCAGGGACACCTACTATGACGACACGCGCCTGCCCTTTCCCGTGACTTTTACGGACACCAGGCTGCACCCGAAAAAGCGCGTTCTCGGTATTGAGGTTGAAGAAGCCTTCGGCGCGGTGATCAAGGACGAAGTACGCAAGGCGCGGGTGATCAATTTCACGTTGGGCAACGTGCCCATGGTCGCGGTCCATGACAGGGACATGGACGCCGTGCGCATTTTCGAGCGCGGTCAGCCCGACCTTGAGGAGCCTTTGCGTTTTACCGTGTTTGAAGACGAGATCGTTGACGAGTTGAGCAAGAGCCGCTGGTCGCCCGAAGGGGAATGCGGCTACGGGCGCTTCCGTGACCGGAGGCTGAAGCCGGTGCTCGCCGTCGACTCCATGTGGTTTGCCTGGGCGTCGTTTTACCGCAAGAGCCGGATTATCCCCGGCGATGAGTTTTTCGAGTGAATGTGCCTGCGCAAAGAGCGCGAATTTTGACCGCGCAACCATGCGTTATTCAGGCGGTGAATTGATATATCTGTACGCCTGCTTTTTTGAAATGCTGATGATTGAACGTGGCTACGCCGATACCTTTTTCAAGCGCCGTTGCTGCAATGTATGCGTCGGCAAAACCTATAGACTTTCTGCGGGCTAATGTAATCGCCTTTGTTATTATATCCGCGTCAAGGACGGTGAAATTGGGAATGCTCAACATGGATTCCAAAGTGTCCAAGATTGCGGCGTAAGGCAAACGAAAGGTGGAATGCAACACCCCTGCGACCTCAAAGAAAACAGGAGGTCCGCAAAGCAATTCTATTTCACCTTGCTTCGCCCGCATGAACAGCTTCTCGGCTTCGTCGGCCTGTTTTGCATCGTCACGTGCAAAAAAACGCAGGAAGACATTGCTGTCCACGAAAAAGACGGTCATTTAAGTGCGCTCCATAATTTGCCGGCCTAGTTCCGGGGTCAGCAGGTCCTCCTCCCGGTGATCGAGGCATACGGCAAAGCAACGGTCTGCCGGACATGTCACCGGATGGGCAGGAACTACTTACCTGTGATCAACGGCGGCGTCCGGCGGGCCGGCGTTATGCCGCAGCCCGCGAGCCGGCCATCCCGCAAGCATGGGAACTGCCCGGCTTTGCCGGCACACGGGTCTTCGACCAGTTACCGGACATAACTAAAAACGGCGGCATAAAAAAATTCGGCAACATGAAAAAAATATATATTTGGACTTGACATTGGTCATACACAGCGCTAAATCGTAATCCGGCGGCAGCAAAAGCAGCAAAACTTTTTTGAAAAATCCCCGGATATGTCAATGATTTCGGCACGTTTCCTGCACACACACACACACACACACACACACACACACACACACACACACACACACACCGTTTAGTGTCTTTACTTTTCCCCCGGTCCGGGCTACTTTCCCCAACACACCCCCGTCGAAAACCCGCCGGGGCTTTTCGTGTTTTAGTCCCGCCTCCGGTCCCGCATACAGCCTCACCTCCAGCCCC
>JAISWB010000051.1 GCA_031271265.1 Desulfovibrio sp. | reverse complement strand
CGTCGGAGCGGCTGCCGCCTGTGGCCGCTCAATGTTTCTGCTGCTGCATGATCGGAAAGCAGGCGCCGAGCAGTACGGTAAACACAGCAAGCGCCAAGGATTTTTTCATCAGATTTCTCCCGTAGTTATGTTGGGTCGTCACACTTGCCCTACCGTCGAATTTTTCATGTATCTTGCGGGAAATGTCAAGGGCGAGCTTGCGCGTGAGCTTCCCCGCCGGCAAGACGGCCTGTTCGGCCGCGCGCATCGGTGCGCGGCAAGGGGCGCCTGTGCTTACTCCGGAAAGCGGGAAACGGAACGGCAGGATCGCCGGCATTCAGGTCGCGGTGCGCAGCTTAATATCAAGAATTCATGTTTTATCTCCGGTGTGCTCCGGACTTGGCGGTCCACACCACGACCGCCATGATGAGAAAAGCGGCGGCGCAGAGTTGGTAGACCTCGGCCGCGCCGAAGATGAATCCCTGCCTGGTGACGGCTCCGGCAAGCCAACCGGCGCTTTGCTCGTCTGTCATACCCAAAGACCGCAGTGTTTCAAACGTGTCGCGGGCGAGCGGGTTATAGGGATCAAGGTGCGCGGTCAAACGGCTGTGGTGAAACGACTCCCGGCGTTCCCAAAGCGTCGTGGCCGCGGAGGCGCCCACGGCGCCGAACAGGGTACGGATGAAATTGAACAGGCTTGCCGCATCGGCCATGCGTTGCGGCGGCAGATCGGCAAAGGCCAGGGTCGTGATGGGCACGAAAAAGAGGGCGATGGCAATGCCCTGAATGACCTGCGGAATAAGAATGAAATTCAGGTCCGCCTGCGGTGAAAACAGGGCGCGCGCCTGCATGCATCCGGCAAAAACCAGAAAACTGAGCGTGATGAGGATGCGCAGATCGACGCGGTGCGAATATTTGCCCACAATCGGCGCAATAAACACGGGAAAAATACCTATGGGCGCGGTCACCGAACCGGCCAGCGCGGCCGTGTAGCCGAACTGCGTCTGCAGCAGCAGAGGCAACAAGACCACCGTGCCCAGGTACAACATCATCCCAAGGCTGATCAAAATTACACCCACGCAAAAATTACGCGATCCCAACAGGGAAAAACTCACCGTGGGATGCTTGTCCGTAAGCTCCCAGGCCACCAGAAAGGTGATTCCCACAACGGCGATTACGGCCAAAACGACGATTTCCGTGGAGTTGAACCAGTCCAGTTCCTTGCCCCTGTCCAACATCATCTGGAACGCGCCCACCCCGAGAACCAGCAGGGCAATGCCGATTGCGCTCATGGGAATGCGGCTGCGCGGCGTTTCCCTGTCGCGCAGCAGGAGATGCACGAGAAAAAGCACAAGGCAGCCCAAGGGTACGTTGATGAAGAATATCCATCCCCAATGGACATTGTCGCTTATGTATCCGCCCAGAACCGGGCCGAAGATCGGCGCCACGGAAACGGTCATGGACCAGAGCGCAATGGCCGAGTTGCGTTTTTCCGGCGGATAGTTGTTCAGCAAAAGACTCTGGGCCAACGGCATCATGGGACCTGCCACCGCCCCCTGAACGACGCGGAAGAACACCAGCATGGAAAGATCTTCGGCCAGCCCGCACAACAGCGAAGTGAGCGTGAACAGGCCCGTGGACCACATGAACAGCCGCACTTCGCCGAGCCGGCGGGCCAGCCTGCCCGAAGCGGGCAAGGCCACGGCGTTGGCGACGGCGTAGGAAGTGATGATCCATGTGCCCTGCGTGCCCGAGGCCCCGAGATTGCCGGCAATGGTCGGCACGGCCACATTGGCGATGGTGGTGTCCAACACCTCCATGAAGGTCGCCAGCGGCAAGGCAAAGGTCAGCAGTGCAAGAGCTGCCCCCTGCAAGGGCGGATAGGTCCCGCTCTGCGGAGGGCCGGCCGATGAAGCGCCGGGAAGACGTTTTGTATGCGTGCCGTTCATGACGTTCACTCTTTGCCGTGGCCGGCGTCCGCTTTTGCGGCCGCCGGAGCAATTTCAAGGTGAAATTGCCCTACTCCGTGTTACGCGCGATGATCTCCGCGATTTCCCTGTCGATTTCCGTTGTGTCGTACTCCTGCACTGTTGTGGAGAACAACGGAGTTTCAGGGATTGTCGCATTTTTCCCCCCTTCCCCGGAGGCCGCGGACTCCGCCGCACGGCCGTTGTTTTCAGGGGAGGAAGGAGCGGCGTAGGCAAGCACGGCGCCGTCGGCAGCGCTCACGTCGACCTCGACAAAGCAGGAGAGGCCGACCAGCAACGGGTTCTTCTTCAGATCATCCTTGTTCAAACGGATTTTCACCGGCACGCGCTGTACCACCTTAATCCAGTTACCGGTAGCGTTTTCCGGCGGCAGCAGGGAAAAACTGCTGCCCGTGCCGGCGGAAAACCCGACCACTTCTCCCCGGTAGGAAACCGCACGGCCGTACATATCCGCGCGGACGTTCACGGCTTGACCGACACGCATCCTGGCCAACTGCACTTCCTTGAAGTTGGCGTCCACCCAGATGTCGTGCAACGGCACAACTGCCGTCAGCGGCAGACCCGGCGTGACGTGCATGCCCACCTGGACGCTGCGGCGGGCCGCATATCCGTCGGCCGGACTGCGTATCTCGCAACGCTTCCAGTCAAGCCATGCATTTCGCAGTTCCTGCGCCTTTTCTCGTACCGCCGGCTGCTCGGCCGGGGGCGTGCGCAAAACCAGGGCCAGGTTGCTTTGATATTCCAGTTTAGCGGCTTCCAGGGCTTTCTGCGCAATGCGCATATCCTCAAGCGCGTGTGCAGATTCCTCCTCGCTGACGGCCATGGCGGTTTTGCGATTCTTCCGGCGCGTGTAATCGCCGGCGGCCTTTTCAAACTCCGCCTGCCGCAGAGCGGCGACCTTTTCCAGGCGATCCGCCTCCAAAATACGCCTGCGGACGCTCCTGACCGTATCGGCCAAAGCCGCCCGCCCGCGTTCCAGAGCAAGCAGCGCGTCCGTGTCGTCCAGGCGTACCAGGAGTTGTCCGGCTTTTACCGGGAGCGTGTTGTCCGTAAAAATCTCCTTCACATTGCCCGTTACCTGTGAGGAAATGCGAATCTGGTTCCCGGCCGTGTACGCATCGTCCGTGGATTCAACGGCACTCAGAAAGAAGAACCAGTATGCGGACCATCCCGAGCCGGCGAGCAAAAATATTCCCGCCAGAAGTTTGAGCACGCGCGGCCGGGCGGCGTTGCGCGCGGCAACGGCGTCCTGAGGAGAACCGCGGTCGCCGGCTGTTTCCTGTGCTGTGTCATGAAAAGCGCGCTCGTCGCCCATCAGAAATTCCTTTAGGGTTTGAAACCTCTCCGTTCAGGGGATTCCCACGTAAGGCGTGTGTACTCATGAGAAAGTTGTACATACAACTTTCTCATGAAGTCAACACTTTTTAAATCACGACCCCCGGAAAAGCCGGAGGTCGTGATTTTTAACGCATATCTCAGTAAGATCCTTCTCAGTAATACCTCAAAGTTCCTTCCAGTCTTTCAGGCGCAGTTCCACCGACGCGGCGCCGTTATAGCGGTCTATCCGGGGCGTGTAGGCGATGCGGATGCGTTTGCCCTCAACGGCGCCCTGCAAACCCGGCGGACGCCTCCAGATTTTGGCCGTGCGCGTCGGCCCCCCGTTTTCTTCCTGCAATTCCAGTGCCGTGAAGCCGTTGCGGGTGCGCAGTCTTTTGACGTTGACCGGGAGAGAGGCAAAAAGAGGCTCGTCGTTGCCCTCCCCGAACGGCTGAAGCATTTCCAGTTCCTTGAGGAAATGGAAGTCGGCCTCGGCAAAGGAAAGTTCCCCGTCGATGCGGCATTCGGCCTCGGGAAGCGTTCCGCCCAGCCGCTCCCGAACGGCCGCGTGGAATTCCGCGCGGAAGGCGTCCAGAAATTCCGCCCGCATGCTCAGTCCCGCGGCCGCCTTGTGCCCGCCGTAACCGAGCAGCAGGCCGGAACAGGCCTGGAAGGCGTCGTGCAGGTCAAAGCCGGGCACACTGCGTCCGGAGCCTTTCAGCTTGTCTCCGACTTCGGAGAGCACGACTGTGGGCCGGTGCAGTTTTTCCGCGATGCGCGCGGCCACGATGCCGACCACGCCCGGATGCCAGTCGGCAGCGAAGAGGACAAGGCCCGGATGCCCCGCTCCGGCCTGCTCTTCGGCCTGGATCACGGCTTCCCTGTAAATGCGGTTTTCTTCCTCCCGGCGTTCGCTGTTGAGCCGGGACAGTTCGGCGGCCAGCGCAGCCGCCTCGACCCGGTCACGGGTCAGGAAAAGGTCCAGGGCGGTTTCGCCCGACCCCAGGCGTCCGGCGGCGTTGATGCGCGGGGTCAGGGCAAAGACCACCTGCCCCGCCCCCAGGACCGCGCCGGGAGAAAAATTGCAGGCCGCCTTCAGAGCCGCCAGTCCTACCCTCGCGCCGCAAGCTACCTGCAGAAGACCGTTTTTCACCAGGATGCGGTTCTGCCCGTTCAGGTCCACCACGTCCGCCAAGGTACCCAAGGCCACGAGATCAAGCAGTTCACGCACGTCGACCCGGTCTTTTCCGGCGGCGACCAGTTCCGCATTCAGGGCGGCGGCCAGAAAAAAAGCCACGCCCACCCCGGAAAGGGAGGGACAGGGGCAGGGCATAAGACGGGGGTTGACGACGGCGTCAGCCTCGGGCAAGGCCCCGGAAGGCAGATGATGGTCGGTGATGATCACCGTCATGCCCAGGGACTTGGCGTACGCCGCGGCTTCGTTGTCGGATATGCCGCAGTCCACGGTGAGCAGGATATCCGCGCCTTGCCGGGCTGCGGCGGCGATACCCCGGATATTCAGGCCGTAGCCTTCCGAGAGGCGGTCGGGGATGCGGCACACGGCATCCAGGCCGTGCGCGCGCAGAAACTCCAGCACGAGGGCCGCGGCGCTTATGCCGTCCACATCATAATCGCCCCAGATGCAGAGTTTTTTACCTTGCAGGAGTCCCCCGGCCAGCACGGAGGCGGCCTTCCGCAGCCCCGGCCAGGCGTCGAGCGGGGCCAGGCCGCGCAACGAAGGATTGAGGAAGGCGGCCAAGTCTCCGCGGCTGCGCAGGCCGCGCTGCCACAGAAAGCGCGCCAGCCGCGGCGAAATGTCCAGGTCGGCCGCAAGGCCGGAAAGGTTGTCCGGAAGGGGCGGTGAATCCTCTTCCCTGAATTTCCAACGCATGGCCGCTCTCGTTAAGCCCTGTTCAACCGACAAGCCCGATCATGGTTGCCGCTCTTTCCGCTGCCGCCTGTGCCGCCGCGGCCAGGGCGGCGCGGTCCGCGTTTTCCGGCAGCAGATCCGCCGCGCGGGCGGGCAGCGCGCCGTCCGGCCCCAGCCCTTCGTGGGCGAGGATGTCGGCCGCGCACAGCAGCCGCGCCTCGGCGGCATAGTTCGGGGCCGGTTGCGGGGCATGGTGCCAACTGATGCTGTCCGTGAGCATGAGCGGCAGCTTCCAGTAATACAGCACCCGCGCGCCGACCAGACCGTGGTCGATGCTCCAGTACTCGTCTTCGGCCTCGGCAAAGCTCAACGGAGCGGTTTTGCGGAGTTCTTCAACGGCGGCCCATACCTGCGGCCGGCGCAACGCCAGAAAAACCTTGCCGATATCGTGCAGCAGTCCGGCCGCGTAGGCTTCGTCCGGCTTGATACGCAGCGCGGGGTCTACCCCTTGCAGCGTCTGCGCCAGGGCCTTGGCCAGTTCCGCCGCCAGAATCTGGTGGCGCAGGGCGCCGGGCGCGTCGAAGCCGGCCGGGAGGTTCGCGTTGCGGAGCCAAGTGTCGGCGCCTGCCATAAGCGCTACGTTGCGTACTTCTTTCAGGCCCAGTACGCTGACGGCGCGGCTCAGGGAGGTAACCGCGGATTCCAGGGCATAGTAGGCGGAGTTGGCCGAAGCGAGGACGCGCACGGCCAGATCCTGACTTTTTTCGATCCCGGCCGTGATTTCTCCCAAGGAAATATGCGACCCTTCACGCGATGCGTCGAAGAGCTTGGGCAGGAGCATCGGGTCGTAAGGCAGTCCCGGCGGATTGCCCGCTATTTCCTCCAGAAAGGTTCGGGCATCCTGCATCCTCTCGCCGTGCGACGGGAACACCGCTCAACTTCCCCCTGCGGCGGGAGGCGGTACGGCGCGCGATGCTGCGGTCACGTCCGGGGACGATCCCCCGCTTTTCCTGATCTCGGCCGTCAGGGCCGAGACGGCCTGTTTTTTATCTTCGGGCACAAGGCCTTTGCCGTCCAGCCAGAGCAGGAACTTGACGGCAGGCTCCAGACGAGGGTTGAGCGCAAGGGATTTAAGCAGGAAATCCAGGCACTTGGCGGTATCTTTCTTTTCCAGCCACGCGCGCGCAAGGTTGTAGAGCAGGTTTTCGTCCTGTACGGCCAGTTCGAGGGCGCGTTCATAGTACGTCACGGCCTGGTCCGTCATGCTGTTTTTCCGCAGCTTGATGCCGAACTCGTTGAAAAGGTGCTTGTGTTCCTCTTCAAAGGCCGCGTCGAGCTTGACCAGGCGGGTAAAAACATTTTGCGCCTTGTCGTTTTCGCCGCGTTCCAAGTAGGTTATGCCCAGGCCGAAATTGGCGCGTACATTTTCGTCGTCGACCTTGAGGGCGTTGTTGTATTCCATTTCCGCGCTGTACAACTCGTTGTTGGCTCTGTAACGCTCGGCCCTGGCAACGGTCTTGTTGAGTTCACGCATTTTTGGGTACACGGACTGCATATACATCTCCGGTTCCGGGGCAAAATGCGTGAGGAAGTATTCCCGCTCGACGTTTTTTTTGGGACCGGAGGGGACGTAATTGGGGTTGAGCGGCTGCACCTCCAGTGAACCGTCGTCCTTTTCCTCGCAGAACCAGAAAGTTTTCTGGATGGTTTTACGCACTGTCGTGCCGGTTCCGACCTTCTTGACTTCCTGGGAAGAAAAGACTCCGCGGATTTTTTGCGGTTCAGTGCCGGCCTGTGTTTGACTCATCTGAATTTCCCCTGTTGCCGTCCCTGCATCCGAGTCCTGTTTCCATCTCCAGCAGGGCTGCCGCAGCGGCGGCGGCGGGATCGGCCGCCCCGATTATCGGCCTGCCCATGACCAGAAAGTCCGCGCCCGCGGCAACGGCGTCCCGCGGGGTGCAAACCCTGGCCTGATCATCGCCGCCCGCGCTGCCTGCAAAACGTATGCCGGGGCAGAGGCACAAAAAATCGTCGCCGAGTTCGTGTTTTACGGCGGCGGCTTCGCGCCCGGAACAAATCACGCCGTCCAGTCCCCGGTCTTTGGCTGAGCGGGCGAGGGCGAGTACCCTGCCCGTAATTTCCGCCGCCGCGCCGTCCATGCCGGTGAGCACGCTGACGCCCATGAGCAGGGTAGAGGCTCCGGACGCGTCGCGGGCGGCGACGGCGGCACGGCACATCGCCCCGCCGCCCGTAAGGTGCAGGCTGAGCAACCCCGCGCCCAGGGCGCAGCAAACCTTGACCGCCCTGCGTACCGTATTGGGTATATCATGAAACTTCAAATCCACAAATACGACGCAACCCTTGTCCACCAACAGGCGGACCGGCTCCGGGCCGGCTGCGGAGAAAAGTTCGAGTCCGACCTTCAGACCGCTGCCCACGCTTCCCGAGGGACTGCGCAGCATGCCGACCTTTTCGGCCAAGGCAAAGGCTGTTCCGGCATCGGGTAGGTCGAGAGCCGTAAACAGGCGGGGCAGGACGCGGCGGCCGGCGAGGTGCGAACCGGCGGGCGCGGTATGGGGTGAGGGGCCGAGCGTCGCCATGTTCCCCCATTCGGCCGACAGTTCTGCCTGAAACCGCGGGCGCAACAAGGGGGAAAGGGTGGAGGCGACATACACCGCGCGCAGTTCCTGCCATGCCTGCTCCAGATCGTCGTTGACTATCCGGAAATCGAACCGGTGGGCCTGAGCCGTTTCGCGGGAGGCCGCCGCCATGCGCAGGGCCAGATCTTCTTCACTTTCCGTGCCCCTGGCGCGCAGGCGGCGCTCCAGTTCCGCGCGCGAGGGCGGGAGCAGGAAGACAAGACAGGCGGCGGGCAGAGAACGCCGGAGTTGTGCCGCTCCCTGCACGTCTATGTCGAAAAGCACATCCTTGCCGTCGGCAGCCAGCGCCCGCGCGGCCGCAAGGGGCGTACCGTAAAAATTGCCGTGCACCTGCGCCCATTCGGCGAAAAAACCGGCATCGCGCTTTTTCAGAAACTCTTCCCTGCTCAGGAATTCGTAGTCTCTGCCGTTGACTTCACCCTGCCTCGGGGGGCGCGTGGTACAGGAAACGGAGAGGACGAGATTGGGGAATTCCTGCAGCAGACGCCGGCACAGGGTGGTTTTTCCGGCGCCCGACGGGGCGCAGATGACGACGGCGATGCCCGTCCGCCTGCAGGGGTTCACTCCTCCTCTTCCTCCTGAAAGCGTTGGCGCATGGTTTCCGTTTGTATGGCGGAAAGGATGACGTGGTTGGAGTCGGTAACGACCAGCGAACGCGTCTTGCGCCCGCGCGTGGCGTCGATCAGCCGTCCCTCTTTTTCCGCATCTTCGCGCAGGCGGCGCACAGGGGCCGAGCCGGGGCCGACAAAGGCCACAACGCGGGCCGACACGACAAAATTGCCGTGGCCGATGTTCAACAGCCGTTTCCGGGGAGCGGGCATGCGTCACTCCATATTCTGCGCCTGTTCGCGGCATTTTTCCAGTTCGTTTTTCATATCCACGATCAGGCGGGCGAGTTGCGCGTCCTGGATCTTGTTACCGCAGGTGTTGACTTCGCGAAAGCACTCCTGCAGGGTAAAATCAAGTTTGCGCCCGGCATCGCGCTCCGTGCCCGTCAACTCGCGCAGGCGTTCGAGGTGCGCCGAAAGCCGGGCGAGTTCCTCGCTCACGTCCAGTTTGTCCGCCAGCAGGACGACTTCCTGCAGAAAGCGGCCTTCGTCCAGGGGGCTGCCGAGTTGGTCCAGCATGGTTTCGAGGCGATCACGCACCTGGGCGAAGCGTTCTTCCTTGACGGCCGGGGCGCGTTCCTTGAGGATTTGCGTCCATTGTTCCATGCGCAGGATGCGGGCGAGCAAATCTTTTTCCAGGGCGGCGCCTTCGGTGAGTCTGGCCTCGTCCCAGTCGTTCAGGGCTTCGTGCAGGCCGAGTTCCAGGTCGCGCAGAATTTCGTCCTCGGCATCGGCATCGGCATCGGCGGTGTTTTCTTCCCAGAGCAGGGGCACGGCGAGCAGGCGGTTGTAGTCCGGGTCAAAGGGATCCCCGCGCGAGTCGGCGTACTCGGCGAGGGCGTTGAGCAGGGCGTCGGCCAGGTCTTCGTTGAACGATACGGCCTGTGTGCCTGCGTGCTTGGCCTGCAGGCGCAGGGTGATGTCCAGGCTGCCGCGCAGGGCGCGGGCCCTGACTTTTTTTTCCAGGGCCGCTTCAAAGGCGGCTGCCCCGGCCGGGAGCCTCCAGCGTATGTCCAGGCGGCGTCCGTTGACGCTGCGTACCTCCCAGACCTGCGTATATCTTTCGTTTTCCAGAAAGCAGCGGCCGAAGCCGGTCATACTGCGCAACACCTGTCGTCCTTTATGTTTCCGTTCACATCCGGTTTGCAGGGAAAGCATCTGCGACCCGACGCGGGAGCCCGGGCCGTTCGGCCCGAACGCAACGAGAGCGGACATACTCTCAAAAAGCTTTCTCCGGCGGGGTCGGGGGCAGCGACCCGAGTTTTTTTCAGAGCCGCGCCGTCCGCTGCAAAAGCAAAAAATCCGCCGCGCACAGTGCGGCCATGGCCCTCAAGACCGGAACAATGCGCGGCAGAGCGGAGATATCATGCCGGCCGCCGATGCGCAATTCCGTCATTTCCCCTTGCAGGTTCAAGGTCCGCTGCGTTTTTCCCGTGGACGCAATCGGCTTGACGCTTGCCGTGGCCAGCACGGGCGCGCCGTTGCTCAGTCCGCCCAGGATGCCGCCTGCGTGGTTGGAGGCAAAGGCGTACGGCGCCCCGCCGGGCAGCAGGCAACGGGTGTCCCCGGCAGGGTCGGCCGGGACCAGCGGGTCGTTGTGTGCGCTGCCTTTCATCCTTGCCGCCGCGCACCCGGAGCCGATTTCCACGCCTTTGACCGCGCCGACGCCCATAAAGGCATAGGCCAGACGGGCGTCCAGCTTGTCGAAGACGGGTTCGCCGAGACCGGGGGGCAACCCGCGAATCTCGACCAGCACCTTGCCGCCCAGGCTGTCGCCGTCGCGCGCCGCCGCCCGCGCCGCCTCTTCCCAGCGCCGGCTGCTGTCCGCATCGGGACAGAACCAGGGCCGGGAGCGGGCGCCGACGGTATCTTCGGGGACGGCGGCGATGCCGGCGAATTCCAGAATGCAGGCCGTGAGGCTTACGCCGCGCGTCAGCAGGAACTTTTCGGCGATTGCGCCGCCGGCGACCCGGCACAGGGTTTCGCGGGCCGAGGCGCGTCCGCCGCCGCGGTGATCGCGCAGCCCGTGTTTCAGGAGCAGACCGAGGTCGGCGTGGCCGGGGCGGGGGATGTCGGCCAGGGCATCGTAATCCCCCGGACGATGATCCGTGTTTTCCACGTAAAATGCTATGGGCGCGCCCGTGCTTTTGCCGTCAAAAAGGCCGGAGAGCAGGCGCACTCTGTCCGTTTCGCGCCTGGCGGTAGAGGCCGTGCCGCCCCGGCCGTCCCGGCCGGGGCGGCGTTCGTCCAACGCCTGCTGCAGGTCGTTTTCGGAAAGTTCCAGCCCGGCAGGGCAGCCGTCCACCACCCCGCCCAGGCCGGGGCCGTGCGATTCCCCGAAGGTCGTCAGCCGGAACAGGCGTCCGAAGGTGTTGCCGTTCATCGGAAGTTCCTTTGAAATCGCTGAGTTGTCACTCTGAGTGAATGTATTCTCACAAATTATTCAGCAGAGGAATGGTTCCTTGCTATCCCCAGATAAAAATTTCAGCGAGTTACCTATGAGGGGCGTCGGCCTGTGCAGGCGCAGGGCCGACCGGGGAAATCATCGCCCTTGCGCCTGCTCAGGCCGACCCCGGCGGGGTATGAGGCGGAGCCCCGCTGATAAGCGCTTCCTTTGTTACCCTGCGCAGGATCTGTGCCGCCGCGAGGGCCGTTTGCCGCGCCGGCAGCGTTGCATCAAGGACATGATGGGCGCACTCCCGATACAATGCTTCGCGTTCGGCCATAACTGCCGCCGTTTCTTCCAGGGGATCGGCCCCGGTCAACGAGGGGCGGCCGGTAAAATTTCCGGCGGCGCGCATGCGCTCATACAGGGTTTGCACGGGCGCGGCAAGGTAGAAGACAAGACCCGACGCGCGCATCAGGGCGCGATTTTCTTCCGCGAGAATGATGCCGCCGCCCCCGGCAACGACGCCGCCCGCTGCGACGGCGCGGGCCAAGGCCCGCGCCTCGCGCCGGCGAAAGCCGGGCCAGCCTTCCAGCCGAACTATGCCCGCCGCGTCGCTGCCGGTCTCATCTTCGATCATCCGGTCCGTGTCGCGCAGGGGCAGATTCAGGATGCGGGCCAGGATCGCGCCTACCGTGCTTTTTCCGGAACTGCGTCCGCCGATGAGAAAGAGACAACGCGTGTTCACGGGAATGCGGTTTGTTCTTTGCGGAGCGGACGGCGCAGGATCAAAGGCGGCCCGCTCTATGCCCTGCGCCCAGGAACCCCGGCGCGTGGGTTGTTGGAGAGCGGCGGTCAGACGGACCGTAAATTCCGCCCTGGACACTTCCTTAGCCCCGAAACGCTGCATGTGCGGCGTCGTCTGCTGGCAGTCCACCAAGGTGAAGCCGTTTTTCGCCAGTTCGCCCGCCAGAAATACGAAAGCGGCCTTGGAGGCATCGGGCTCGCGGTAAAACATGGATTCGCCGAAAAAAGCTCCTCCAAGTGCCAAGCCGTACAGTCCGCCCGCAAGACGTCCATCCCGCCGGGCCTCGACGGAATGAGCCAGGCCGAGCCGGTGCATGCGCTCGTAGGCGGCGATCATTTCCGGCGTAAGCCAGGTACCCGGCTGTCCCCGGCGCGGCCCGGCGCAGGCCCTGATGACCTCGGCAAAGTCCGTGTCGAAGCTGCAATGGAAAAGCGCGTTCCGCAACGCGCGTTTAAGGGAACGGGGCAGACGGAAGTCTTCGGGCAGGAGTATGCAGCGGGGGTCGGGCGTCCACCAGAGCGGCGCGTTCCCCACGCTGTGCCAGGGAAAGATGCCGCGACTGTAGGCTTCCAGCAGGCGGGGCGGAGAAAGGTCACCGCCCGCGGCCAGCAACCCGTCCGGCTCCGCCGCGTGAGGATCGGGGAACCCCGTGCTGTCGGCCGCCAGACGGTAAACGGGCACGGCGCGGTCCTCAGCGCAGAAAGGCTCTCCTGTCGGCAACGCGCACAAGGCCGTCCCGAACCAGGCATTCCGCGATCTGCACCGCGTTCAGGGCGGCCCCTTTACGGATATTGTCGCCCACCACCCACATGTTCAGGGCCGTGTCGCAGGATTCGTCGCGCCGGATGCGGCCGACAAAAACTTCATCTTTGCCGGCGGCGTCCTTGGGCATGGGATAGAGGTTGCGCGCGGGGTCGTCGAGGACGACGACTCCCTCGGCCTTTTCCAGGGCGTCACGGGCTTCGGCGACGCTCACGGGGCGTTCGAATTCCACGTTGAGAGCTTCGGAGTGCGCGTAAAAAACGGGTACGCGCACGGTTGTGGCCGTCACCCTGATCGTCGGGTCTTCCATGATTTTGACCGTTTCATTGGTCATTTTCATTTCTTCTTTAGTATAGCCGTTCTCCATGAAGACATCAATGTGCGGCAGGCAGTTGAAGGCTATGCGGTGCGGGTAGACGGCGACTTCGGGTTCTTCCATGTTGAACATGCGCCGCACCTGGCGCTCCAGTTCGTCCACGGCTTTCTGCCCGGTGCCGGAAACGGCCTGATAGGAGGAAACTACTACGCGGCGGATAGGTGCGATCCCGCGCAGCGGGTGCAGGACGAGTACCATCTGTATGGTTGAACAGTTGGGGTCGGCAATGATACCCCGGTGCCCGGCGAGGGCGTGGGCGTTGACTTCCGGCACTACGAGGGGGCAGCGGTCATCCATGCGCCAGGCGCTGGAGTTGTCCACGACGACGCAGCCGGAGCGCACGGCGTGCGGGGCAAATTTTTCCGATGTGCCGCCGCCTGCGGAGAACAGCGCCAGATCGACGCCGTCAAAGGAGTCTTCGCGCAGTTCGGCTACCGTGAGTTCAGCGTCTCCGAAGGGCAGTTTCGTGCCTGCGGAGCGCGATGAGGCCAAGGCTTTGACGGTGGACGCGGGGAACCTGCGTTCCTCGAGGATTTTCAACATTTCGCGGCCGACGGCGCCGGTTGCGCCAGCCACGGCCACGGTGAATTTTCCGGACATAAGCACCTCCCTCCGGCTGTTCCCGGCAAGTCCGGCCGCCTGCGCGCGCGAGCGCGCGGCTTGCCGGGCAACCGAGGAAGAGTATGGAGCGGAACAGGCAAAAAAGCAAGGAAATTCACATGCTGCCTATATCGGTCAAGATAACGTGCTGTTGACGGGAGATTCATGTGCTCCGCGCCTGCCGCTTACGCTCCGGGGCAGGCAAAAGCGGCGATTTCGCCGCATACCCGCTGTATGTCGCGTTCTTCAAGGGCGCTGCCGCTCGGCAGATACAGGCCGTTATCCGCAAGAAAATCCGAGGCCGGATACGCATCCGAACAGTCGCAGCCGTAGTTGCGCAACGGTAGTGTCCAGAATTTTCGCACTTTTTGTAGCCGCCACATGGCGTCGGTTTTGTCGGTACCGTAAGGAGCCGGCGCGGGCAAGGCGGCGCAAGGCGGGCATGGCACAGGGGTTGCCGAAAATATGCACGGGCATTATCGCCCGCGTGCGCGGCGTCACCTTGGCCGCCGCCGCTTTCGGGGCGATGTTCCAGGTGCCGGGGTCGGCATCGGCGAAAACCGGGGTCGCGCTGAAATAATTGCCGTCCACGCGCTTTTCCCCGAAAGTTTTTCTGTGGTAAATCAAGATGTTATGGATGTAGCCAGCTTGCCTTGCGCGTGTGTTTTTCGTATATTGACAGAAGTGGTTTGCCGGGGTAAAGGGTGACGACTGCTGTGCGGGAGTAACTCAGCGGTAGAGTGCAACCTTGCCAAGGTTGAAGTCGCGGGTTCAAATCCCGTCTCCCGCTCCATCACACATCCCTCCGAATGCGGCGGCATAGCCAAGTGGTAAGGCAGAGGTCTGCAAAACCTTTATCTCCAGTTCGAGTCTGGATGCCGCCTCCAGCCTCTCTTTCTTCAAGGTCCGGGAATATCTGAACGCCCTATGGACATCGCGCAACCAGCACAGGTGCCGGTTCAACCTGCGTGCCGAGGTGAGGACTGAGGAAATTCGGTTGGTGGGCCCACGAGGACTCGAACCTCGGACAGTCCGGTTATGAGCCGGAGGCTCTGCCAACTGAGCTATAGGCCCCTCAACGATAATTACTCTTGACGTTCACATAGCAGTGTCGCCGTTTGCATGTCAAGCCGTTCAGCAACGCGCAATGCGCGCTGCCGGCCGGGGATGGACATAACGGCGTTTTCGGCATACTCTTAAGCGCGTTACCAGAATGAGGGAGTCCGGGGGAAATCATCAGCCTTACACCGGTTCAGGCTGATCCCGGCAGGATCCGGGACAGAGTCACGGCGGGGTATGGACGAAGCCCCATTAATCAGCGTTTCCCCGGGATTGCCGCAAAACCGGCTCCTTCTGTTTTCCGCCGGAGAGTTCCGATGTTGTTCACCGTGGAAGTCCGCCTTAAAGCCGGCACAGACGATTATCCGGGGCGTAATTTCGCCGCCGGGGCCGAATCCTTCCTCGGCCTCCACATAGACTCCGCCCGCATTACCAAGGCCTATACCGTGGACGGCCTGGAGCGCGACGTACTGCAGGCGGCCGTGGACAAGGCCGTCCTGCATGACCCGATAGTGCAGGAGGCGTCGCTTGAACCTTTCCCCTCGGATGCGGACTGGATCATCGAAACGGCGTTTCATCCCGGCGTCACGGACAACGAAGGCCGCACGGCCCGCGATACCCTGGCCCTGATGCCGGGTTTGGACGCGGCCGTCAAAACCTCTTGCGCCGTCTACACGGCAACGCGCTGGTACCTGAAGTGCCGGTTGGACCGGGAAGACGTGGAGCGCGCCGCGCGCGGGCTTCTGGTCAACGAACTCATCCATCGCTTCAGCATCAAAAGCGGCGAAGAATGGCTACGGGAACCCGGCTTTGCCCCGCGCGCGGCCAAAGTCGCCCTGCAGGCCGCCGGCGATGTCGCCGCCGTGCCCCTGTCGTCCATGAACGACGAAGAACTGGTCGCCGCAAGCCGCGATAATACCTGGGCGCTTTCCCTGGAGGAAATGCGCGCCGTGCGCGACCACTTCCTCCTCCCGGAAAGCTTCGCCGAACGTTGCGCTCTGGGCCTTGCCCCGGAGTTCCTGCGCAACCCGACAGACGCGGAAATGGAGGTGCTCGCTCAAACCTGGTCCGAACACTGCAAGCATAAAATTTTCTCCGCGCGCATCCATTGCGAAGATCCCGCCACGGGCCGGATCGAGATCATCGACAGCCTGTACAAAACATGCATCAGGGACGTCACGGACAGGATACGCCGCAAGGCCGGAGAAAAAGACCGCTGCCGCTCGGTCTTCACGGACAACGCGGGCGTAGCGGCCTTCAACACGGACTACGACGTCTGCATCAAAGTGGAAACCCACAACAGCCCTTCCGCCCTGGACCCGTACGGCGGCGCTCTGACCGGTATCGTGGGCGTGAACCGCGACCCGATGGGCACGGGCATGGGAGCGGAACTCGTCTGCAACACGGACGTATTCTGTTTTGCCTCGCCGTTTTACAAGGGAGAACTCCCCCCGCGGCTGCTGCACCCGCGCAGGATCATGGAAGGCGTCGGCGCCGGCGTGCGCGACGGCGGCAACAAGAGCGGCGTCCCCACGGTAAACGGCTCCATGGTCTTTGACGAGCGCTATCTCGGCAAACCTCTGGTATACTGCGGCACCGTCGGTCTCCTGCCCGCCGTGCTGCACGGCCGGCCCGGCCATTACAAAAAGGCCGGGAAAGGCGATATCGCGGTTGTGGCCGGCGGCCGCACAGGCAAGGACGGCATACACGGCGCCACCTTTTCCTCAGAAGAACTGCACGAAGGATCGCCGGCCGCCGCCGTCCAGATAGGCGACCCCATCACCCAGCGCAAGCTGTATGACTTCATCATCAGGGCGCGCGATCTCGGGCTGTACACGTCCATTACGGACAACGGCGCGGGCGGACTGTCCTCCTCCGTGGGCGAAACTGCCGAAGACACGGGCGGCTGCGTTCTGGACCTGTCCAGGGTTCCCCTGAAGTACAACGGTCTCAAGCCTTGGGAAATACTGCTCTCCGAAGCCCAGGAACGCATGACCCTGGCCGTTCCCCCCCGGCATCTGGAGCAGTTTCTGAAGCTGGCCGCGGAAATGGATGTGGAGGCAGCCGCCCTGGGTGAATTTACGGACTCCGGCTTCTTCCACGTCACCTGGAAGGATCGGATTGTCGCCCATCTGCCCATGCATTTCATGCACCACGGCGTGCCGCGCATGGAACTGTGCGCCCGCCTCGACCCCGGCGCGGTCCGGCAGGCGGCGGACGGAACGCCGGCGGACCTGGAAAATGCCTTGCGCCGACGCGGCTGTACGCACAGGGAACTGCTGTTGAGCATGCTCGGGCGTCTGAACATTTGCAGCAAGGAATACCTGATCCGGCAGTATGATCACGAGGTCAAGGGCGGGAGCGTGATCAAGCCGCTGACCGGCGTGCGGCGCGACGGGCCTTCGGACGCCGCCGTGCTGCGGCCCGTGCTGGACTGCGAAGAGGGTATCGTCCTTGCCCACGGCATCTGCCCGAAATTCGGCGAGTTCGACGCCTACCGGATGGCGGCCTGCGCCGTCGATGAAGCCGTGCGCAACGCCGTCGCCGCCGGCGCGGACCCGGAGCGCATGGTCGGCGTCGACAATTTCTGCTGGTGCGACCCCGTGGAATCGGAAAAAAATCCCGACGGCCCGCACAAGCTGGCGCAGTTGGTGCAGGCCTGCAAAGCGCTGGCGCATTATTGCGAGGCTTATGACGTCCCCTGCATTTCGGGCAAGGATTCCATGAAGAACGACTACACGGGCGGGGGGGTGAAAATTTCCATTCCGCCCACCCTGTTGTTTACCGTTCTCGGGTATATTCCGGATGTGAACCTGGCCTTGAGCAGCGACTGCAAGCGGGCGGGCGACGTCATCTATCTTCTGGGGCTTACGTGTTGCGAGACCGGAGGTTCCGAGGCGGCCTCGGAACTGGGCATTGCGGGCGGTGCAGCGCCCTTGCCGGACGCTGCGGCGGCCCGTGCGCGGTACGCACTGGTGCATGCCGCCGTGCGCGCGGGGCTGACGAACGCCTGCCACGACCTGTCCGACGGAGGCCTCGGCGTTGCTCTGGCCGAGATGTGCATAGGCGGCCGCACCGGCGCGCGCGTGGATCTTGACCGCGTGCCCGTAGCCGAAAGCGGTCCGGACGCCGTACGGGAAACCGTCGCGCTGCTGTACTCCGAAACCGCAAGCCGGCTGCTGCTCACCGTGCCGGAGAGCAAGACGCAAGACTTTGAGGCCCTGTGCGCGGCAATGCCGGGATGCCGTCTCGGCGTCGACGCCGCGCGCATAGGCATTGTCACGGCGGACGAAACAATGGTCCTCGTTGCGGGCGGCTCCGTTGTGCTTGAAGTCGGAGCCGAAGAGGCGGCCCGCGCCTTCAAGGCAACTCTGGATTGGTAACGTCCGCGCGCGCGGCGTGAGCCTCAACATTTCCCATGGAGTATATGTCGTGAAATACGCATTCGAACAGTCCGCAGCCTGTAACAAACGTCGGTACCTTCGTCTGCCGCGTCCGTATCGCGTGCAGGCTCGCGAACTGGTCTTTCCCATAGCCAAGGATCCGCTCATAGACACCGATTGCACGGATATAGGCAAGGGCGGCCTATGCGTGGAAGCCGTCCGCCCGTTGCCCGTAGGCACCCGCCTGCACATCAATGTGCACATACCACTGTTGAACAGGTTTTCCGGCGCTTTTTTCAAGGTCTACGAAAACGATACCGAACAGTTTTTCCAAGCCGTAGCCGATGTGGCCTGGTCGCGCGATGCGGGCGGACGTTCGCTCATGGGCCTGCGTTTCGTCAATGCCGACGAAGATCTGTGCAAAGCGCTGGGGAAACTGGTGGACGATGCCTTTCAGAACATGCGGAAGGGAAATAAAAAGCCGTTGTGACCGGCGGTTTGATGCGCAAGGCAAAGCCGCATCGTCCGTGCGGTTCGGTTTTGCGGGTGTGCGCCGGGTACAAGGTATTGCCGACACATGTACATGCGGAGAGATGGCCGAGCGGTTGATGGCACCGGTCTTGAAAACCGGCATGGGCGAAAGTCCATCGGGGGTTCGAAACCCTCTCTCTCCGCCAGATTAATTTTCCATGAAGTCCCGCAATGTCTCAAAGGCGTTGCGGGACTTAGCTTTTCAGCAGTTTTCATGCTCATGGAATGCGATTAAATTATTTGACAGCCGGAGCATGTTTGGGGCAAAATGGGGGCAAAATTAACGGTCAACAGAATCCCGAGTCGATTATGCCCCGGTTAACCGAAGTTCAGCTTAGAGCCATCAAGCCTTCGGGCGAAATAAAGCGCTATCACGATGAGCGCGGCCTGTACCTGGAAGTCAGCAAAGCCGGCGGCAAGTATTGGCGCCGGCGATACCGATTTGACGGCAAAGAAAAGCGCCTGAGCTTGGGCGCTTGGCCGGAGGTGAGCCTGAAGGAAGCCCGAGAAAAAAGCGACGAAGCGCGCCGGCTGCTCAAAAGCGGTATTGACCCGTCGACCGCCCAAAAAAAGAGCGCCGGCCGTCCGGAGGGGCCGACATTTAGGGAAGTCGCGGACGAATGGCGTACAAACAGGGGGAATGTCTGGGCGGTAACACATGCCGCTACCGTTGAGAGCAGGCTGCGACTTTTTGTTTATCCGGAGTTCGGCGATCAATCTATTAGAGACATAGCGCCCACCGATGTTCTTGCGATGCTTCGGAAAATAGAAGCTCGTCAGGCACTTGAGACTGCAAGCCGGACATTGGGTATTTGCTCGATGGTTTTCAGATACGGCGTAGGCATAGGGGCCGTCTCGTCCGACCCGTGCAGAGACTTACGAGGGGTATTGGTGCCGCATAAATCAAAACCATTCGCGGCCCTGACCAAGCCGAAAGATGTTGGCGTATTAATGCTGGCTATTGACGGCTATATGGGGTCCGCAGTTGTCCGCGCGGCTCTCCTTTTTTCGGCGCTTGTATTTTGCAGACCTGGAGAAGTCAGGCATGCCGAGTGGCGTGAAATAAATTTTGACGCAAAAGAATGGGTAATACCTGAGGAAAAAATGAAAGCCGGCCGGGAGCATCGCGTCCCGCTGTCTCGCCAGGCTCTTGATGTCCTCTTGGGCATCCGAGAGATTACAGGTGACGGCAAATATGTTTTTCCCAGTCAACGGGGCGCAAGCAGACCGCTTTCAGAGAATGGTGTAAGGGTGGCTTTGCGTACAATGGGTTATGATAATACACAGATGACGGCACATGGCTTTCGTTCTATGGCGTCAACACTTTTGAATGAACTTGGATATCGCGCGGATGTAATAGAAGCACAACTTGCTCATAAAAGTTCTGATAAAATCAGGGCTATATATAATAGAGCACAATATTTGGAAGAGCGACGACACCTCATGCAGCAGTGGGCAGATTACCTGGACTCTTTGCGCTCTTTGGCTGCACAGGGACGTAAAGTAGATAATTGGTTGTAAAGATCACTAATGTCGGAGAAGCGCCAAACAGGCATACGCCCCAAGTACCGTGCTTTCGGTATTACACCCTCCCTGAGTTTATCGTAAAATGTTGTGTTAGGCATGTTATTAAGAAAAGCCCGCACTTGCTTCACCCCTATCAGTCGCCGATCATCATTCTGAATGTCCATCACATTTACTCCTATATGAGGATTTCCTTCCCATGCGTTCCTTCCTGATATTGCTTTCTTCCGGAAGTTTATCGTACAATGCGTGAATTTCCGACAATCGCCAAAGCGGTGTCCGCCCCATATACCGTGGCTGAGGGATTATACCGTCTTTGAGATGACGGTAAAAAGTCGGCGCGGATATGTTGTTCAAAAATTCCCTTACTTCTTTCACGCCGATCAATACTTTGTCATCCGTTAACACAGTTTGCATATTATAATCCTCCTTTTCCATTAATCCGAGATTTGCGCAAACGGTTATTTCCTTCATAGGTCAGGCTGAGAGCATTGATGTTGCGCTTTCTGCCTTTCTGCATGCGCCGCGCACACCGCGCGTTTTGCCCATGCGGATCTGGGGAAGGTTTGTTTACGCGACAAGGAGAGAGTTGCCATGCTGTTTTTGTATGCTTGGGTTTTGCGGAAAAAGCGGAATATCCCGAACTGTTGCCGTAACTGATTAAAATATCGATAATTTTTTTTGTAACTTTTTCCGCTCCGCCGCATGTAAAAAGTGCGGAGAAAGCCGGTAGCCCCCTCCAACGGCATTCGCGGACTTTTTTGGGCTGCTGCTGCAGTATAACTATTTGTAATCACGATTTGTCCTCCTTGCGGTCTTTTTCCGGTAGGAAAAACGTAGTGCGAGGTCTCCCTGCTGTTTGTTCAGTCTGCTTGCTTATCTTACCCAAGTCGATCAGTTCCTGTAAGCATTCCTGCAATTTTTCGGATGCTATATGGCCTCCCAACGATTTATTCAGCTCGGATGAACTTTTCCG
>JAISWB010000102.1 GCA_031271265.1 Desulfovibrio sp. | reverse complement strand
ACGATTTCCGGCTCCACATGCAGCAGGCGCATCAAATGGTCGCGCACTTCCTCATGAAAGGCGGCAGTGCCCGCATCTTCCATATCGCCGATGTGCTGGCCGACAAAGGCTTCCGTGCCTCTGGTCAAACACGGGGCATTTTTGAGTTCCGCCCCCGCCCCGAGCACGCAGGGTAAGGATGCGCCCGGATCAAAGGACGTATCCGGGTTTTGCCCGGAGCGGCCTGAGGGGTTCCGCAGCAAGATTCGTCCGCCGGTCATCTGCAAGCGTTCCCCTGTCGAGGTCAAAGGCGCGTCCGTATTTTGCCCTGAGCGGGCCGGAGGGGACTGCGCGAGGCGCGGTTCCCCCCCCGCATGCAATGAAGCGGCGAAACTGACGGGCCGGGGCACAAAACCGCGCGCACGGCGAAAAAAGATCAAGCCGGCTTGTTGCCCCTCCCGCGCCGGACGCGGGCGCACCACGGAATCGTCGACGCGGACAAGGATATCCCGGTCATGAAAAAGAAAGGCGCCGGCAATGCCTGCCAGAGCAGCGCGCGCCTCGCGGTTGCCGAGGCAGATGGGTTCCCCGCGCCTGTTGCCGGAGGTCATCACGAGCACGGCCGGTCCGGTCCGGCCTTCCCGCCGTGCCAGGGCGGCAAATTCGTCCATCAGGAGAACATGCAGGGGGCTGTACGGCAACATGACGCCGATGCTGCGCGTGTCCGGAGCGACAAGAGAAGAAACGGCGGGAGCAATTCCGGCAGACGCACCGGCTTCAGGAAGCGTAGCCGGCGCCCCGGTTTCAGAAAACACAGCAGGCGTCCGTGCTTCCGACAACACGCCCGGCGTCCGGATTTCCGGCAACACAGCCCGCGGGCCGTCTTTCCCGTAAGGGACTGCCGGCCGGGCCGGGCTCGCCCCGGACACGCAGCTTGCCTGCGGGCGCAAGGGGCAGATGACTATGGGCCGTTCAGGGGACAGGAGCGCGGCTTCCTCCGCGGGACCCAGGACCGCGATGCACCGGACGTCGTCGAGGCCGGCGGCCGTCACCGCCAGAGCTTGACGCGGGCGCAGCTTGCGCCGGCGCAATTCGGCAACCGCCCGGTCATTGCGGGCGTCACAGGCCAGGTGAAACCCGCCTATGCCCTTGACCGCGGCTATGCCGCCGTCAAACAGAAAACGCGCAAGGGCGGGCAGGGCGCGTTCCCCGTCGATGCGGACGATTTTTCCCGCGCCGCCGGAAAGTTCCTGAACCGCACCTTGTTCGACCCTGAACCGTTCGCGTTCTCCTGCGCCGCCGGGAAGTTCCAGAGTGGCGCTTTGTTCGGCCGCGGACCGTTCACGCCATCCTGCGTCGCCGGGAAGTTCCAGGCTCAGCGCGGGGCCGCAGCGCGGACAGGCGTTGGGCTGGGCGTGAAAGCGCCGGTCACGCGGGTTTTCATATTCGGCGCGGCATTCCGGACACAGGGGAAAGCAGGCCATGCTGGTGCCGGAACGGTCATAGGGTATGCTGCGGGTGAGGCTGTAGCGCGGACCGCAGTCCGTGCAGTTGGCGAAAGGATGCCTGAAACGCCGATTCGCGCCGTCTCGGATTTCGGCCAGGCACAGCGGACAGATGCCGACATCCGGGCTGACCAGCACGGACCGCCCCCGGCCGACGCCGCTGACCGCTATGGAGAATGCCGTTTCCCCCGGCTTGGGGGGCAAGTTTTCGCGGTCTATGCCGGTAATGCAGGCCAGCGGCGGCAAATCCCGTTCCAGGCCCAGGGCGAAGGCATGCAGTGCCTCTTCCCTGCCCTGGACTTCAATGCGTACCCCCTCCGGACCGTTGCGCACAAAGCCCGTAAGCGCGCATTGTTCCGCAAGAAGAAAAACGAAGGGACGAAAACCCACTCCCTGTACCTGGCCGCGCACGGTCAGGCGCAAGCGGCGGGGCTCACCGCGGGAATCTGCCGTGTCGGACGCTTTTATCGGAATTTCCTTTATCGGCGGCAGTCTTGCTTTGGAAACAGCTTTACAAAACCCGCGCGCCGTCCTCGGTCACCAGCATCATGTGTTCCCGACGGATGCCGTGGCGGCCCCGCCGGTACAGGCCGGGTTCGACAGTCAGCACCATGCCCGGCCGCAGAATGACTTCCGAGGTTTCGTTCAGCGACGGGGCTTCGTGCGTCTGGAGGCCGATCCCGTGGCCGAGGGCGTGCGTGAACAGATCCAGCACACCCCCGGCATCCAGAAAAGCGGCGGCGATCCCGTAAACCTCGCGGGCGGTCATACCCGGACGGATACCGCGCACAACCCGCTCCTGCGCCTCGCGGACCAGTGCCGCATCCGAAGCAAAGAGGGCATCCGGCTTGTCCCCGATCCACAGGGTGCGGGTCTGGTCCGAGCAATAGCCGTCGAGCCGGCAACCGACATCCACGAGCAGACAACAAGAATCGGTAATTTCGGTGCATCCGGGCACGGCATGCGGCAGGGCGGCATTGCCGTCCACGGCGACGATGGACGGAAAGGCGAGTTCTTCCGCCCCCCGCTCACGCCAGAAACGCTCGATTTCCCAGGCCAGACCGGCCTCCGTCAGACCGGGTCGCGCCAGAGCGGGCAGGTTACGCATAAGTTCTTCGTTCAGGCGGCAGGCCTTTTCCAGCTTGCGAATCTCGTCGTCATCCTTGATGATCCGCAGATCAGCGACCGGGTTGCCGGCATCGCGCATGCGTACGCCGTCGCCGATGCCCTCATAGGCTTGCACGCTCAGTGCCGAGGGCGTAAAGCCGACTTCGCCGGACACGCGATCTTTGAGCAGGGCGTTGATATCGCTCAGCCCGTTGCCCCGGTAGACGACGATGTCGTCCTCATCCCACAGGCGCGCGGCGGCGTCGGCAAACCTGCGGTCGGTGCAGAGTATGTCCCGGCCGGCCGCCGTAATGAGCAGGCAGCCGGAACTTTCGTTGAGTTGCGCATCGTGCAGTTCAAAGCCGCTCAGGTAAAAACGGTCGGCGTCCGACGTCACAAGCAGGGCCGCCTGCCCGGCATCGCGCAGGAACCGCCGCAGTCGTTCGCGGCGGTTTGCAAAAACAGCGTTGTCCATACGGCGCTGTCTAGCAAAGAAGCCGGGCAAAGGAAAGCGGAAACAGCGTGATTTTGCCGTCCCTACGGTCGTTCTCCCGTCCGCGCATTGATTTCCTCTCGAGAGTGTTGACTTAAATATATATTTCCGGCAGAGTACCCCCATCTGAAAAGGAGGGTATTGCTCCCCCGATTAAACTTTGCCGAGACGGGTCATTCTGAGCGAAGCGAAGAATCCATCTTCCCGGCTTCGTTTTTTTCTGAAAGGCATCAAGATAGATTCTTCGCTTCGCTCAGA
>JAISWB010000106.1 GCA_031271265.1 Desulfovibrio sp. | reverse complement strand
CTCTTCTTTCCGCAGGCAAACTCAACCAGCTCCTCAACGCTTCAATCACATCCGGGCATCTGTGCGCATCCTTTATTTCCGACAACTGATTTATTTTCAACTTGTGAATCGGCGTTCGCAAGTATAACATTTTACGTTCCTTGCCGTGCTTATCCTTTTCTACTACAATAGATCGCAACGTGTCCTCATGCAGCGCACCGTTGATTTTTCCCCGCTCCGCCCGTGACGGGAAAATACTCGACAACATCTCCTTCGCCACCGCGAGCACCTTCGAGCAAGGCTTAGTACCGTTTTTCAGGAAAATACTCGACAACGTCTCCTTCGCCTCCGCATCGCAGCCGAGCATGGGCAAAGGCAGCCGCTCACGCAAATACTCTTCTTCCTTGCGCTGAACGGCTTTTGTGACCTTCTGTAAAAGACTTTCTGTACAACAAGCGACGACAAATGCGTCCAATGCGTGATGCTTGTCGCCGATTCTTACGCCGCTTGTGTCTTTCTTCAACTGTTCCAAGCCCCATGCCTTGCGTAAAAATGCGGTCAGTGGACCAGGCCTGGCAAAAACACGACGTTTCTTCTCAACATCACTGGTTCTCTGCGGGTAATATTCCTCAACAAACCAGTTATATATTACTCTGGTAATATAGCGGGTATCATTCAAATTCCGTTCAATGAATCTATCTTGTTTTTCCCGTAAATCTCGTAAAAGATAGTTGCGCTTCTTTATATTTTTGAGCGACAGGCTCTCAACCCATTGCGTAAATTCATGCCAGCTTTGTGGATGTGTTGATCCAATCCATTCATAAGGAGATCGGTTTTCCTTACGCTGGTTTACAGTAGTTAGACAAAGGCCGAGATTATGGTATGAGGAATCATAGGTGCGGCTGTAGGGGAGAATATGATCTACCTGTACGGCATTCGTGTCGTAACGCAAATCCATAACATCGATGCCGCCCTCCTGAACTCGTCCGGCCTTGTATGCGCTGCCTTCCTTGGTATTGCGCAGCAGTGTATAATAACAGCATTTTCCTCCTTGTTCTTTCCATAATTTATAACGCTGAAGCTCATCGGCCTTGATATTCTCCGACGTACGACCGAAGTATGCAGCCAGCTCTTCGCGCAGCTTGGCATTGCGCGCCGTATTTTTCGCGATGCCGCTTTCGATGTTGTTACGCTCTTCAATACTTTTTCCGAAATCTCTTGCCAGCTCAATATGAACGTACCCCGGAACAATACCGAACGTACGTTCTATGCTTTCCACTTGGCGTCGCACTTCGCGCAGCATGTGTTGTATAAGCGGATTTCTGATGTCGCGCCAGTCGGCAGCAAGCGTCTTAGTATGGTCAAAACCAGCTCTGTCGCATGCTTCTTTATAGTCGCCGCACGCTTCCAGCTCGGGAAGGATACTGTACATAGCTTTCAGCGATAAACGCAGAGTGCCTTTGAATGCACTAAATTTACCTTCTACGACAGCATCATAAATTATTGTCAAGATATTGTCCGGCAAAACAAGTTCACGCAGTGCGGTGCGAATTATCTCCAAGTCATCATTATCGGAAATTATCTTGCTGATCTGATCGGCAAGTAAATGTCCGTTAGTCGCTTTTTTTGTCATGAGGTCTGCAAAGTCTTCTTTTCTCAAAAGCTTGTGAAACAGAGCGTGCGCGGTGCCGCAGGCACCTGTGCGCCTGACGACATCATGTGTTTCATGATTTGTATTCCTGTCTCCGCGAATCGCCTTGCGGCCGAGATTCTCAAAATACACATCTTCAGGCAGACCGATCTGTCTTCGCAAGGCGCTGTAGGAAATTTTCGCATTCTTGCCGAGCAGGCCCATACCCTTGCCGCGCTCTTCCCCGGTAAGAGGGCGGGTACTGCCGTCAGGCGATACGATACGCAGGATTCCGAGACGTTGCGCCAAACAAAAGCGTTCAGCAGTGGGGGAAAATTTTGGCGCCCGTTTTTCGTTTTCAAGAAAGGCGCAACGGCCGATCAGGCTTTCCCTGGATTGCAAAGGACGCTGATCGAAGGCCGCAGCTTTGTACTGTTCGCAAAATTCAGGCGTTAGCTTGGTGTTGCCGAAGGCTGTCTGCGCGGCGAATATGACATCGGCTTCCTGCTTCAGCAGCCTGCGCAGCGGGGTGTAGGTATAGACCGGCTTCCCGTCCATGCCGCAGCGGTTTCTCTGCTGATGTGCAGGCGTATCGCGCGGTCCGGCCATGAATATACCTAATGTCGGTGCGTTGCTTTCCTGCATACGACGCTCTATTTCATTGACGGCAGTGAGCATTTTCCCGGAATCGGAAGAATTGTCACCTTTATCGGCTTTGCTGTTTGACTGAAATCCGCGATGTTTTGCCAAATGATAGAGAACTATTGAAAGTTCCTTATCATTCAGTATACGGTAAAGGGCCTCTCGACGCAGGTTCCATGGGCCTGACTGTGCTGTGCCGTCATGGAACATATGCTGAATATCATTTGCTTGACCGTAAATATGTGCCGACAGCAAGGCCATGACATCACGCATGCGCTTGGAACGGCGCTGAATAGTAACGCGTTGGCGCCGCACGTCGCGCCTGTGCTTGCTCTGTAGTTCTTTTGTTTTCGGATCTTCGGGCACATCAATAAGGCGCACACCGGCGGCAGTCAACACTTCACCGCTTGATAGAGTACGTTGAACAATCTGTTTCACGCCGTCTTGTTGTTTTTCCATAAGTACCCAACCAATGGAGCCGATGCCTATATCCAGGCCGAGAATCACATCATTGTTGATAAACATAATTTTTCCTTTGCCCACATGTCGGTATTTTGGGCACTTTATGTTGAACATCCCGTTTGCATCCACGCTCTTTCAAGTCCATCGGTACGAGGTTAAGGAGGGCGGCGCGTGCCGCGACTCCTCTGCTGTGCGATCTTCCTGACAAGCCAGCCAGCTGCGTTACTTTACCACTCCCTGATTCACAATTTATTTCCACCTGTCAATTTTTTTCTTGACAAGCGGCAGCCGGGTGAGTTATTTTTCATTCGCGTTTTCAGAACGGAGAACTCTGGAGCGTAACCACGGTAACCACATCGACAAGATGTGGGCAACTTTTTGCCCGTACAAGGCTTGTCTTTGTACGGGCAAAATCTTTAGCCGGCGCAAAAGCACGGGCGGTCAGTCGCCGCGGTCCGCCGCCTTGACCTCCTGTTTTCCCTGTTCTTGGGTCGACGACCGGCCCGGTGTCTGCCCTGCCCCGCAGGGCGACTTTACACGGTCGCCTGCATGATTTTGAACCGCACGGGCGCTGTCCCGAGGAAGTGTGGATGATCGCCTGTCTTTATTATGGATACGCATACGCATAAGCACCGCCCCGAGGAGGTACGGATGAACGTCTTTGATGCTTCCTGCAGAGTGGCCTTCGCCGCCCTCATACACGATCTGGGCAAATTCGCCCAGCGCGCGGAAAAAAAGGACGCTTCGCGTTTTCCAAAAGACAATCTGAACGGCAACATCACGCAGTATTGCCCGTTCCATGATAAGGGCGGCTATCACTCGCACCATCACGCCGCCTGGACCGCCCTCGCCTTCGACGAGTTGGAGCACGCCTTCCCGGACGTACTCAAGGGCGATGCCTCACCCTTCGCGTCAAGAAAACACGGCGAAGACATCACCGACAGCCTGATCAATGCCGCCGCAATGCACCACAAGCCGAGCACCCCCCTGCAACGCATCATCGCCGAAGCGGACAGAACCGCCTCGGGCTTCGAGCGGGAAGAATTCGAAAAATACAACGCCCGCAAAGACGAAACCGACACCGGCCGCAATCATTTTCAGGCCAGGCTCATGCCTCTTTTTGAACAGATCCTGCAACCCCGCGCTCTGAGTGCGCAAGACCTGAAGTATCGTTATCCCCTGCAAGCCCTGAGCCCGGCTTCTCTTTTTCCGGAACCGAGCGATGTCTGCGAACCGTCCGACGACAAAGTCGCGCAGGACGAATACAAACGTCTGTGGGAATCCTTCACGGCCGGACTTGAAAAAATTCCCGCAAGCCACCGCGCCTCCTGGCCCTTGTGGCTCGACCATTTTGATTCCCTGTGGACGGCCTTTACGCACGCCGTTCCGTCCGCGACCGCCTTCGGCGTGAAACCGGACGTTTCCCTGTACGACCACTGCAAAGCGACGGCCGCTCTTGCCGTCGCTCTCTGGCGCCATGCGCGGGCAACAGGACGCGACAAGGAGGATCCCGCCCCCGGCCCGGCTGACCCCGCTGCGCGCGAAGAAAAGAAATACCTGCTCATCCAGGGCGACTTTTTCGGCATTCAGGATTTCATCTTTGCCGAAGGTTCCCAAACCAATAAAAAAGCGGCCAAAATCCTGCGCGGCCGCTCCTTCCAGGTTGCGCTCCTTACCGAACTGGCCGCGCTGCGTATTCTCGAAACCCTGCAACTGCCGCCCACAAGCCGCGTTACCAATGCCGCCGGGAAATTCCTCATCGTCGCCCACAACACCCCCGAAGTGATTGAGCAACTGCGGACCTTGCGCCAGGAATTCGATGCCTGGTTCCTGCGCAGCACCTTCGGCCTTGCGGGCCTCGGTCTGGCCTGGGAGGCGGCAAGCCGTGAAGATTTCTGCGGAAAACGCAACGGGAAAAGCCGTTTTACCCTGCTCTACAAAAAACTTTTTGAAAGCCTCGAAAGCGCCAAGTACCGGCGCTTCGACCTCTGCGACCGTCCCGAGGCCGTACTTGAAGCCGACTTTACGCTCGGCGTCTGCGCATGGAACGGCAAACTGCCCGCCGACCGCAAGGACGGCGATCCTTCCGCCGGCAGGAATACGGAAGCCTCTCCCGGCCCGGAAGACAAAAATCCCGCCGGCAGGGACGTCGCGAGTCTGTCGGACGACGGCAAAGGCGCTTCCTGCGCCCTTTCGCGCGACCAAATCCGGATCGGCGAAAGCCTGCTGCATCACACCCGCATCCTTGTGGTCGGAGATGAAGACGCCGGCAAGCTGCACGGTACTGCCGTATGCGAACTGTCCATGTTCGGCTACAGGGTCATGTTTGCCGGGGATGAAGCCGATTGCGGCCGTTTCGGCGAACTCGCGGCCTCCGGCGCCTTGCGGCGCTGCTGGGATTTCTCCCTGCCGCAAAACATGAAGGATATCCTGTGGAACGGCTATGCCCGCCGCAATATCAACGGCTATGTCCCGTACTTCCCCGACGAGGCCGGCAATGCGGCCGTTGCAAAAGCCCGCTACGGAGAAGAGGCGGCAGCCGAAATTACCCGCAAAGTGATGAAAAGCTTTACGCATATCGCCTGTGAGGACCGTGAACCCGTCCTACATCACAACGCCGGCCCGGCCCCCTACACCGAACCCGATGCCTGTCCGGTCAAATTCCGGGGGATTGCCGCCCTGACCGTGCTCAAGGGCGATGTGGACAACCTCGGCACAATCTTCCAAAAAGGCCTGAGCAATGACGAAACCGGGCAGAAACCCACCTTTGCCCGCCTGGCCGCCCTTTCCCGGCAGATGGACGCCTTTTTTTCCGTGTACCTGCCCGTCCTGTGCGCCGACGAGTATCCTAACGCGTACACGGTTTTTGCCGGCGGCGACGATTTCTTCCTTGTCGGACCCTGGCACAGCACTCAGAAACTCGCAGGCAGAATGGCCGCGAAGTTTGCCCGCTATACGGCGGAGAATCCCAAACTGCACTTTTCCGCCGGCATGATCGTGAAAAAACCCGGTTCCCCCGTGTACGGCCTGACCGAAGAGGCCGAAGATGCCTTGAAACTTGCCAAGAAATATCCGGCAGGCGAAGCGGCATATGCCTGCAAGCCCGCGCCCGCCGCTGCGGAGATCCCCGCAGGCAAGGCGCAAAAGACCTCCGTATCCGCCGGGGCAAAAGACGGCAGGGAGGCCGGCGACGGCAAAAACGCGTTTTGTCTCTTTGGTGTTGTCGAATCCTGGAAACAATGGCATACCACGGAAAAGGCCGAAGCGGAGATTGACCGGCTTCGCGAACAGTATCGTCTGTCCACCGGTTTCATGTACAGTCTGCTTGCCCTTCTGGAACTGTCCCTTGACGAGCGCGACAGGCCGGAAGCGCTCATGTGGCGCAGCAAACTGTACTACAATACAGCGCGAATGCTGGAAAGTCCGAGCGCCCGGCAGGTTGTCGACGACCGCCGGAAGGCCTTGCTTGATATCACGGAAACACTCGGCCACAATGGTATCGAACAAATGAAAAAGGCCTTTCGCATACCCTTGTTCAATCATCTTTATCGTCAACGTAGGTGAGGTCGTTATGGAAAACAGAAATCGCGGACAGGGCGGAAGTTATCGGAATGATCGGCCGGCCGGGCCTCCCGGAGCATCCGGAGGACACCGGTACGACGGCCCCCGACACGGAGACAATCGCCCCGGAGGCAGACCCTATCCTCCCCAGGGCGGCGGCAGATATCAGGAATCAAGCCGCCTGTCGGATGAAGATCTTGCGAAAATCGACTTCAGTGAAAATATGCCTGATGAAATCTTCAACAAGATTGCCGAGCATGCCGCTGCACAGGTCTATGATCGCGGCGGCAAAAACAAGCGGACCCAGTTACGCCGCTTCTACGACGAACTCGTCATGTGGAATGAACGCGTGCAAACGCAAGATACGTCGACTCGCGAGCCGACATACAAAGAATTCGCGCCGTTCATAAAAATGATGCGCGCCAAGGTTGCCTACGCCAAAGGCCGTGATCACATCGATGAAACCTTCAACAAACTGTTCTCCTGTTGCGTTGATAAAATAGATGCGCCGGAAAGCCTGAAGCGCTGCAAGCTTTTTATGGAAGCCTTTATGGGATTTTATAGGGTAAATGACAAATAATGCGGAGACAGCCAATGCAACTGCGTAACATATCCATCATTCATGCGGATCTGAAACTGTTGACCGGCCTGCACATCGGCGCGGGCGACGGCGAAATGCACATCGGCGGCGTGGACAATCCAGTCATCCGGCATCCCGTGACACGCCAACCCTATATCCCCGGCTCCAGCCTCAAAGGCAAAATCCGCAGCCTGCTCGAATGGCGCAGCGGCGCCGTGCAGGAAGGCCCGCTTTCCCGGCAGCAACAGGGGCAGCCCGGCGTACTGCCCATCCTGCAGCTTTTCGGCATCGGCGGAGGCGACAGCAACGACTTGTCCTCCGAAGAGGCACGGAAACTCGGTCCCACTCGGCTCGCCTTCTGGGATTGTCCCCTGCAAAAAGCATGGATTGGAGAAAAACTCAAGGATAAGCAGCCGTACATTGAAGTGAAAAGCGAGAACTCCATCAACCGCATCACCGGCACGGCGCAGCACCCGCGCCAGACGGAGCGCGTCGTTGAAGGCGCGATTTTCGACTTTCACCTGTCCTTCAAACGGCTGGACGGCGACGACGAGCGCTTGTTCGACACGCTCCTTGCCGGGTTGAAGCTGCTGGAACGGGACAGCCTCGGCGGTTCCGGGTCGCGCGGCTACGGCAAGGTCCGTTTTGAAAAACTCACTGTGGACAATGAGGATTATTCCGAAAAATTCGATAATATACAGCCATTTGCGCAACAGGGGTAGCCATGCGGACGTACCGCCTCACCCTGCGCCCGCTGACGGCCTTCGGCACGCGGCTTGCCGGGGACACGCTGTTCGGCCAGTTGTGCTGGACCTTGCGCCGCCGGCGCGGGGAAGCCGTCCTCAATGAACTGCTGGAAGGCTATACGCAGGGCAAGCCCTTTGCCGTGCTTTCCGATGCCGTGCCGAGCGGGTTTCTGCCTCTGCCGACCCTGCCGTCGTTTTTGTGGGCTTCCTCCGATGACGAAGATCGGAAAAAACGCAAGTCCAAACGCTGGATCGCCCTTGAACATCTCACGCGCGACTTTGCCCGCCGGCAAACATCCGCCTGCGACGACGAGGAAGCCTATGCGGGCGGCAACATCCGGACTCCGGACGACGAAATACACTACGCGCCGCAAGCGCACACTCAACCGCACAATACCGTCAACCGCCTGACGGGAACCACCGGAAAAGGCGCTTTCGCGCCTTACAGCATGGAATTGTTGTGGTATCACCCGGCATCCGCTCTGGATGTGTATACCGTGCTGGATGAAAGCCGCCTGAGCGTCACCGATTTTTTTGAAGCGCTTACATCTCTCGGACAACTCGGTTACGGCCGGGATGCCGGCATCGGCGCGGGCAAGTTCGAGATTGAGAAGGAATTGAAAGATCCTATCTGGACATGCGGCTCCGCGAAGAGCTTCCTGACCCTCGCCCCCTGCG
This sequence comes from Desulfovibrio sp., assembly GCA_031271265.1. Classification (GTDB taxonomy): domain Bacteria; phylum Desulfobacterota; class Desulfovibrionia; order Desulfovibrionales; family Desulfovibrionaceae; genus Frigididesulfovibrio. The sequence continues at coordinate 4,957 of JAISWB010000106.1, read as the reverse complement.
CGCCTCAAGGCCTGAACTATGACGCGGAGCGCAGTTTTTACCAGGTACGTACGCACTTCGGCAGGCACGGCGACGAGGCCGCCCTGCGGCACAATCCCTTCAAACGGCCGCTGCTTACGGCAAAAACCGGAGCCGTGTTTACCCTTTCCGAAGCTGCTCCCCGACATTTTTTGGGGCAGGGTATTACCGGCATTTCCGCAGTCGACGACCGCACTGTGCATCAGGGGTACGCGCCCGTTGTCCCTTTGCCGGAATTGCCCGATCCCGAAATTTCCCGAACAACGGCGAGCGTGTCATGAACGCATTCCTGCACTCCGTCCGTCTCTGCCTGACGCCGTTGGCCCCCGTCCATGTCGGCCTCGGCGAGGAATTTGATCCCACAGGCTATGTCATCGAGGACAATCTGTTGTATGCCTTTGATCCTTCGCGAGCCGTTCTTCCCGACGGTGTACGTGAAAAATTGCTGGACGCCGCGTCGTCCGGCAAGCTGGACGGCATACAGAAGATCTACAGATTGCTGCAGGAACACAAAGAATTGTTCACCCCTCACGCGCACAGTATTATTCCCGTGGCGGACGGCGTGGCAAAAAAATATAGTGAAAGCCTCGGCAAACCCGTACAGACCGAGGGCGACCTGAAGAACGTATTCAACAACAACTATCTCGAACGCGCCGCGTATCTGCCCGGCAACGGGAACCTGTACCTGCCCGGCAGCAGCGTCAAAGGAGCCATACGTACAGCATGGCTTGAAGCGCTGTACGCAGAGGCACCGAGCGAGATACGCGCCCGTTACGATACGGCGGACGACAGCACCGACAATGCTCCACCGAGCGCTGTGCAGGATAAAAGCGGCACAAAACTGGAAGAAACATTGTTGCTCGGCCGCTTTCACACCTCACCCCTGCGCCTGCTGAAAACCGCGGATTTCATGCCGCAAGGGGATATTGCGCGGAAAATCGTTTTTGCCTGCAACTTCAAAAAATATCCTCCGAAAAGCACCGCCGGCAACAGAGAACGCGCCGTTGCCACGCGCAAGGAAGTCATCCTCCCCGGCCAATACAGAGCCTTCGTTTCGGAAACCGTTATACAGGATTTGTCCGGTATGGGCAATATGCCGGGAAAATTACCCTTCCTGCGTCCGGACATCAAAAAATTTGCCGGGTACTGCAACACCTGCTATCGGAAGCGTTTTGATGAAGAGTTCGCGTTGCTGTCCCGAAGAAATTTTGCGGACAAAGGCGGGCTGGAACGCCTGGACGCCCTGTACAGGCAACTGCACGACAAACTTGAGGCCGGCGAAGCCTTTCTGATCCGCCTCGGCCGCTTCAGTACAGCGGAAAGCAAAACCATTGCCGCTGCGGCGCGCATCCGCATCATGACCGGCAAAGGCAATCCTCCCCGTTTCCGCCGAACCGGCACCACCGTCTGGCTGGCCGCCGACGACGAACATCAGCAGAGCGGCCTGCTCCCCTTCGGTTGGGCGCTCGTGGAAATCAATCCCGAAGAAGACTGCCGGCCGCTGCTTGACTGGTGCAACGAAGAAAGCCGCGGGCACCCGGACATGCGCGCCGCCAAGGACGCTTTGGAAAATAAACGCCGGGACGCCGAGAAGGCGGCCCGCGCGAAAAAAGTCGAGGAAGACGCCGTGCGCCTGCAAGCCGAAGCGGAAGCGCAGGCCCGCGCGGACGAAGCACGCCGCAAGGCGGCCATGAGCGGGGAAGAACGCAAGCTTGAGCACTTCTGCGCAACCATCGAACAACACAGACCGCTCAAGGCCGGCGAAGCCGGAGCGGCTGTCCTGAACGACTGCGCCGCGTTTCTGGATGCCGCCCTCACATGGCCCGACAAGGAACGTAAACTCTGCGCCGACAGCATAGCGCCGCTTTTGAAGGCTAAAAATATGTATCAGGGTAAAAAGGGCGCGCTGTTCAAAGATTACCTTAATCGTCTGCGGAGTTGAAAGCCGTGCCGTGTCCGCCGGGATTCGCGGGAGATGCGGCATGCCCTGCGGCGCGGGAGGCCGGCGGGGGAACGCTTGCGGAGCCTGCGGGCAACGCCCCGGCCGGCTCCGTGCGTCGCCGGGAAAAGCTTTGGCAGGCGGCGCGTTATCGCCTGACCTTTGAAGTTCTGACCCCGATATGTCTGCCGGACTATGCAGGCTCCATGTTGCGCGGCGCTTTCGGCCTGGCCCTGCGCGCCGTTGCCTGCATGACGCGCGAACGTGCCTGCCCGCCGTGCCCCCTGTATGCCGTCTGCCCCTATGCCCTTCTCTTTGAAACCCCGCCGCCGGGCGAGCATCCCCTGCAAAAGTTCAGCAGCGTGCCGAGTCCCTATATCGTGGAACCTCCGGCCTGGGGCCGCCGCGTCTACAACCCCGGTGACATGCTTTCGTTCCACACGGTGTTGTTCGGCAGGGCGCCGGAGAAACTCGCCCTCGTCGTCTTCGCCTGGCAACGGGCCTTCAGCCGCTCCGTCGGACACGGCACGGCCCGGCCTGTCGATGTTTCCCTCGTCACGCCGGAAGGCGTTGTCGGCGTGTACGATGCCGGCAAAGGCCGACTACTCCCGCACGATACGGCGTTGTCAGTGCCGGCAGGCAGCGGCCCGGATTTTTCCCTCTGCTTCACTACGCCCCTGCGCCTGCAGGAAAACCGGCGCATTCTCCCCCCGGCGGAGTTAACGCCGCGTGTGCTGCTCACGGCTCTCCTCCGGCGCAACAGCCTGCTCGCCGAATTCCACGCCGGAACAGCTCCGGATTACGACTTTCAGGCTATGGCCGCAGCAGCGGCAACCGTGGAGTATTCGCACGACCTGCAATGGCGGCACTGGGTGCGCTACTCCAATCGCCAGCGGCAGAGCATGGCCCTGGACGGCGTCGTGGGGCACTGGCGGCTGCGCAATGTGCCGGAATGTTTTCACGAGCATTTGTATGTCGGACAATGGACCCATGTCGGCAAAAACGCCACCTTCGGGCTTGGGCAATACCATATTGAGGAGCAAAGGAAATACTGATGCCTCGAACTTTGTTTTTGGTATGCTATGATATATCCGGCCAAAATCGCTTGCACCGCGTGCACAACTGCGTTAAAGCCTACGCCGTCGGCGGACAAAAGTCATTCTACGAATGCTGGATGACTCCGGCAGAATACCGCGCGCTGCAAAGGAAATTGGAACAACTGGCCAATCTCAGAGAAGATACCGTACATTTTTTCCAACTCGACCCGCGCATGCACCCCCTGTTTTATGGGCAAGCCAAGCGTCGCTCCACACAACCTTTTATGATAGTGTAAAATAATTTCTCTATCCTTATTGAGTCTGAACTTCTATATGACTGATATACAATTGGAAATCTTGAGGTAAATTATGACAAGCCTGTACGTCGACAGGCGCGGTGTAGAACTGCGCCTGGACGGAGAAGCTCTGGCATTCTATGAAAATTCCGAACGCATCGGAACAGTTCCACTTGCGCCGTTGGAACGTATCTTCTTACGCGGTGATATCGTTTTGCATTCCAGTTTGCTCGGCAAACTGGGTGAAAAAAATATAGGCCTTGTGGTACTCAGCGGACGTAAAGCCTCCGCAAGCATGATGCTTGCACGGCCGCACAATGACGCATCCAGGCGTGTGGATCAATACAGATTGTCGCTGGATCCCGCTTTTTGTCTGCGTATTGCACAAAGTCTGGTTGCCGCAAAATTGGCCGAATCGGAAAAATTTTTGCTGACGTTGGCGGAAAGCGGCAGGCGCGCCTCCCGTCTTGAACTGGAAAAATGCTGCGGACAACTCGGGCGCTTCGCCGCCCAAATAACACATCAACATTCTTTGGCGGCACTCAGGGGACTCGAAGGACGCGCCGCAGCCACATACTTTTCAGGACTGGCTGCGCACCTGCCCGCCTCGCTCCGCTTCACCGGCCGTAACCGCAGACCTCCACGCGATCCCTTGAATGCGGTACTCTCCCTCAGCTATACATTGCTGCACGCCGATATCGTCATTACGCTCCACGGGTCCGGACTGGACCCCTTCATCGGTTTTTATCACGGTCTGGATTTCGGCCGTGAATCGCTTGCATCAGATCTAATGGAACCGTTGCGTCCGTCCGTAGACCGTTTTGCCGTATCCTTGTTCACATCGAATCAGTTGCGGGTGGAGAACTTTTCCACAACGCCCGACGGCTGCCTGCTGGGTAAGGCCGGACGAACGCGCTTTTACCCGCTTTATGAAGAAGCCGCCGAACATTTCCGCAAACGGGCGGCGCACGGCGTGTCCGATTTGCTCACGCTGCTTAAACCGGACGGTGAAGAAGGCGAAAACCGATCAACTCCGCTCTTCATGTGATTTGTAGCCTATTCAGAGCGTACATCACAGAGAAAACAAAACATGGCTACGTTTGTTATCGGGTATGATATTCGGGATAAAAGACGTTTGCAACGCGTGCATCGCGCTGTGCTGAAGCACGCGGCACCCATTGAATACAGCGTGTTTGTCCTTGACGGGAACATAAAGGACGCGACCCGTTGCATGGAAGAACTCTCCGCGTTGATCGACCCGCGCGAAGACGACTTGCGCTGCTATCCCCTGCCTGCGCGAGGGGTGCAATTCAGGCTGGGGAAAGCTTCGTTGCCCGAAGGTATAGTCTGGACAGGTTTGCCTTCCGGATGTACGATGGTGGTGTAATGCCGCTGCAAGGTACAAATGGAGACGGCGACAAAAAAACAGGTTCGGCAGTGTGATGAGGCAACAGAAGCCGGCAACAGGCCGGTGCCGTTATTCGTTGTGTTTCAGTTGGAGCGTGCGCGCTTGGAGTGATGGGCATATCTCTGCAAAGTCATTACCTTTTTATGAAGGCCACACGGCCGGAAGGAGGCGCAAAAATGAGACATCTTGCGAATGATCGGCAAAGTTTGGAATGGCACATTGTAACTCTGTGGAAAAATTGGATGAATTTTCGCAGAAG
>JAISWB010000092.1 GCA_031271265.1 Desulfovibrio sp. | reverse complement strand
CTGTCCAGACGGGGATCAAGGGAGATGATGCGCCGGGCGATGACGGCGAACAGGGAAACCGTTATGAGCGCGGCCGCGAAAATGACGATGTAGGAAAGCCCGGTCGCGATTTTGGGGTTGGCTATGACGCCGTCGAACTGCGGGGAAATCATCGGATAAAAACGCCCCGCCAGGAAAAAGCCTAGAAATATCCCAACAAAGCCTGCCGTTTCGGGAATAAAACCGCGCAACATGCCGCGCACCAGGAAAAGGAGCAGCAGAATTCCGAGGCCTATGTCCAAAATACTGATCACGCGTCCTCCGCGGCAAGCTGTCGAGGAGTGATATTCGGCAATATCCCGGCCGATGTCAACCGGATTCGCGGGGTGAGGACTGAGGAAATCCGACGGATTCTGAACCGCGCTTTTAACATATAACATCATTATTTAATTTACTTTTCGTCGCACATATCCCTATTTTTATGCACACGCGCCGCAGCTTGCGGCGGACGGCGGAACATTATTGAACTTTTCGACCGAATGTCTTATAATTCCGCGCAAACAAGAGGAAATCACAGTGAACATGCTTGCTGATGCCGTAGCTGAAAATGTCGGGCGCGGGTCCATGATACGCGCCATGTTCGAGGCCGGAGCGATTCTGAAAAAGCAGCACGGCGAGGACGCCGTCTGCGATTTCAGCCTGGGCAACCCGGACCTGCCTCCGCCGGACACAGCGGCCGGAATCCTGCGCGGGATAGCCGACAGGGCGGGCGAACCTTTCGCTTTCGGCTACATGCCCAACGCCGGACTCCCCGAGGTGCGGGAGGCCTTGGCGCGGCATCTTTCCGCCGAGCAGGGCATCGCCCTGGCCGGGGAAGACGTTCTGCTGACCTGCGGTGCGGCGGGGGGGCTGAACGTGTTGCTGCGCGCCGTACTCAACCCCGGCGACGAGGTGCTGGCGCCCGCGCCCTGTTTTGTCGAATACGGCTTTTACGCCGCAAACTGCGGCGCCCTGTTCCGCACCGTGCCTACCCGGCCGGGCACCTTCGCCCTGGACCTCGACGCCGTCGACGCGGCGGTGACCGCCCGGACAAGGGTTATGATCATCAACTCGCCCAACACCCCGACCGGGCAGGTCTACGGGCGGGAAGAAACGACCGCCCTGTGCGCCCTGCTGCGCGAAAAGTCCGAACGCTTCGGCCGGCCGATTTTCCTGGCCGCGGACGAACCCTACCGCTTTCTGGTCTACGACGGCGCGGAAGTGCCGCCGTTGCTCCCCCTGTACCCCTATGCCGTGCAGGTTTCCTCCTTTTCCAAGAGCCTGTCCCTGCCGGGCGAGCGCATCGGCTGGCTGGCGCTTTCGCCTCTTGCGGAGCGCAGGAAACAGCTCATGGACGGTCTTGCGCTGTGCAACCGCACCCTGGGCTTCGTGAACGCGCCGATCTTGGGGCAGCGTCTCGCGGCGGCGGCGCTCGGGACTTCCGTGGACATCGGGGTGTACAGGCGGCGCAGGGATACGATGGCGGCGGCGCTTACGGACGCCGGCTATACCTTTTTGATGCCGCGCGGGGCCTTTTATTTCTTCCCCGAAGCGCCCGGCGGGGACGACAAAGCCTTTGTGGAGCGGTTGCGCCGGCATCTGGTGCTGGCCGTGCCGGGTTCGGGCTTTGCCGGTCCCGGATTTTTCCGCCTTGCGTACTGCGTGGACGAAAAGGTGATTGCGCGGGCCGCCCCGGCGCTGAAAAAAGCCTTTGCCGAGACGCCCCCGACGTAGGGGACGCAGCCCCGAAAATCCTTGCCGGCCGGCAGCGGAATTGCTATCTGTACGCCGCGGACGGGACCGTCCTGCCGCACTTCGTCTGCACAGGATTCGCCGTGCTGGATATTTCACGCTTTTTCGCGGGCCCGGCTGCGTCCATTGCCGTCCTGAGCCTGACCGTGGTGCTCGGCCTGGGTTTCGGGCACCTTTCGTGGCGGGGCCTGCGCCTCGGCGCGGCAGGCGTGCTGTTCAGCGGCATGATTCTGGCCCGCCTAGGCTTCGGCCTCGATCCCGACATCCTTATGTTCGCGCGCGACTTCGGTCTGGTGCTGTTCGTCTTTGCCGTCGGCATGCAGGTCGGCCCGGGTTTCGCCGATTCCCTGCGCCGGCGGGGGCTCTTCCTGAATCTGGCCGCGGTCTTGACCATTTTGCCGGGCACCGCGATGGTCGTCGCCTTTTACCTGGCTTTAGACCTGCCCCTGCCCGTCGCCGTCGGCCTGTTGAGCGGAGCGGCCACCAATACGCCTTCCCTGGCCGCCGCCGCCCAAACCTTCGCCGAACTCGCTCCGGCCCGCGCCGCGGAGGCGGCAAGCAGCGCAGGCGCGGCCTACGCCGTCGCCTACCCCTTCGGTACCCTCGGCATCATTCTGATCATGCTGCTGGTGCGCGTCCTGTTCCGCATCAGGCCCGAAGAAGAACAGGAAACTTTGCGGAAACTTGACGAAATGCTGCACCCGCCTCTGCGCGGGCAGACCTTTGAAGTCCGCAATCCCAATGTTTTTTCCCTGCTCGTCACGGACTTTTGCAAGTTGCACCCCACCGGGGCCGCCCTCTCACGCGTCAGGGAAACGGGCGCGGACGCCTGCCGCGCGCCCGGTCCGGATACCCGGCTGGAGAAAAACATGCTCGTGCATGCCGTGGGCACGGAGCGGCAACTGGAGGAACTTTGCCTGTTGCTCGGTCCCCGCAGCCGGGAAAACCTGCGCGATGCCCCTGCCGCGCAGCTTGAAGCGCGGCGGATGAGCGTTTCCGCTGAAAACGCGGCGGGTAAATCGGTGCAGGCCCTCGGCCTGACCCCGGAATACGGAGTGACCGTTTCGCGCATGGTCAGGGCCGGCGTGGAATTTTCCCCCGGACCCGGCGTGCGTCTGCACTACGGCGACATGCTGACCTGCGTCGGCGCAGGCAAGGATCTGGACCGGGCGGCGACCCGCATAGGCAATTCGGCCAAGGCTCTTGAACATCCGCATATTGTTTCCCTGTTCGCGGGACTTCTGCTCGGCGCCGTTTTGGGAAGCATCCCCCTGCCCGTGCCGGGAGTGCCGGGAGGGCTCAAGCTCGGTCTTGCAGGCGGTCCGCTGCTGGCCGCCCTGTTTCTCAGCCGCGTCAATCATTTCGCGGGCATGGTCTGGTATCTGCCGGTCGGCGCCAATCTAATCCTGCGCGAGACGGGCGTAGCCCTTTTCCTAGCCTGCGTGGGGCTTGATGCCGGAGTGCAGTTTTTCAGCGTTATTGCGGACGGAGAGGGAGCCTACTGGATGGGTCTCGGCGCCTGCATAACCTTTTTCCCGCTGCTGACGACGGCTGTGCTGGTACGTATCCTGTTGAAATACGATTACGCTTCCCTGTGCGGTCTGCTGGCCGGCAGCATGACCAACACCCCGGCCCTGTCGTATGCCGTGCAGGCGCTCGGCGTTGATGCGCCTTCGTCCGTCTATGCGGGCGTATACCCGCTTGCCGTGATTCTGCGCATCCTTGCCGCGCAGATCCTGGTCGCGGTTCTGCTCCCGCCCGGCGCGGGATAATCCGTCCTCAAGCCCTTCGCCTGCCGCTTCCCCTGTATGCCCCCGCCCGGCATGGGCCGGAACGCGTTGCGGATTATACCGGGCGGGCAAACGGCAGCGTTGCGCATCCGGGCGCGGCCGCCCCGCTGCGGCCAAGGCCGTAAAGAAATTTTCCCGGCAGCCGATAAGCGGGGTAAAGACTGTATCCGGGGAACGCAATGTCCGAAGACAACACCCTCGCTTTGGCCCGCATTCTGCGCGCGAGTTTACATATAAACGCGCCTGTGTATATACAGGAGCGAACCTATTTCGACGTCATCACCAAGACGCTGGAAGCCGTCAACAGGGCTCAACCTGTGCCGCATTCGGCGTCCCAGATCGAGAAGGCTCTGGGCGGCAAGTTCGACGTGTCCAAGTACGCCGGTTTTGAGAGCAAGGGCTTCATCGTCGACGATGAAAGCTGAGCCGTAATTTTTCGGGGTCGATTTTACCGATTTCCGCAGAAATCAGTAAACGTCGGCCGGAAGGCCGATGCGCCGCGAAGCGGCGTGAGCCGGCCGAAAATCACGCTTTCCGGCTGACGATCCTGCGGGAAAAAGTTTTCTTTTTAACGTATTATCAGTAAATGCCGATCAATACCGTCTAATCCCATCCTCCGCCAAGGGCTTTGAACAGGGTCAGGGCGTTGACGGCGCGTTGCAGTTGCGTTGCCGTCCAGCTTTGGCGGGCGGAGAAAAGGGAACGTTGCGCGTCCAGCACGTTCAGGTAACTGTCCACGCCTGCTTCATATCGTGCCGAAGCCAGGTTGTACGCGGTCTGCGTCGCCTTGAGCAGCGCCCGCTCGGCAGTCGCCTGTTCGCCTATGTAGCGGCGTTGCACAAGACCGTCCGCCACTTCGCGGAAGGCGGTCTGCACGGTCTTTTCATAGTCGGCGACCGCCATGTTGCGTTCGGCTTCGGAGACTTCCAGTTGGGCGAGGTTCCGTCCCGTGTCGAAAATCGGCAGGGTGACGGAAGGCATGAAGGCCCAGTATCCGGTGTGCGGCTCAAACAGCCTGGAATAGTCGGCGCTTATGGTCCCCAGGGTGCCGGTGAGCCGGATCGCGGGGAAAAAGTTGGCTCTGGCCGCTCCTATGGCGGCGTTGGCCGCCCTGAGCCGGTGTTCGGCCGAGCGGATGTCCGGCCTGCGCTCAAGCAGCGAGGAGGGCAGTCCTTCCGGAACGTCCCTGGGCATGCCGACCCTGGAAAGCAGGCGTACTTCCGGCAGGTCCGCGGGCAGGGGGCCGCCGATGAGCAGGGCCAGCAGGTTTTCGTCCCGGCCGACGGCGGAGGCGTAACGGGCCGCCTGTGACTGGGCTTCGCGCATGATGCTTTCCGCCTGACTGACTTCGAGCTGCGAGGCCACGCCGGAGGCAAACTTGCTGCGCACCAGCTTGTATTGGCCGAGGCGGTTCTGATAGGTTGCGCGTGCGATGTCCAACAGTTCCCTGTCGGCGACAAGCATCAGGTACACGGAGGCCGTTTCGGCCGTCAGCGACAGGCGCGCAGCCGCCGCGTCCTCGCGCGCCGAATGCCATGTCTCCAGAGCGGCTTCGTTCAGGCTGCGCAGCCGCCCCCACAGATCGACCTCAAAGTTGGTCATGCCCACGCCGACCATGTATTGACGGGAAACGGAACGTTGCCGGGCCATGGAGAGATCGGCGGGCATACCCTGGCTGCTCGACTGTCCTTCGGCGTTGAGCGTGGGCAGCAGATCGGCGCGTTGGATTTGGTATTGAGCGCGGACCCGCTCCACGTTTTCCATGGTCGAACGCAGGCCGCGGTTGTTTTGCAGGGCCAGTTCTATGAGCCTCTGCAGGGCCGGGTCGCTGAAAAAGACCCTCCATGCCGGCAGAGGCGCGGCCGGGCCGGCCATGTCCGCGCCGGTCCCGTAAGCATCGGGTATAGGCATGGCCGGGCGCTCGTAAGTCGGCGCCATTGTGCAGGACGCGCAGAAAAGACTCAGGCAGAGACACGCCGCGCGCACGGCCCGGCGGGGGAAAAGACGCATGGGGGATTCTCCTGTCGCGTAAGCGCAAAGCTCTCGTGCAGAACGCAATGCCGAACATACGGGAATTTTGCCGAAGGGGCAATGCCGACTGCCCCCTTAACCGGCAATTCCGAAAAAGCACCGATCAGGAAGCTGCAATTCCAATTACAGATTTCCGCATGGAAATCTGAACAGCAGCCGTTAGGCTGATATCGCCGCGAAGCGGCGTGAGTCAGCCGAAAACCACGCTTTTCGGCTGACGATCCTCCGCAG
>JAISWB010000084.1 GCA_031271265.1 Desulfovibrio sp. | reverse complement strand
AGGCTCACGCCGGAAGAGTTGGTACCGGCATTCTACACGATGTGGGTGCGGAAAGAGGCAGTTATGAAAGGCAGCGGCAGAGGACTCGGTGCCGGGATCGCCCAAATTGTCACTTCGGGTACAGCAGGCGCAGCTTGTCGTCTATCATAAGATCGCGCACGCGTTGCAGGTCTTCCGGCGTGTCGACGCTTAAGGTGCGTTCATGAATGTACGCCATGCGCACTGTCCCGCCGTTTTCCAAAATCCGCAGCATATCCACCGATTCAATGATTTCCAGGGGACTTTCCGGCATGGCGTTGAACTTGAGAAGAAATTCCCGCCGGAAAGGAATGACGCAGACCTGCTTGCGCATGGGAACCGTAGAAACGCCCTTTTTTCTGGACGGCACAGGCTCGCGGGAAAAATACAGGGCGTTGCCCTTGAGGTCCGTCACCACCTTGACTTCCGACGGGTCTTCAAATTCCGTTGCATCAGCAAGGTCCGCCATGAGGTTGACCACCTGGAGGTCGGGTTCGGCGAGCATGGGGGCCAGGGCCGTTTCTATCATGCCCGGCGTAACCATGGGTTCGTCGCCCTGCACCATGACGACGATATCCGCGGTCAGGCCGAGTTCTTTCTCTATCGCAAGCATGGCTTCTGCAGTCCTGTCCGTGCAGCGGGTATGCGTGTCGGCGGTCATAACGGCCCGGATGCCGGCGGATGCGGCGTAGTCCATGATTTCAGCATCGCAGGTCGCTATGTAGGTCGCTGCCGGAATCGGGCACATGGCGGTGCGCAGGGCAACATGCCCGACCATCGGGACACCGTGAATATCGGCCAGGGGTTTTCCGGGGAAACGCGAGGAGCCCATGCGGGCGGGTACGACGGCTATGATGTTCATCGAAAGTTCCTTTACGGCGTATGGAGCGGCTTTTCAGTCCTTTTCCGCCAGGTAGCCCAAGGCTGTTGTCAGGTTGGGGTTGAGTTCCCTGTGCAGGTCTTCAATGACCTTGAGCAACCCTTGTCCAAGGTCCGTGGACAGGCGGGGCGTCATCTTTTTTCCGATATGCGGGTTGAAGGAATAGGGCGTTATTTCGTAATGTCCCGATTTTCCGTCTCCGAGAAAGGTGAATTCGATATCCCTGCCCAGCATTTCCGCAATCATTTTCAGCAGGTCGCCGACGCGCATCGGCAGGGCGCCTGACAGGATGATGTTGCAGTCCGCATACTCCGGGGCGAGGACATCCACGCTGCATTGGGCCGCGTCCTCTACATGGATGTATTCGCGCAGGGCCGTCGGCAGCCCGAAGTACTCAATGCGCCCGCGTTCCAGGGCCTCACGCACGAAACGATAGACGGCGTTGCGCTTGTCCGCCCTGGGGCCGTACAGGGACCCGTAACGCAAAATCGTATACTCCAACCCCCAGGCCAGCCGGCAGTTCTCGATATACAGTTCACACGCCTGCTTGCTGCAGCGGTAAAACCCGCCCGCCTTGCTGTAGACGTACAGGGAACTGGCGAAGATAAAACGCTTCACGCCCGCCTTCCGTGCGGCTTCCAAGGCAATGATGGTCCCGAGGATGTTGTATTTTACAGTGTCCACCGGCCGCACATCGGCTTCGCCTATGTCTGCTATGCCCGCGAAGTTGTAGACGGCGTCCGCGCCCTCTGTCGCGGCGTTGACGGCATCTTCGTCCAGAATGTCGCCCCGGATCATTGTCTGTCCCGACCTGAGCCAAGGGGACGCGTACTTGTCGAAAATGGTGACGTCGTGCCCGGCATCGGAAAGCTTGTCGCAAACGTGGGATCCCAAAAAGCCTGACCCACCGAATACTGTTATGCGCATGATCGTGTCCGCGTTCTAGGGAGTGTTGCCGCCGCGTGGTCGCGCCCTGTAAAGCTGGACCGCGCGGTTGTGTTCATCCAGTGTTTTGCTGAAATTGTGTCCTGCGTCCGTATCGCTTGCTACGAAATATAAAAAATCGTGGCCGGTCGGCGCAAAGGCGGCCTTTAACGCCTCCAGGCCGGGCGAACATATCGGTCCGGGCGGCAACCCGGCGTGCCGGTAGGTGTTGTACGGATTTTTTTCGTCCTCTATCTGCGAACGGCGTATGCGGCCCCTGAAACTCTCACCTATGCCGTACACGATGGTGGGGTCGCATTGCAGGAGCATCCCCAGGCGCAGGCGGTTGGCAAAGACCCCGGCCACCAGCCCGCGTTCTCCGGGCAGGCCGGTTTCCTTTTCCACCAACGACGCCAGGATTACCAGACGGCGCAACGCCCCCTCATCGACTTCCGCGGGACTGCGCGGACCGTTTGCCGGGCTTTCCGCAGGAGCGGCAACGCCGGCCGGCCCGCCGGGTTCTTGAGATACCCGCATGTTGCCGGCGGGGGACTCCGGTCCCTGCGTCGATGCGGACATCCGGGTCTGCGTCGATGCGGGCGACGATCCCTGCATCGGAGCGGGCATCGGGAGTACGGCCGGGGAGCTTTTTTCTCCTCCTGCCGCATCGCCCGCGTTTGTGTCCACGCCTGACGCGCCGCCCGCGTTTGTGTCCGTGCCGACCGCTCCGGCAACCTTTGTATCTGTACCGGCCGCGCTTACACCCGCTCCTGCCGCCGGCGCGGTCGCATCGCCCTGCCGGGACACGGCGTTTTTTTTCATGAAAGACGGGCCGTTCCACAAGGGCTGCGTCTTTTTCCAGAACATCTCGACCATGTGCGAAGCCGTTGCCCAAGCCTGCTCCCGGTCCAGGGGAGCGCGGGGTTTGGGCAGAAGATAGGTTTCGGGGAAAAGAAAGCCCTCGGCGTCGGCAAAGGGTATATGGTGCTCGCGCAGGAATTCCGGGTCGCGGATTACGTCCCTGAAGTCCTCGAAGCGGGCAAACCCCTGCTGTTCGACGGCTGCCGCCGTTTCCCACCAGGTCAGTCCTTCGCGCACGGACAGGCGGTGGAGCAGGGCCCTGCCTTCGGTAATCTGCCGCAACACCTGATCCGGCGTCCAGCCTGTGCTTATCAGGTAATCCCCGGCCTGCACCCGGTTCAGTGAACCTTTGAGCCGGGCCAGCATTCTGAACAGGACGACGTCGGTCACGGCGCCCTCTTTGCATAGATCGTAGGCCACGCGGTCAAAGCCCGAGCCGGGCGCAATGGACAGCACGAATTCGCGCGAAGTATCGGAGGCCGGCGCGTCCAGGAACGCGTAAAAGCGCAGGCCGCCGTAGCAGGCGGCGGCGAGCAGGAGCAGCAGGATAAAGGATATAAGGCGGTGAAGGCAGTGTTTCATCAGAAGTTCCTTTGAAGCCCCTCTCCTCTTTCCTCTCTTCGCATGCCGTGCTGCGTGTTCGTCTGCCGGACCGACGGGTGACGCGGCCTTGGGCCGGACTCAGGGCAGGCGTCCGCCGGCCGCGTCTTCCAGAAATTTCCATTGTTCCCGCAGGCATTTGTCGAGTCCGTATTTCCCGACAACGGACCGTCTTGCCCGCGTGCGGATTGCGTCGAACGCTGAAGGATTTTTCAGTATGTCGTCCAGAGTTGCAAGCAGTTTTTCCCTGTCGAAGAAATCCGTAAGCAGGCCGTTGTCGCCGTGCCGTATCACTTCAAGCACCGGGCCGGTGTCGGAAGCGACCGTCAACGCGCCGCAGGACATGGCTTCAAGACAGGACCAGGAAAGCACAAAGGGGTAAGTCAGGTACACATGGGCCGTGCTCACGCGGAAAAGCGCCCGCAGGGACGCATAGGCTATGCGGCCGACAAAGTGGATGCGGGACATGTCGAGTTTGTCCGCTGTTTCGGCGAGGTAGATATCCTTGTAGCTTCGGCCGTCGGGCGGTGTTTTGCCGTAGCTCGTGCCGTCGTTCCCGACGATGACGACATGCGCGTCCGGATGCCGTTGCTGCAGTTCCGGCAGCATGCGCAGAAAAACGTGTATGCCTCTGTAGGGTTCCAGGTTGCGGGCCGCGTAGGTGACCACCTTGTCCGCACGGGAGAGCCGCAGGGGCTTGCCCGCAGGTTCTCTTCCGTCATCCCCGGCCTGCAGCGCCCGGGCCGGGAGCGTCCCCGGCGCGTCGAGGATACGGCTGTGGCCGGGTTGCTTCAGGGGTTGCAGGACGATACTCGCGGCCGGGTTCGGGGTCATGTAGTCCACGTTGACGCCGTCGTGGATGATCCGCATCTTGTCGCGGATAAAGGCCGGGTAGCGCGATGCCTGCCATTCGGTGGGGCATACGCAGCCGTCGGCCGTCAGGAGCGACATGATCTGGGCCGTGTTGCGCAGATGGATGCCGACGTCCCGGTCAAGATTGGTCGGGAACTCCGGATCGAAGCCCACATCGGCTTGTCCGGCGCGAAAATAGTATTCACAGAACATAAGCAGCGGAGTATGGGGGAAAAATTCGCGGACAAAGAGTCCTTCACCCCAGCCGGGGTGCAGGCTGACGACATCCGGGACAAAGCCGCGACCCTTGAGGGAGATGAGCGTGCGCGCGACGGCCTGCCCCCGGCGGACGCCGGCTTCAAGGCCGCGCAGGTAATGATGGGTGGCGGGGCCTGCTTTTTGCGGGGTAGGATAGCCGATGGCGGTGCAACCGCGCAATACGCCTCGGTTTTTGATGTTCGCGTTTTCGCCTATGCCGACGATTTCGTGTCCGGCGCGCAGCAGGGAGCGGACAAGGTAAAGATACTGCCCGGGGAAGTTTTGGTGAATAAAGAGTAGTTTCACGCTGTAGTCGTCTTTGCGGAACGCCGCCCGGCGCTTGCCGGCATAAGTAAGCCCTAGGGAACGATTTCCACGGGTGTCCCGATCTCCGTGCGGGCGAACAGTTCTTCGATTTCCGGGTTGGTGACGGCAATGCATCCGTAGGTCCAGTCCGTCAGGCGGTGCGCCTGCCCGAGATGGGCGAAACTCGGGGCAAGCCCGTGAATCTTGATGTTTCCGCCGGGGTTTTTTCCCGCTGCCGCGGCGCGGGCGCGATCCTGCGCGTTCGGATAGGAAATGCCGAGATTTTTATGATATGCGCTGTGCGCATTTTTGTCGTCTATCCGGTAGCGGCCTTCCGGCGTACGTTTG
This sequence comes from Desulfovibrio sp., assembly GCA_031271265.1. Classification (GTDB taxonomy): domain Bacteria; phylum Desulfobacterota; class Desulfovibrionia; order Desulfovibrionales; family Desulfovibrionaceae; genus Frigididesulfovibrio. The sequence continues at coordinate 21,867 of JAISWB010000084.1, read as the reverse complement.
TCGCCCTCGTATTCCTTGTGCCCGACGGGTTTTTCACCGAGTGCCGCCAGATAGACGCGCACGGCTTTGCCTTGCGCGAACGCGGTGAGGCGTCTGCGGCTTTTTTCCAGAAGGAGTTTGTCGAAGCGCAGGGTTGCTGGCAACGGCCCTTGGGGATAGGCTTCCGAAGCATCAAGTTCGGTCGGGCCGCCCGCGCGAGCGGCGTTTTTTTTCGATGCGCCCTGCGCCCGCTCCCCGCCCGCGGGCGCAAGCCGGACGACCGCAAGCGCAATCATCACACACAGGACGAGCAGTCCCGGCAGGAGGATGACGCGGGGTATACGTCTTTTTTTCGGATAGCGGGGTCTGACGCCCGACCGGTACAGCATGGATGCCTGCTTGCCCTGTTTGCCGAATGGCGGTAGCCTGCCGTTGCCGTTACAGGTATACACTGAGTCGGCAACGAAAGAAAGGCCGCCGGCAGTCGGAGGCATGCGGCATGCGCACGGTATTCTATATCCCTCCTTTGAGGAAAACGAGCGGCGGTCTTGCCAATATCTATGAGACCGCACGCGATGTGCGGGCCTTGGGCGGCGAGGTCGCGCTCAGCGGTCCGGACAGGTCCGTTCCGGGTTTGGAGGATACATGCGGGGAGGGGTTGCCGTTTCTGCCTCCCGGCAGTCGCCTGTCGTCCGAGGACCTGTGGTGCGCCCCGGAAAGCTGGCCTTCGGGGCTGCATGCGGGCACGGCCTCCGGAGCGCGGGTACTGGTGTATGTGCAGAGTTGGATTTTTACGCTCAAGTCGCTCCCCGGCGGCGTTCCCTGGTCACGGCTTCCTTTTTCCTTTATTGCCGTATCCCGGCCCGTTGCGGAATTTTTACAGCGGGTGCACGGCATCGCCTGCCGGGACATGCTTCCCCCGGCTGTGGACGATGTCTTTTTCCGCGAGCCGGAGCGTCCCGGCGGCCGTGTGCGCATTGCCTGGATGCCGCGCAAGAACAAGGCAATGGGGGAGAGCATCCTGCATATCGCCGGGCATATACTGGCCCGTGCGGCGCCGGCTCCCCGCGTGGAACAGGTGGAGGTACACGGGCTGCGGCGCGAAGCCGTTGCGGAGGTTCTCTCGACCTGCCGCATTTTTCTCAGCAGCGGTTTTCCTGAAGGTTTCGGGCTTCCCCCCCTTGAGGCCATGGCGTCCGGCTGTGTGCCCGTCGGTTTTACGGGGTTGGGAGGCTGGGAATACATGCGCCCGATGCGCTTGCCGGGGGAACGTGCCTTTGAGGCGCCGTTCGCGTTTGCTCGGGACGAAGAGGACATCGGGAACGGGTTCTTCTTTTCGGACGGAGATATTTACGCAGCCGGGCAAGGGTTGGCGAAAGCGGTCATGCTGTCGGCAGAGCAACCGGAATTGTGGGCGACGATAAGCGCCCGTTGCCGGGAAACCGCGCTGGAGTATACGCGAGCCGCCCGGCTGAAACATGTCGAACGTATTTTTCTGTCCGGACAAGGCCGGCAAGAGGGTCTTGCCTGCACCTCGGCAGAGAACAAAAGCCCTTCCCGCGGCGGCACTGCCCAGGCAATAAGGAGCAATAAGGAAATTATTATGCCGTGGGAGACTGTTGAAGAGGGAATCCCCCGGCTTGTGGATTCCATCAATCCTTTACTGTCTCAAAAAAACTGAATGTACTATATTGAAAGCCCGTCCACGGACCCGCACTTCAACCTGGCTCTGGAGCAGTATATCTTCGACGCGTCGGACAAGGCGCGCGACTATTGCATGCTCTGGCGGAACAGCAATGCGGTTGTCGTGGGCAGGTTCCAGAATACGGCGGCGGAAATCAACGCCGCCTATGTGAAAAAACACGGCATCAGCGTAGTCAGGCGACTTTCGGGCGGCGGAGCCGTCTACCACGATCTCGGCAACGTAAACTTTACCTTCATAGCCCGCAGGGGAACCCCCGGCGCCTTTGATTTCGCTTCGTTCTGCCGGCCCGTAGTCGAGGCGCTCGCTTCTTTGGGCGTGCCAGCGGAGATCAGCGGCCGCAACGACATGACCATCGACGGTAAGAAGTTTTCCGGCAACGCCCAATATTACAAGCGGGACAGAGTCATGCACCACGGCACGATTCTGTACGACTCCGACCTTTCCGTCGTCGCCGAGGCCCTTGTCGTACCCAAGGACAAGTTCGCATCCAAGGGCATTACTTCCGTCCGCAGCCGGATAACCAACGTCAAGGAATACATGTCGGCGGACATCCCGGTGGAACGTTTCATCGCGGTCCTGCGCGAGACACTGATCCGGGAAAATCACATGGTTCCTTACGAACTCTCGCCCGACGACCTTCAGGGCGCTCTGGCCCTGCAACGCGCTGTGTATGATACCTGGGAGTGGAACTACGGTGCTTCCCCGGCCTACAACATTCGCAAGGAACAACGGATCGACGGCTGCGGCAAGCTGGAAATCCACATGAACGTGGAGCGGGGGGTGATCGTCGATGCGGCGTTTTTCGGCGATTATTTCGGCAACGAAGATTCCGGCGGGCTTGCGGACCTGCTCCGCGGCCGTCACCTGGAAAGGACCGAACTGGAAGCGGCGCTCGCCGGAACCGACATCGGCGCATATTTCCATAACCTGGACGCCGGCCGCTTTCTGGACATTCTTTTGGACTGACGGTGAACAGGGGGAATGCCGCCGGCAGAAAAATGCGGCCGTGTTTCTTCGGATATTCCCTTCAGAGGGGGCGCAGGGAGGGGTTTTCCTCGCCGATGTCCGTGTAGACGGCGGCCAGGGCTATGGAGTAGTCGGCGCGCGCCCCGGCCAACGACGCCTCGGCCTGGGACAGCTTGGCCTGGGCATCCAGCACGTCGGTCATGGTCCCGACCTGCCTGCGGTAACGGGCATCGGCCATACGGTAGGCTTCCAGCGCCTGCGTCACGGCCGCCTGGGCGACCTTGATGCGTTTGGCGGCTTCGCTCATGGCCAGGATGCGTTCCTTAATCATGAAGCCGACTTCCTGCTTCAGATTTTCAGCCTCAAGCCTGAGCCTTGAACTTTCGTGCCGCGCCTGCCGGGTGTCGAAAAGGGTTTTCCCCCATTCAAAAAGCCGCCACTCGGCGCTCACGCCCACGGTCCACTCGTTGAACCTGTTGGTGATGTTGGGACTGCCGGACACGGACCCGCTGTTTCCCCTGCTGCCCCAGGCCCCGTAAGCGTCTATGCGCGGATACCAGCCGCTTTGCGCCTTGGTGACGTCATTTTCCGCGATGCGGACGGATTTTTCCGCTATAATCAGGTCGGGACGTTTTTTGTAGGCCGTCTGCAAACACTCGTCCAGAGTTTTCGCAAAAGGGACAAATTTCGGCGCGCCCGAGTATTCCGCATCGGCGTCTATAGGCAGGCGGAGCAGGGTGTTGAGCCTGGCTTTCTGAGTTTGCACGGCGTTTTCCGCAATCAGCAGGGCGCTTTCCGCAGAGGACACGTCAACCTCGGCCTGGAGCACGTCGATGCGCGGCGAAACGCCTACATCGTAAAAGGCCCGGCTGGACGTCAGTTGGGAGCGCAGGCGGTCGAGGGCGTCGGAGGCGCTGCGCGCGTCTTCGCGCGCCTTGAGATAGGTAAAAAAGTGGGTCTGCACCAGCCGTACGAGTTCCAGGCGGGCGCGCTGCACTCCTGCCTCGGCAACGTCTTCCCGCAGGGCGGCCTTCTGGTAGTCCGCCAGCGTCTCGAAGCCGGCAAAGAGATTCTGGTTCAGGTACACGCGCCAGGTATAGAGTTCCCTGTCCACAGCCCGCCCGCTGCTTTCCCGGTTATGCTGGCGGCGGTCATAGGCATAACCCGAGCCGAGTACCGGGCCGAAGGCACTGCGCGCCGACGATACGCCGGAACCAGCGGCCTTGCGGGCTTCGTCCGCGGCCTGAATGGTAAAGTTGCGCTCCAAGGCCGTGTTAACGGCCTTTTCCAAGGTATAGACCTCGGCAGCCCAAGCGGCCGGGCACAACAGGACTATGCAGATCAGGACAAAAAAACGGGCTGCCGTATGCGTCATGGGAATGTCTTTCGGGGCTTCGCCCCATTGTATGCTTGCAGGTATTCGAGAACAAGGCGCGCGGAGCGCAACGTGCCGCCCTGCTTAGGGCCGATCAGGGCGCGGAAGCGCGCGCGCCTTCCGGCCGCAGCCGCGGTCCTTGCCTCAGCAATGGAAACCGTCCCGTACAGCTTCGCGGTTTGTTCCGTGAGAATCGCGAGCAATGCCTCACGCAGTTCTCCCGCATCCCTGACCCGCCGGACCAAGCCGGCGTCGAACACATCTTCGCCTACCCAAAGGAAATTGTCCAGATGAGGACCGACCAGAGTCGGAACGCCCGCGCCCGCCGCTTCCAGAAAGTTCTGTCCTCCCAGGGGTGCCAGGCTTCCGCCTACAAAGGCGGCGTCCACGGCCCTGTATGCGGCTTGCAGTTCCCCGAAAACGTCAAGAAGCAGGACGGGGCGGAGGTCCGTCCGTCCGGCATCCGACTGCAGGTCGGAGACGCGTTGCACGGGCAGGCCGGCGGCGTGCAGCCCGTCCTCCCAGGCCGCAACGCGGTGCATGTGCCTGGGGGCGATGATGATCGTCGCGTGCCGCCCCTGTATTTCCTCGTCATACAGGGAACGGACCAGGGGCAGGAGCATACGTTCCTCTTCCTCGCGCACCGAGGCAAAAAGCAGGGCAGGTCCGTTTTCCGTAGGAAGATGCGCGCAGGAAGGACTCATCCCGGCGTTGTCGGACGCGGGCCGGGAGGGACCGTCGGTTTGTGTTTTCCGGGGCGGCGGCGCGCTCGCGGACAAGGTCGGGCATAACGTGTCGCAGGCCTGCTCCCCGGCATGTGTTCCTTGGGGCAGCGGACTTTCCTCATCGGGGAAGGCCGGGTCGAACTTGATGTTGGGCAACACGGCAACACGCTCAGGGTTGCCGAAAAGATCCGCGAAGCGGCGGGCGTCTTCCTCGGACACGGCCGCGATGCGGTCCGGGGCAAGGGTGCGCCAGAAAGAGCGCGTGAGCTTGTAAGCGCGCGCGCTTTTTTTAGACATGCGGGCATTAAGCAGCAGGACGGGAATGCCCACATCCTCGGCAGCCAGGAGCAGGCCCGGCCAGAGTTCGGTTTCCAGGAGAATAACGGCGTCGGGAGCGGCCTGCCGCACGGCCTCGCGCATGATGTCCGGACGATCCAGGGGCATGAGGGAACTCAGGAGGCGAAGTCCTGCGGGCCGCTCCGGGCAGGGGCCGTATATGCTGTTCATGTCGGCGAGTATATCCAGCCCCTGACGGGTGCAGGTGCAGACCAGGACATGCAGGGGACGGGCGGCGAAATATGGATACCCGGCCGCGGCGCGTTCCAGGGTGGGGAGCAGGGCGCACGCGAGCCGGGCCTCCCCGGCCGAGGCCGCCTGTATCCAGAGGCGCAGGGGCCTGTCTCGTCCGGGTGCGACGGGAAGCTCCCGCAAGGCGGCGAAAGGCCCCTGTTCCGGGTGCATACGCAGGTTGAAATCACCGCGCAGGCGACTGTGGCGCTTGAGCAGAGGCGCGGCTGCGCGCCACAGCACTCCGTAGAGGCCGAACAGCATATCGCGGCAAAGAGAACGCATCAGGAGTTTGTCCGGAGCGGCGCGCGGGGCTCGGCAGGAGCGCCGCCCGCCGGTTGTGAAGGACGCATCGGGCCGGAACGTCTCAACGCAACATGGTGCCTATGCGCGACCAGGCTATGTTGATGAAATCCGTGCTCGACCAGTAAATGATCACGGCCTTGCCCTGGACGGTATCCTTGTCCACAAACCCCCAGTAGCGCGAATCCAGGGAGTTGTCCCTGTTGTCGCCGAGTACGAAAACTTTACCGGGCGGCACGGTAAGGGGACGAAAATTGTCGCGATGGGGATTGCCTGCCGGGTCTTTCAGAACGGCATACGGCTCGTCCGCGGGTACGCCGTTGCGGAAAAGGCGCTTGTTGCGCATTTCCAGGGTGTCTCCCGGCACGCCGACCACGCGCTTGATGTAGTCGTCCTCTTTTTTCTGGGGGAAAGGAAACACTATGATGTCGCCGACCCGCGGTTCCCCTGTGGAAACAATCTCTTTCTCAATGAAGGGCAGGTGTATGCCGTAACTGAACTTGAGCACGAAGATGCGATCGCCCGTCTGCAGGGTATTCAGCATGGATTCCGAGGGGATGACGAAAGGCTGGAGAATGAAGGTACGGATAAGCACCGCTATGCAGAGGGCCGCGAGGAATATCCTTACATAGCCCAAGATGGTGTGCAGAGGGGTTTCATACATGGCGTCGGGCATCAGTCGTCTCCTGCCTTTATCAGAAATTCCTTTACGGTCGTAAGGAAGATCCTTACATAGCCCGAGATGGCGTGCAGCGGAGTTTCATACACGTCATCGGGCATCAGTCGTCTCCTGCTTTCAGTGCGGCGAGAAAAGCTTCCTGGGGCAACTCGACATTGCCCATGCGTTTCATGCGTTTTTTGCCTTCTTTCTGTTTTTCCAAAAGCTTGCGCTTACGCGTGACATCACCGCCGTAGCATTTGGCGGTGACGTTTTTGCCCATGGGGGAATTGCGTTCACGGGCGATGATCCTGCTGCCGATTGCGGCCTGGATCACCACTTCAAAGAGCTGGCGCGGAATGGAGCGCTTGAGTTTGAGGGCCACGGCCCGTCCGCGCCGCGCGGCTTCCGAGCGGTGGACGATGACGGCCAGGGCATCCACCACATCGCCGTTGATCAGCATGTCCAGCTTAACGAGATCAGCTTCGCGGTAGTCCAGGAACTCGTAATCCATGGAAGCGTAGCCTCTGGTGCGGGATTTGAGGCGGTCGAAGAAATCGTAGACGATTTCGGAAAAAGGCATTTCATAGGTAATGATCACGCGCGCTGCGCCGAGGTAGCGCATGTCCTTCTGCAGGCCGCGTTTTTCCTCGCAGAGTTTGAGGACGTTGCCCACATAGGGCTCGGGGACGTGGATTTCCATGCGCACGAAAGGTTCACGGAACGCGCTGACGGATGAAGGGTCGGGCAGTTTTGCCGGGTTGTCGATGCGCAGCGTGCGCCCGTCCGATGTCGTCACTTCGTAGACTACCGAGGGGGCGGTGGCGATGAGTTCGATGCGGAATTCGCGTTCCAGGCGCTCCCGGATTATTTCCATGTGCAGGAGGCCGAGGAAACCGCAGCGGAAACCGAAACCAAGAGCCTGGGAACTTTCGGCTTCAAAGGAAAAAGCGGCATCGTTGAGGTGCAGCTTTTCCATGGCCTGCTTCAGATCTTCGTAGTCGGCGTTGTCCGTGGGATACAGTCCGCAGAAAACCATGGGCTTGGCTTCCTTGAAGCCCGGCACGGCTTCGGCGGCAGGGAGGAACGCCGACGTGACCGTATCGCCCACGCGCGCGTCCCGCAGTTCCTTGATGCCCGCGCACAAAAAGCCGACTTCCCCGGCGGAGAGCGCGTCGATGTCCGCCGCCTCGGGAGAAAACACGCCGATGCGCAGAACCTCGTATTCCTTTTCCGTGGAAAAAAGGCGTATGCGCCCGCCTTTGTGAACGCAACCGTCCATGACCCGGCAGAGGATGACGACGCCCTGGTAGGCATCATACCAGGAGTCGAAAATCAGGGCTTTCAGGGGCGCGGCCGGGTCGCCTTCCGGAGCCGGCAGCCGGCGCACGACGACCTCCAGAACCTCGTCGATGCCCAGACCGGTCTTAGCGCTGATCGCCGGCGCGCCGGAGCAGTCCAGGCCGATGCCTTCTTCAATTTCGGCTTTGACTTTGTCGGGGTCGGCCCCCGCAAGATCGATTTTGTTCAGAACGGGAATGACTTCCAGGTTGTTGTCCAGGGCCAGATAGACGTTGGCCAGGGTCTGGGCTTCAACGCCCTGGGAGGCGTCCACCACCAGCAGTGCGCCTTCGCAGGCGGCCAGAGAGCGCGAAACTTCATAATGGAAGTCCACGTGTCCGGGGGTATCTATGAGATTCAGGATATAGTCTTTGCCTGTCGGTGAGCGGTAGGGGAGGCGCACGGTCTGGGCCTTGATGGTGATGCCGCGTTCGCGTTCAAGATCCATGCGGTCCAGGTACTGGTCCCTTTTGTCCCGTGCCGAGAGCAGGCCGGTTTTTTCCAGAAGCCTGTCCGCGAGCGTGGATTTCCCGTGGTCGATGTGCGCGATTATGCTGAAATTTCTGATATGATCCTGTTTCGGCACGGAAAATCCTCGGCGGGAAAGCTGTTATGCGGCAGGTGCTCTGAGGGCCGACACCATAAGGGAAAAGCGCGGGAAAGTCCAATCCCCTGTTCTCTATAGTATTATCCTGTAATATATGTATTATTTTTTCAGCGAGGACGGAACGTCCGGTTGTCCTGTTTTCTCGAACTGCACGTTGACGCGCTGACGGAGTAAGATATAGATTCAGTCATACCCGTTGTTTTGTTCCACAACAAAAAGGAGAATTGCCGTGGCCGCGCCGCATTCCAAACGATCTCTCGGTCCCCTGCCCCTGTTGTACCCAGAACCCGCGCTTCTGGTGTCCGTATGGTACGAGGACGGCAAGCCGGGAGTGATGACGGCGGCTTGGGGCGGAATCTGCTGCTCCGAGCCGCTGTGTCTGGCCGTGGGCATACGCCGCGCGCGCCGGACGCATGACGCCCTGCTGGCCCGCAAGGCGTTTACCGTGGGCATTCCTTCGGAAGGCATGCTGGTGGGGACGGATTACGCGGGCATTGTTTCCGGCAGGCGCAGCGACAAGTTTGCCGTCGCCGGATGGACCGCCGCGCGGGCGGAACACGTGGACGCGCCCTATGTCGCGGAGTGCCCGGTTGTGCTTGAGTGCGCCCTTGACCGGAGTGTGGATCTCGGTTCACACACGCTCATGATCGGTATCGTGAAAGATGTGAAAGCCGATGAGGACTGCCTGGACCCGACGGGGGCGTTTCCGGACATCCGCAAAGTCGCGCCCCTGATCTTCGACGCGGGGGCAAGCGCTTACTTCGGCGTTGGCGAAAAACTGGGCGAAGCTTTTTCCGCGGGCAAACAACTTCTTTAAAGGAAACACCGGGTTTGAGGTTTCACCTCCAACCCCGTCGGGACTCTGTTTCGAACCCTGCTCAGGCCGACCCCTTTCAAAGGGAACTCGTTGGAGCAGCAATCAAGGGAGGCGGGCAGGGTCCCGGCATCAAGCTCGGCAGGTCCGCAAGCTGCGGATATCTTCGCGTGCATCGTTCCAAGCGTATTCGGCAAAGGCGGGAACGGTGTCGCGTACGGGCGCGGCACTCAGGAGGGTTTCCTTGTTTCCCGCGCGCACCAATACGGCGGTTTTCCCGCCGTTTTCCTGAAAACGGCGCACGGCCCGCCCGGAGTAGGATGCCGTAAGCGATGCCGCGGCATTGACGGCGTCGGCCGGCCATTCCCGCCCGGAAAAGCGCCCGAGGGCAACGGGACCGGGCAAATCGGCCGTGGAAAACAGGAGGTCGCGCAGACCGGCCAGACGTTGCAGGGCGGCGTTGTCTTTTTCGTTGCGGCCGATAATGAGCCGCAGGGCGCTTTCGCCTTCTTCCTCGGACAGATGCCATAATTGCCGGCCGGCGGCGACCAGATAAAAATCGGCCGCGCGCGCCTGCGCCGTATATTTGAGTATAGCCCAGCAACTGCGTGCCGTTTCTTGTTCGGTAAGTTTGCAGCCGCCTGCCGGAGAGGGGATTTCCCTGAGGCCGAAGCGGGCGGCCAGTTCTCGTTGGTTTTTGCGGCTGCGGCCGAAAAAGCCGTAAAGCTTTGCGCGGTCGACGATGCCCTCTTCTTCAGCATGCGTCGGTTCAAGGTGCAAGGCGCTGAGCGGGCGCAGGAGCAGTCCCTTGAGGTCCGCATCGCGCCGGATGATGTTCAAGGTGTCGCGGCGTTGCGACATGGGTCGTTGTCCGAGTACTTCCCCGGTGACGACGCAGCATGCGCACGTTTCGCGCAGGATGCCCGCCGCCCGGCGCAGCATCAGGATTTTACAGTCGACGCAGGGATTCATGACGCTGCCGAAGCCGTGCAGCGGACGCGCAGCCAGAAGTTCCGCGAACTCCTCGCCGATGTCCACGGGGCGTATGTCCAGATTGTGCACGGAGCGCCAGTGGTCGAGCAGATGCGGCTTGCCGAAGAACGGCGAAACGAAATGCAGGCAAAGTACTTCAAGTCCTTGTTCTTCCTGCATAATTTTTGCCGAAAGCAGGCTGTCCAAGCCGCCTGAGAGCAGGACCAGAGCCTTGTGTTTGCGCTTGACGTGCATCACGATTCCCTCGGGTCGGCATCAAGGAGAGAAAGGAGCGCTGCGCGGAATGCGGCAGGGCGTTCCCGCCTGTGTTTTTCCCGTTGCCTACATACCCTGAAAACCCGTCCGGGGCAAGCTTGCGGCGGTGCTTTCACCGGTCGGGACAATGTGCCGCCGCAGGCCTGCAGCGGCGCGAGAGGTCGGCCCGGCGCTTGAATTTGCTTGCAAGCGGGCGGGTATGCGGGTACTGAAAATGAACCTGCATATTGTGCCTCATCCCGATCAGCCGGACGCGACTGCGTTGCCGACACGCCACATGAGCAGGCAGGAGCGGAGTTGTTCGTCGTTTACCCCATTCACGCGAGGTGCGTATGCAAAGTGCCGTTGTTGTTTCCTACGAACTGGATGATACCGCTGAAGCCGCCCGTGAACTCGTTGCCGCCGTCAAAGAGCGGCTCACGTTAAAAAAATACGCCGCCGGCATGCTCCTGTGCGACGCGGATACGGACGGAGCAAAGCTCACGGGTGCGTTGCGCGACGCGCTCGGCATCGAGGTAGCGGGCATGACGACTCTTGCCGCTCTCAACGGCGAGGGCCGTCAGACGGCGGCGGCGTTGTTGACCGTGTTCACCGCCGATGATTGCCTGTTCCGCGTTGCCCTTGCGGATTCCTTGGGGCAAGGCGACCATGAGCGGAAAATTTTCCAAGCCGGCATGGGCTGCCTGCCGCCGGACACGCCCGCAGACGCCGCTCAGGGGTTGTTGCTGGCATTCTGTCCCGGCGGCATGCCCTTTTCGGGCGACGTCTACCCCGACGTGCTTGCGCGGGTATTGCCGAGTACGCCCGTCATCGGCGGGGCTGCTTCGGACGATTACGACTATGAGCGGGCGCGGGTGTTTCTTTCCGGCGAGGCATACAAAGATGCCGCAGCGTTCATCGGCATATGGGGGAACGTCAAGCCGGTGTTTTCCCTGCGCCACGTCACATCGCGCTTTGCCGAACGGATTCGCCGCGTCACGCGGGCCGAGGGCAATATCGTCTACACCGTCGGCGACGAAACCTTTATCCGTTACCTTGAAGGTTTCGGCCTGAAGACGGACGTGGCCGATCCCCTGCTGGCCTTTACATCCTACCCGATGATGCTCACGCAGGAAACAAGCGGGGAAGTGCCGCTCATGCGCCATATCTCCGGCCTGAATCACGCCGACGGCTCAGGGTCTTTTTTCGGCAACGTGCCGGAGGGGGCGCTTGCCGATATGTGTCTCATCAATAAAAACGACATCCTGTCCTCCTGCCGGGATTCCATGAACGCCCTGCTGGAAGAGGCGAAACTCCGGCCGGATTACGACTATTCCACGATAGTGTGCATATCCTGTTGCGGGCGCGCGATCATCCTGGGCGCGGACGCGGGCGCGGAAGGGCGGGTGTCGGCGGAAATGCTGCCTGCGGGACTGTCGCTCACGGGCGCATATTGTCTGGGCGAAATTTGTCCCACGCTCTGGAAGGATGGGAAAGTCTTCAACAGGTTTCACAACTGCTCCATCACCTTCTGTATGTTGTGAGCAATGCGGAGCTACCGTATCTGCCGGGATTGCACCGTTGAGGTAAATGCATGCCGCCTGAAAGCGAAATAGATCTGCAAAAGCAGTATGCTCGTATGGAGAGGGCGTACAAGAAGCTTGAGCGCGATTATCAGGCCCTTGCCGTCATGCACGAGCAGGCCGAACGCCTGCGGGACGCGAACGAAGCGGCCAAAGAACTGTCGAATTTTTACAACCGCCTGTTGTTGAAGAATACGCCTGCCGTCGCTTTTATGCTGGATCGCGGGATGCGTTTTGTTCTCGGCAGCGACAAGACGGTGGAATTTCTCGGCAAACTTGACATGCGCGAAATAGTTGGGCTTCCTTTCACGGCATTGTTTTCCGCGCTTATGCCGGACGACTGGCTTGCAGAGATGGGCAGCCGATGTACAGAAGTTATGCAGAGCATGCAGCCGTCGAACGTTGAAGAACAGGTATGCCTGCGTAGCGGCGCTGAAGTTGTGTTCCAGATCATGGTCACACCCGCGGAAGAAAACAGCGGCGTTTGCCGCGGTGTTGTCGTGGTGATGAACGACATCACCGAATTGTCGAACGCCAAAGAAAACGCGGAGCGCGCAAGTCGGGCAAAAAGCGATTTTCTTGCGAACATGAGCCATGAAATCCGAACACCCATGAACGCCGTCATCGGCATGACGACTCTGGCCAAGTCATCCGCCGACATCGACAGAAAAAATTACTGCCTGGAAAAAATAGAAAACGCCTCTATGCACCTGCTCGGCATCCTCAATGATATTTTGGACATGTCGAAGATAGAGGCGAACAAGTTCGAGCTTTCCTCCACGCGTTTCAATTTCGAAACTGTGTTGCAGGAAGCGGTGAATGTCGTTAATTTCCGCATTGTTGAAAAACAGTTGCGGTTCACCGCAAGCGTTGATGAGCGTATCCCCGCCGTGTTGAGGGGGGACAGCCGGCGTCTGGCGCAGGTCCTCGCCAATCTGTTGGGCAACGCCGTTAAATTCACTCCGGAAGGCGGAAGCATCAACCTTGAAGCGCGTTTGTCGTCGAAGGACGATGCAGGCTGCGTCCTGCAGGTCGGCGTGGCGGATAGCGGCATAGGTATTGAGAAGGACGTGCTTCCCCGCTTGTTTACCTCTTTCGAGCAGGCAGAAAGCGGCATATCGCGTAAATTCGGCGGCACTGGTCTCGGCCTGGCCATATGCAAACATATCGTCGAGATGATGGGGGGCAGGATATGGGTGGAATCGGAGCCGGGCAAGGGATCCGTCTTTACCTTTACGATACGGGCCGAGCCTGGAGCAGAACCGGACGACTATCCGCCTGCCTCCGCCGGCACGCCCGTTGACGATGACGATGCACAGGCGGACATGACCGGGCAGTTTGCGGGCCGTCGCGTGCTTCTGGCCGAGGATATCGACATCAATCGGGAAATTGTTGTAGCCCTGCTTGAGCCGACGGGCTTGACCACGGACTGCGCTGAAAACGGCGCGGAGGCCCTGCGCATGTTCAGCGCGCAGCCTGATCGCTATGACATGGTTTTCATGGATGTGCAGATGCCCGAAATGGACGGCTATGAAGCCACGCGCCGAATACGCGCGCTGAAAACGCCGCGTGCGCGTGAGATCCCCATTGTCGCCATGACTGCCAACGCCTTCCGCGAGGACATTGAGCGCTGTCTTCAGGCAGGCATGAGCGATCATGTGGGCAAGCCGCTGGACCACAACATCGTTATGGCTGTGCTGAGGAAATACCTCCACGCCTGCCCCGAAGGAGAAAACCCGCCGTGTCACGCCGAGTCGGGGCAACAGGTATGAGAAACACTTATGCGCGAACACGGGCGAGAGGCGCTTCTTCCCGCAAAGCCCGCAAGGACGCTCCGGACAAGGCTCGTAATGCCGCTCCGGACAAAGCCCTGCTGCGTCTCGACCGTTCCGGCGACCCAGGCGGTTCCAGTGTCGCGGCGCAGGCGCATCGCGCGCCGGCGTCCCGCCGGGAAGAACCTTTGCCGGACCTGCCGGATCTCGACTTTCCCGAAGTTGATATGGAGTTGTTCGATCCGGCCGTACATTTGCCGGACGAGTTTCCGCTTACGGGCGACGATGCCGTCGCGAGCCGGCTTCTCTCGGCTGCGGCGGTACGGCACAGTTCCCGCTGTACGCTTATTCCCCGCTGCGAGGACTGCCGCGCCCTTTGGGACCGCTATGCCATGCTCGGACACATCCGCGAGCACAGTGCGAAAGTGGCCGACTTTGCCCATGCTCTGGCCGTGCGCGCCGTTGAGCGCGGGATGAAGGTCAACCCGGACGCCGTGCGCGCGGCAGGGCTGCTGCACGACCTCGGCAAAACGCGGACCATAGCCGTCGGCGGCAATCATGCCCAGCTCGGCGCCGCCTGGGTGATGCGGGAAACGCGCAACGGGCAGATAGCCGGCGCGGTGTTGTTCCATGTATTCTGGCCTTTCGAAGGCAGGCTGAAGGCCGTGGCCGAAGCGAGCGTGCGTTGCCCGGAGCGGCCCGGCGGCGTCCGCGGAGGGCAGTCTCCGGCGGGTATGATCAATGCCGGACACTTTATGATTGCGGCGGTCATCTATGCGGACAAGCGGACGTTGCATGATGCCTATGTGGGCCTTGATGCGCGTTGCGAAGATCTGATCCGTCGTTATGCTGTCAGCGAGGCGGTAAAAAAGCGCATCCTGCTTTCGCACGAACAGGGCCGGCGCATAGAGGCCGTGCTTTCCGCTGCGTTGGGGGTGGAGTTGCAAAACCATGTCGCCGTCGACGGCCGCCTGTTCAGGGCGGATTGAAGCGTCCGCATGATCACCGGAATTGCATGTGGGGCACTGCACGGCGTTGACGCCTTCCGCGTGGACCTGGAAGTGGACTTTGCCCGCGCCGGTTTGCCTGCCTTTGCCATGGTCGGGTTGGCCGAAGGCGCGGTGCGCGAAGCGCGGGACCGGGTTTTTGCGGCCCTGCGCAACTGCGGTTTCCGCCTGCCTCCCGCCCGTGTGACCGTCAATCTCGCGCCTGCCGACCGCAAAAAAGGCGGCAGTTCGTATGACCTGCCTTTGGCCGTCGGGCTGATTGTCGCCGCCGGCCTGCTTCCGGAAAATGCCGCGGCCGGGATTTTCATGGCGGGAGAACTGTCCCTGACCGGGGAAGTCAAGGCCGTCACCGGGGCCTTGCCCTTGGCCATCCTGGCCCGTACAATGGGCGCGGAAGCCTTTATCGTGCCGACGGCCAACGCGCGCGAGGCCGCCGTGGTGCAGGGACTGAACGTCTATGCCGTGGGGAGCCTCGGTCAGGCTGTGGCCCTGCTGTCCGGGGAAGGGGACACGCAGGCGGTCAAGGTTCGGGAAACAGATGTTGCGGCGGGGGACGGCGATGAGGGCAACCCGGATTTTTCAGAGGTCAAGGGGCAGGATCACGCCAAGCGTGCTGTGGAGATAGCGGCGGCGGGCGGGCATAATTTGCTGTTCATAGGGCCGCCGGGCAGCGGGAAGACCATGCTTGCCCAGCGCATGCCGGGCGTTTTGCCTCCTCTGTCTTTCGAGGAAGCCTTGGAAGTGACCAAGATCTACAGCGTAGCGGGCGAGTTGCCCGCCGGCGCGGGCCTTGTGGAGCGCAGGCCGTTCCGGTCCCCGCACCATACGATTTCCCAGGCGGGCTTGGTCGGCGGCGGTTCCATTCCCAGACCGGGGGAAATTTCGCTGGCGCACAGGGGTGTGCTGTTCTTGGACGAACTTTTGGAGTTCCGCAAGCAGACTCTGGAGGTCTTGCGGCAACCTCTTGAGAACGGCGCGGTAACCATAGCCCGCGCGGCATTGAGTGTGACCTGGCCCGCGGATTTCATGCTTATAGCCGCAATGAACCCTTGTCCGTGCGGGTACCTGACGGATCCGCGCAGAAAGTGCGCCAACCCGTAGCGCGGAATTGGCTGTTTTCAAGGGGTTCGGGTTTCTCATGTTCCCCCTTTTACCCCCGGTCCCCCCCCTGTTTTGCACATGACTTTGCACATGGGGATATGCGGAAAATCGTTGGAGTTGCTTGTTGACGAGGTGTTGCTTGCACGAGAAAGAGAAGGGTCGCCCGAACGCGGCCGACGCTGGAATCCCTATCCTTTAGGGAGGGGAGGACGTCAAGTCGACTATAGCTTCTTTGGAGAGGCATAATTATAAAAATAATACGATAATTGAACTTAAAAAAGATAAAAAAGCTGAACCCTTTGTTGTAATTAGTAAGGGAATACCCACAATGGTACCATCTCTCAACACAAAATGAAATTTCTGGATTTACTGTAGTATATGGTAGAGTAATAGGGATTGTAGGCATTGAGCGATTTCGCATTTCATTTCGCACAATTTCAGGTGGCACAGTTGATTTTAATGTAACGCATGCGCAGGTTAAAGAATTTGGGAAACGATTTAACGACTTAATTGGAATATCAGGAAAAGCGATTCGGAATGTCGAAGCAAATACAATTAGAACATTTGAGCTTATAGGCATCACAGAATATCAACATTCTACTCCTGTAGAATTGTTTTCATTAATTAGTGATAAATTCCACTCTATATTTGATAGTATAGAAGACGTTGACATATTTATCAATGAGCAGCGTGGTAAGATTTATTAAAGTTTCAAGGATGCCACTTCCTGCACCACAGTTATTACCTTTAATAGATGATGTTCTCACAATACAATAAACATCGCATACTAGCGCAGCCTAATTTGTGTAAGTATTGATCCCCTCTTGCTCTTAACATGGCCTGCCTATTTTTTCTTCAGTCATCATACATAGTTGATTGACGGGCAGGGCAGCGGGTAGGACGCAGGAAAAATATTTTGGAGATTTTTCCAAAAATGTGGACAGCGCCCATATTTGAGAGTAGTTCTTTCATGTCCCCCTCCTGCCGGCCTGCGCCACAGGGGCCCCGGCTCCCTGCGGAGCCGGTTTTTTTTATCCACAGCGCCGTAAAACCCCGCCCTTCAGGGCGAGGTTCCGCTGTCGCCCAGGCCCAACGGCTGCACCGTATTCCCCAGACGGAATTTTTTCCAAAGCCGGACATCTGCCGGACAAGCCGGGAAAAGCCCCCTGGTCTTTTGAAAAACACCGGGGGCTTTTTTGACTTTCAGCTTTTCGATGATTTGCATATTCTGTAGCCTCATCAGGATACAATTTTTCAAGAATTTTATACTGATTGGCTAACATTAGACGTTCTTTTTTATCTAGTTTCATACTTGTCACCCATTAAGAGGAATTTTATATGCCACCATTGATAGCAGAAATTAAATCTTCTGATTGTTTAGCTACAAAAAATTTTCAAAATAGTCAATCTCTGTCCTCACATTACGCATAGGCTAATGTTCATTTCGTTTGATAACATCAAACAAGCTAAATTGCTTTGTATCTTGGTTGCTATTTTTATATTCTGTCATTCCTGTTGTTTTTGCAGCAGCGGTTACTTCACCCCAGTCAATAAAGTATTTATCATAGTATTCTATAGGATATTTGCCAAATTGAATAATATCACTTCGCGTCGGCATTTTCCCAAGTTCTATTTTTATTCTTTTTACCTCTAGCTGAAGGTTTTTTTTACTAACAATATAGCATTGTTTATTTAAACGTGAGACACGGCTATTTTTAGCTATAGGAATATTGTTATGCAATTTTCTGAAAGGATCAATATTTGATAAGATTTCATTGTGACGTTTTATAGAAATACCGTGATAATACTCTGATAATTCTATACCAATATATATTCTTTTTAATATGTCTGCTGATAAAGTTGTAGTTCCTACACCATTAAAAGGATCAAGAACAACATCGCCAGTATTTGTAAATAAAGAAATCAGTCTAAACATTAGATTTGGCGGTAATTGGCATGGATGATCAGATCTTTTTGAATTATGCTTTATACGATGTATATTCCACCACAGATCAGATATGTTTTCTTTGTCTTTAATTTTTAAACTATTTCGTTCTTCAATGCAATTCATTCTTGAACAATATTTATCAGATACTGTTCTAAGACTTGTTTCTTCCAACATAGAATTTATCTTTCTAGTAATACCGGGTAAAATTTCTGGTTTTCCTTTCGTAAAACATATAATCGAATAATGTGCTGGCATTATCATGCGGACTGGAAGACTAAGCGCATCCCAAACAATCCAATTTTGAAAGTCCATTAAAGACGACAAAAAATGATAATGCCTTATACACCATTGGGGTATATTTAATATTGCTAAAGTTTTTCCTGGTTTTATAATTCTTGCTAATTCAGCTAGCCATAAATCACACCATTCAAAATATTTTTTTATATCAATTCCATCATTCCAATTATTATATTTCTTATTGATGTTATATGGTGGATCAGCGAAACAAAAATCAATACTATTATTTGGTATTGATTTTAATATTTCAATACAATCTCCATTATATAAATTTGATTTATTTATATTATTTACAGTTTCTTTATATTCAATATATTTGTTAGTACAATGATTGTCTACATAAATGTTACGCTGGTCATATACATTTAAATTTATATACGGATCAAGCCCAAATAAATCTCTCAATATATCTATAATTGTAGATGGATATTCGTTATAGCTAATACTAATATGCCTCCACACGTCCGATATTAATGTACCAAATTCATGATATAAATGTTTTTTACCACCATAATCTTTTGTTGTTTTTTTACAATATGGACAATATGTATAAGCAATTCTTGTTTTTGTATGCTTTAGGCTGTCTTTATTTTTTGTTAAAATTAGTAATGAAGAATGTGAACTCGGTAAATTTTCACAACTGATATCATCATATTTTGTTTTTACTGCGATCCATAATTTAAGAAATAAATGATTATGGATATTTGAGCAGAAATCAACAGCACAGATAGGTGAAGTTAAAATAATAAATATTGATTTTTCATTACAATTATTTATAAAATTTAATAAATTTCGATATAAATTTGATGGGATAGAAGTAATATTTTTATAAAAAGGAAGAATGATAAATTCAACACAAGGTTGTCTAGATATATTATCTATAATATCTCCAGTCTTATCTAGCACATTTAATTTTTTCGAATTTTCACTTAAATGAAACATGGCAAGTCATCTCATCTCTGCTAAAAAAGATACTAATTTATTCAATTCATCATCTTTAAATGACACAGTACAATCACTATATCTACAAATTGTTTCCAGGGCGGACATGCGCTCAAAATTACCAGCACCATCAATTATATAAGCTATTTTATGATTAGCATCGTGAAGTATAGACTGTCTTGACTGGGCTTGGCCAGATTTCCGTTCGATTGTACTATTTGTTGTCACTTGAAAGCTTACCTCTATAGCGCAATATCTATTGTTAGGGGCTTTGGCAACAATATCAAACGAGATTAAAGTTCTATCATTTTGACTAATTCCCGGTATCTGCTTTTCTGCAAAGTTCCAGTCTGGCAATGCATTAGATAAATAATTCAAAACATAAATTTGCGCCAAATTTCCGTATCTATTGGCTGTCGCCCCTCCGGTAATTCGACTCACCCATATATAACGCTGTTTGACAAAACGTTCGAGATCGTCATTCCGTCCGATGAGTGAGCCAATCGTACATTTATTTTTGATTTCAGTTGGCAATTTATCATTTAAAGATGCTTCGCCGTATAAAATAATATTTATAACATCTTCCATAGATGCTGATAAACATTCAGGTTTGGATAACCCATTTCCGTCAACTTTTAGTGATATATTATTCCAGTGTAAACGACTTAAGGCATTATTAAACTGATATAAATATTCTTGATCATGCCATATAAATCGCATTTCGGCATCGAAACGAATGGAGGACGGGAAATGAACTCGACATGGTTCGGAGCTTTGGTTTTCGTCCTGATTGTCAGTGCAGTGGGGATTTACCTTGCAGGCAAGGACAAACGCCGACATCTGCGCAACCAAGCGCGGCCCGCCCTGCTGCGAACGAGCCGCGTCTTTGCCGCTTGTTATCTTCCGCAAGCGCCGACTCCACCGGCGTCATCCGCGTCCGCGCCGAGAACCGACCGTCCCGGACAAGCCCCGCCGATTTCCGGCAACCCGGCTATGTTGTCGGGCAACACGTCTTCTTCGTCGCCGTCCTTCCCCCCGCCGAACCAACCTCCGTCCGGAAGACGCAGTACGTCGCCGCCGTCCGATCCCGTCTCGCCGCCGGACTTTCGCGGATCCTCCGGCAGGGCTGGCATATCCGACCCGCTTTCAGGCTGATTTTCGGCCCCGTCGGCCGGGACCGTCGTGGTAATTTTCGGCGACACCCGCGACGGAGCCGCCGCGCCGGGCAATGAACTCTCCGGCACTGCGCCGGGGGCAAGGTCCAAACGCCGCCCCGTGCCTGGACCTATGTCCCGTAACCCACGGTTACGGAGCCTTTCTTTCTCAAACCACGCGCCGCAGCCTTCGCCCCGGCATTGCCCCCGGTTGATCTTCGGGTGAAACTTCGGACGAGGGAAGCGCGGCACATAGACAATGTCCGTTCCCCGTCCCGGCGTAGTCGGACTAACCAGCCAGCCGGACTTCACCTGCAGATAATAGAGACCGACATCCTGAGCGAAGCGCCAGCCCTCACCCTGGAAAGGCGATCCGCCGAACCTTGCGGGACCGGCGCAACTACCGGGGCAGGCGGCGACGCACTGTGAAGACGACGGGTCAATGCTCACCACGACCGAGATACTCTCTTCCGCGGCTTGTCCTATCTCGGACTGACCCGGCTCATCCGGTGACAAGTTGCCTTCGGCCCCGCTCAGCGCGTCATAAACGACCGTAGCCGATTGCCCGGCTTTCGCCGCCGTGTGTCGCGTTTCCCGCTTGAAGGCCAGCAAAGCCAGCAGGAAAAAAATGACCAGGTACAGATACCATTGCCGTTTGACGTGTGTGACAAGTTTTTCGACCACGATGTACACTCCCGCCAGGAGGATGAAGGAAACAGTTTGCAGGACAAGGACGAGTTCCCGTAACCGTCCCCGGACCTTTGTTTCCCTCACGTTTCCTCCCGACCGTATGCCGCTTCGCCCCGCAAAACATTTTCCTGCGGCGCAGGCGCGGCTGTTACCCCTTGTGCCGAAGCCTTCTGATTTGCCTGCCGATCCAAGCCTGTAAACATTTCAGCCTGCCGCGACGGCGTTTGTATTGCAGGACGCGTTCCGCGTGTTTTCGTCTCGCGCGTTTTTCGCGACGCCGTATTTTTTGCTCCAGGCTCTTGTTCAAAACAAATATACTCCCGTAAAAGCATTGCCGGTTGCCGCCCGGTTTACGAAAACGCCGATCACGCGCCGCAGAAAGTTATACGCTTCAAGCCGGCGCGGTTAGATGGTTGCCGTCAGTCCCCCGGCTTGAAGAACTTCGCGCCGGGGTAAAACGGGATCATGCCGCGCGGCAGCCATTTGGTCAGGATGAGGGTTCTGATCCTGCTCTTGCCGCGTAAAACCTGCTTGTGGTGTTCGACAGTCAGGTCTCCGGGCCGCGCCTCGACGTAGTGAACATTCATGCGCGGTTCTGTACGGAGCTTTTTCCCGTCAAGGAAAAAATGCACGTAACGCTTCTTCTTTGCGGCCATTGTAAATCTCCTTTTCAGAATGTTGTCGACCGTATGACTCCCACTCAGAATCGGGGCAGGGAGACTGTGCCGCCTGGGGACAAAAAAACTTGTAACGCTGAATCCTGCCGGGGGAGGGGCGGCAACCGGGATTCTCAAACCCGGCGCTGTTCTCCCTGCCGGCCTTGTCGTCAAAAATACGACAAGTAAAAACCTCCAAAATCCGAAAACCCTAAAACCTATATTTTTTGAAAACTCAGGTTTTGCAGTTTTCGAAAAAACTGATTCCTGAGAATTTCCAAAAACCCAAAACCCAAAACCCAAAATCTGAAAAACCGCGAAGACCATGTTTTGGTCTTTTGCAAAAAATACGAAATGCCGGAGACCGTAATTTTTAGTTTCCTGACTTTTTCAAATTTGTATGTTTACGAGTTTTGAAAATTCTCAGGTTTTGATATTTTTTAAAAATTC
>JAISWB010000016.1 GCA_031271265.1 Desulfovibrio sp. | reverse complement strand
GATATAGGTAGGCAGCTTGCCCTTGGCCGCGCTGAAGAACAGCAGGGGAGTCAGCACCCAGACCAGAAGGAAAAAAAGTTCGGGGCGGCGCGACCGCTCCCGCCATGCCTCCCGCAGGGCCTGCGGCGCAAGCCCGACCCAGGGGATCATGCCTCCCGCGAACCAGGGCAGGTAGAACCAGAACGGTTCGCCGTGCTGCGCCTTTTCTCCGGCAAAGCGTTGTATATGCTCTACCCAGAAAAAATATCTCCAGAAATCGGGTTCCTTTCCGGCGATCATGAGTCCCCAGGGCAAGGAAACCACCAAGGCTACGAAAACGGCGACCGGACCGTACAGAAAGAGGGTGCGCACGGATTTTTCCTTTAGGGCAACGGGCAGAGCGGCGAGCGCGGCCAGGGCCGGGCCGGGAAAGCCCTTGGTCAGAAAAGCCGCACCGCAAGCCGCGCCGAGCGCGGCGAAAGCGCACAGGCGTCCATACGCGCTACGGGCGCGCACGGCGGCATACGAACAGAGCATGGAGGACGTCACCCACATGCAGAAAATTGCGTCCAGCACATTGTAGGTGCCTATGCCCAGCACCTGCAGCATGGACAGATAGATCAGCGCGGAGCTTAGGGCTGTGCGGCGTTCCCGCCGCAGGGCGCGGGCCAGGGAGTAGACCATGAGCGCGCCGAGGCCGGTGCTCAAGGCCGGCCCCAAGCGCGCGGAAAAGTTGTTTTCCCCGAAAAGGAGCAGGCAGGCGGCGTTCACCCAGTAGCCGGCCGGCGGTTTTTCAAAATACCGTTTGCCGAGCAGGCGCGGCACAACGGCATCGCCGCTTGCCGCCATCTCCCTGCTGATTTCCGCGTAGCGCGTTTCGTCCGGAACGCGCAGAGGGGCCATGCCCAGAGGGAGCAGGTAGAGCAGAATGAAAAACATGGGCAGAATGATGCGGATCTGGAGCTTCTCGTCGTTCATCAGAAATTCTCTAAGGAGTTGTTCATTACTGATATCCGCACTGAAAAGTAAACTTTTCCCTGCGGAGGATCGTCAGCCGAAAAGCGTGGTTTTCGGCTGACTCACGCCGCTTCGCGGCGATATCAGCCTAACGGCTGCTGTTCAGATTTCCATGCGGAAATCTGTAGAATTGCTGGTGAAGGCGTGCGGCTTTTGACAACGCGCGACATTCGGGGTATACATGCCGTAAGAAAGGAGCTTGGCATGGGCTTTTCTGCGGAATTTCTGCGGCACTTGGCCGAAGCGTTGAGTCCGCTGTCGCACAGCCTCGCCGCCGGACTACTCATTCGCCCCATCCCGCAGCCACCGCTGAAAACCGGAGTGTCTGACGAACTCAGGGCCGACGGTTCCGACAGCCCTGCGGCGCTGTGCATGGATCTGGACAGCATGCTGAAGGAATGCGTACCGGCCATGCGCGAAGCCATGCAGGAACTCGGCACCCTTTCCCCCGAGAACATGGAACTGCTTGAAGAAATCGTGGACGAACTGGCATCCCCCGCTCTGGATCTGGTGGATATGGCCCGCCGCGTGTGGGAATGCCCTTTCCCGCCCGAAGCCGAAAGCGCGCGAAGCATGCTTGCCACCCTGGCAGAAGCCCCCGCGACCCAGCTCTTGCAGTGGGTGCTGGAAATCATGCATACCGCCGTCGACCCCTGGTCCATAGCGGCAAACCCGGAACAGCCGGAAATCGATTTTCGGCTTGCAGTTCCGGATATGCCGGTACGTAAAGCCCTGGCGCGTTGGCGGAGACAGCACCCCGGCATACTGCCGGAAGAAGTGTTGCTGTGAACCGGCGAAAATGAGGGGTCCGGGGGAAATCATTTCCTCCGGCCGCCGGAGGCGTATAAAATCAATTTTACAATGCGTTATCGTCAGGTTGCTGTGAGTACTCATCCGTTTCGTGCGCAGCCGTTGTTTCCGCGCCACGCCTGATGCCCGCCGTGCCGCAGCGCATACTCCCGCCCCCGCCGCCCGGCTTCGTCTGCTGGGAGGAATTGATGGCCGAAGCCCTGGATGAAGCCCGCATCGCCGGGACTGCGGGTGAAGTGCCGGTCGGGGCGCTGTTGGTGTCCGGACAGGGACGTATCCTGGCGAAAGCCGGCAACGCCGTCGAACGCCTGCGCGACCCGACGGCCCACGCCGAAATGCGCGTGTTGCGCGAAGCGTCTTACCGTACCGGATCAAGCAGGCTCGGCGACTGCGTGCTGGTGTCAACCCTGGAACCCTGCCTTATGTGCGCGGGCGCTCTGGTTCTGGCGCGACCGGCCGGTATCGTCTACGGAGCAGCCGACCCGGAAGCCGGCGCGGTGGATTCCCGCCTTGATGTACTGGACATGCCTTTCTTGAAGTGCGCGATCTGGCGTCTGGGCGCCGTGTCGGAGGAAGAATGCTCCGCGCTGCTGAAAAATTTTTTCCGGGCCAGGAGATAATCCTGTCTCTCAATCAAAGCAGCATGATACTTCAATGAACATCAATATATAACTGAATATTTTCCGCGATGTTGTTGTATTTCCGATTTGTAAACGGAATAAGGCCATGCGTGCAAGCGCGGCTCTGTGCATAGGCGGCGTACAGGTCGGCGGCGGCGCGCCGGTGGTTGTGCAGAGCATGACCGACACGGATACCCGCGACAGCGGAGCGACCTTGGCCCAGATAGCCGAACTGGCCGCCGCGGGGTGTGAACTGGCGCGTGTCGCCGTACCGGACGACAGGGCGGCGGCCGCTCTGCGCGCCGTCTGCGCCTCATCGCCCTTGCCGGTTATTGCCGACATTCATTTCAGCAGCCGTCTCGCCGTAGCCGCTCTGGAAGCGGGCGCGGCCGCCCTACGGATCAACCCCGGCAACATCGGCGGCCCGGCAAAAACACGCCGGGTGGCTGACGCGGCCAAGGCGCACGGGGCAAGCATCCGCATCGGGGTCAACTCCGGCTCTCTGGAAAAAGCGCTTTTGGAGCGCTACGGCGGCCCGACGGCCGAAGCGCTGGTCGAAAGCGCCCTGAATCACGCTATCCTGTTGGAGCGTTGCGGTTTTTCCGCCGTCAAACTGTCCATGAAATCCTCCGATGTCCCGACCACGGTCGCCGCATACAGGCTGGCCGCGCGGCGTTGCCCCCATCCCCTGCACGTCGGGATCACCGAAGCCGGTACCCTGTTGCGCGGCCTGGTAAAATCAGCCGCCGGCATCGGCATCTTGCTCTCTGAAGGAATAGGGGATACCATACGAATTTCGTTGACCCACAACCCCGTGCGCGAAGTTGAAGCCGCCTGGCGGCTGCTCTCCGCCTTGAAACTCAGACAACGGGGGCCGGAAATAATCGCCTGCCCAACATGCGGACGCACTGAAATAGATCTTGTAGGGCTGGCGGAAGCCGTTGAAGAAGAATTGCGCGGCGTTACGGAATATTTCACGGTCGCCGTGATGGGTTGCGTGGTCAACGGCCCGGGAGAAGCACGCGAAGCCGATGTCGGCATAGCCGGAGGCAGTGGAAAAGGCATCGTCTTCCGCAAAGGCGTTGTAGTGCGTAGCGCAAGCGGAGGACGGCAGGAGTTGCTCCGCGCCCTGTGCGGAGAAATCGCTGTACTGCGGCGGGAAATACAGTCCGACAATGCCCGGTAGCACCGGACCGAAGACGATAACGTCACTTTTGCAATCCAACAAGGAACACATCATGTCCGATACAGGCAAGGGCCTTGCCCCCGACTTTACTCCGGATTTCCGCAAGGGAGGCGGCCTGCTCCCGGTGGTGGCCCAGGACGCCGCCGACGGCGACGTACTCATGCTGGCCTATATGAACGAAGAAGCCTGGAAAAAGACCTTGGAAAGCGGGGAAGTTCACTACTGGAGCCGCAGCCGGCAAGAGTTGTGGCACAAAGGCGGCACATCGGGGCATGTCCAGAAGGTCAAGGCCGTGCGCCTGGACTGCGACGGCGATGCCCTGCTCGTCCTCGTGGAACAGGCAGGAGGAGCGGCCTGCCATACGGGCTACAGAAGCTGCTTTTTCCGTGAACTGAAAGACGGACGGGTCGGCATCTGTTCATCCCGCGTATTCGACCCCGAGGAGGTCCGTAAATAATGGCAGATAGAATTCTCAAGATAGCGATTCCCAAAGGCTCGCTGGAAGAAGCCACCCTGGCGCTTTTCGCCCGGTCGGGCTGGAAAATCACCATGCAGAGCAGAAATTATTTTCCGGAAGTCAACGATCCCGAGCTTTCCGTCAGCTTGTGCCGTCCGCAGGAAATGGGCGCATACATCGGCGACGGCATCCTGGATGCCGGACTCACAGGCAAGGATTGGGCTCTGGAAAGCGGCGCGGACTATGTGGTCGCCGCCGACCTGATCTATTCCAAGATGAGCAATCGTCCTGCCCGCTGGGTGTTGGCCGTGGCCGGCGACTCACCCTACCGCAAGCCGGAGGATCTGGCCGGAAAACGCGTGGCTACGGAAATCATGGGGCTTACCCGCCGTTATTTCGCGGAACGCAGTATAGAAGTCACGGTCAATTACTCCTGGGGCGCCACCGAGGCCAAGGTGGTCGAAGGGCTGGCCGATGCCGTCGTCGAAGTGACGGAAACCGGCACAACGCTCCGGGCGCACGGCCTGCGCATCATTGATGAGGTACTGGAGACCCATACTCAGTTCATCGCCGGCAAGACGGCATGGGCCGACCCTTGGAAACGCGAAAAAATCAACCGAATCACCATGCTCCTGCAAGGAGCCTTGCGCGCCGAATCGCTGGTGGGCGTCAAGATGAACGTGCCCGCGAGCAAACTCGACGCCGTACTGGCTCTGGTCCCTTCCCTTAATTCACCTACCGTCTCCCACCTGCACGACAAAAACTGGCTGTCCCTGGAAATCGTCATTGAAACCAAAATCGTCCGCGATCTTGTGCCGCGCCTTGCGGCCTCCGGGGCCGAAGGCATCATTGAATATCCGCTTAACAAGGTCATATGAGTCCCGATCTTTACGGCATACTCGGCAGACCCGTCGGGCACAGCATCAGTCCGGCCTTCCACAACCGGGCCTTCGCCCTGAAAGGGGTGCCGGGAATTTACTGTGCCTGGGAAAAACAGGAGGAGGAACTTCCGGATTTTTTTCATGCCGTGCGCACCCTGCCCATAGCCGGGTTGAGCGTTACCATCCCATACAAGAGCAAGGCGGCACCCTTTCTGGACGAATTGACGAACAGGGCGCGCTTGACCGGGGCCGTGAACACGGTTTTTCGCCGGGACGACCGTCTTGCAGGAGGCAACACCGATGTGGACGGCCTGCTCATGCCCCTTGCGCGGCGAGCGGGGCCGCCGCTCCGCGAGGCGCTGATTCTCGGCGCGGGGGGAGTGGCCCGTGCCGTTGCGGCCGGATTGACCGAACTGGGTCTGTCTCTGATCGCTGTGGCTGCACGCGACAAAGACAAAGCGGAAAAACTGCTCGCCGCTTTTTCCTTCGGCAAGGAAGCATCCGGCCCTTGCCCGGAGCGGCCCGAAGGAGACCGCGAGGGACACGCTTCCCGAGCCGACTCCCCGGTAACGCCGGCATATCGGGCGCTTGCCTGGGAAGAGCGGGTCTATGCCTTGGCCGACATGGGAGTTCCTCTGGTCATCAACGCCACTCCTCTTGGTATGCAGGGCGCCTTTGAGGACCGAAGTCCTCTGCCGGATGAAGCCTTTGACCTTTGCGCCCGCCGGATGCGGCGGTCCTCGGGCGATGCGCGGAGCGACACGAACCGCCCGGTATTTTTTGATCTGGTCTACGCCCCGCGCGAAACGCGCTTTCTGGCCGCGGCCCGCGCGCACGGCTTTGAGTGCATTGACGGTCTCGCCTTTTTCGCAGCCCAGGCAGTCGGCCAATTCACGGCATGGACCGGGAAAGAATTTACTCTGCAGGAAGCGGAACAGATTTTGGAAACGCTGCCGGACTCTTCCAGGCTCGGATGCAGGCAACACTCCGGGGCCGGTGAGGCCCTTTCAGGAATACCGTTGCCGTGATACGGTTTTTTATGAAAATCGAACGAGGCCGACACGCATGACACCCACGCCCTACGCTGCAAATCCCGAACTTCTGCCCCCCGGTGCATCGCTGATCATGATCGGCATGGCGGCGGCAGGCAAAACAACCATCGGACAGGAATTGGCTACCCTGCTGGACATGCCGCAGTTGGATACGGATCACATCATTGAAGCCCATTACGGAACGGATCTGCACACCATCAGCAAAGGCATGAGCAAAGAGGCTTTTCTGGATCTCGAATGCGCGGTGATCATGCGGCTGAATCTGAAACAGTGCGTCATTTCCACCGGAGGAAGCGCCGTCTACCGTCCACGGGCCGTCAGTCACCTGAAAACTATGGGGCCTCTGATACACATCAGCGTCCCCCTGCCCGTCATCATGGAACGCATTGCCAGAAAACCGGAACGAGGGCTGGCCATTGACCCCGGCCAGACGCTGGAAGATCTTTACAATGAACGGGCAGCCCTGTACGCGAAAGCAGCGGATTTCACCGTGCAAGGCGGAAATGCGCCCCCGGCGGTTTATGCCGACAAGATAGCCTGCATGCTGTCGATCCCGTAACCCGCAGAAATTCATTGTAACAATGCGGCGCCGGCAAACAGACGAAGATTCGATCCCATAACCCACAGGAATGCATACCGTGCGCGCAACTGCCCTGCTCAACACGCTTCTTGAACAATGCTCGGCCGACTTGGGATTGCACAAGCCGGACAAGGCGGTCATTGAAGTGCCGAAGGACAAAAAATTCGGCGATCTGGCCGCGAACTGGGCCTTGGCTCTGGCCAAGGAAACGAAACAGGCTCCGCGCCCCCTTGCGGAAAAACTGGCCGCCGCCCTGCGCGCCGCATCGGAACATATCGCCGCCGTCGAGGTCGCCGGCCCCGGCTTTCTCAACGTCACCTTCACCCCAGCTTTCCTGCAGGCGTGTATACCGTTGGTGGAAAGTCAGGGCACCGGCTTCGGCTCGTCACAGGGTGGGCGCGGCGTCAGGGTTCAGGTGGAATTCGTTTCCGCCAATCCTACGGGCCCCCTGCACATAGGGCACGGACGCGGGGCGGCCGTCGGCGACAGCCTGGCCCGCATATTTCGTTTTGCGGGTTTCGACGTCGAAACGGAATACTACATCAACGATGCAGGCAGGCAGATGCGTACCCTCGGCCTGTCCATACTCATGCGCGCGCGGGAGATCGGGGGCAAAAGCAAAGCGGAGGATTTTCCCGAAGACTGTTATCGCGGCGAATACATCAGGGATATTGCCGCGGGTATGCTGAAAGACGATGCCGGCCTGCTCGCCGTGCCGGAGGAAGAGGGCCTGGAGCGGTGCCGTGTTTACGGCAGCGCCGCCATCCTGGCAGGCATCCGCCGGGACCTTGGAAATTTCAACGTCCACCACGATGTCTGGTTTTCCGAACGGTCCCTGGCTGCATCGGGCGCTGTGGAACAGACGTTGCGGGGCTTGAAGGAAGCCGGGTACGCCCGTGAACAGGACGGGGCGCTCTGGTTCTCCACGACGGCCTTCGGCGACGACAAGGACCGTGTATTGCGCAAGTCCGACGGCACGTTGACCTATTTCGCTTCGGACATCGCCTATCATGCGGACAAGTTCAGGCGGGGCTTCTCACGCGTTACCGATGTGTGGGGAGCGGACCATCACGGCTATGTCGCCCGCATGAAAGCGGCCGTTGCCGCTCTGGGACGGCCTGAGACCGACCTGGATGTTGTGCTCGTGCAGTTGGTCAACCTGTTGCAGGACGGCAGACAGATCGCCATGTCGACGCGGGCCGGAACATTTGAAACTTTGGCCGATGTAATCGCGGAGGTGGGAACGGACGCGGCACGCTTCATGTTCCTCACCCGCAAGAGCGACGGTAAGCTGGACTTTGACCTCGCTACAGCGCGTCGGCGCAGCATGGACAACCCCGTGTACTATGTGCAGTACGCGCACGCCAGGATATGCGCGTTGCGGCGCAGGGTACTGGATAGAGGCATGGAGCTTGACGGGCCGGGTGACTTGAGTCTTCTTGTTCTGCCCGAAGAACTGGGCCTGCTCCGGACGCTGGACCGTTTCCCGGCCGTGGTCGAAGACGCTGCACGTACCGCCGCGCCGCACCTTGTAAGCTTCTATCTCATGGAACTCGCCGGGCTGCTGCACAGCTATTACGCCGCGCAGCAGATACTGACGGCCGAACTGCCCGCGCTGACGGCAGCGCGCATGCGCCTGCTGGAGGCTGTGAGGCAATGCTTGAACAACGGCCTCGACTTGATCGGAGTTTCCGCTCCGATCACGATGTAGCGGTATGAATGCCGAAGACAAAAACTACCGGCGGACGGAAAACAGCGAACATCGCCGTGAGATTGTGCTCAGCCTGCGTCCGGCGCAGATAGTCGGCGGCATCATTGTACTCTGCCTCGGATATGCGGCCGTTTTCTTTCTGGGTGTCGTCCTGGGGCGCGGCTATACCCCGGAAGCCGGTATACCGAAACTTGCGCGGCTGATGCCTGAAGCCTCAGCGCCGGTTTCTCCCCGCGTTGTCGCCGCTGAAGAAGAAAAACCGGCACAAGAGAGTACCGTTCCGTCCTCCCCTCCTCCAGGCGGGGATGAGGATACCCCGTTTACCCAGGCTGATCTGGATTACCGCGAGCGATTCAAACACAGGCAGCAAGCCGCCTCTCAGGTACAGGGCGCAGGCAGGACCGGAAACGGGACAGGGCAGAGCGCACGGGGCAACGAACGGAAAGTCGACGGCAGAAACGCAGCCCAGACACGGAAAAACGCGGACGGGAAGGCTCCCGAAGCCGCGGGCGCAACGGCAAAAAGCGGCAAAAACCCGGCTGCCCCGCCTGATCGCGCGGGCGAAATGTACCATTATGTGTATCAGGTCGCCAGTTACAAGGACCACGCCTCCGGCGACAGCTTTGCAAAACGCCTTCGCGCGGCAGGGTTCGAAGTGCGCACGGAGCAGAGTACGGGAAGCGGCGTCACATGGTTCCGTACCATGGTGGAATTCACCGGCCGGCCGGACGACACTGATGCCTTGCGTAAAAAATTGAAGCGTTTCGGTGTGTCGCGCGCCCTGCTCAGGTCGAAAACGCCGGCAAATTGAATTCGGGAATCACCATCCCATCCCCCTCAAGAGAATGACCCGGCGTTTCTTCAAAATTTCCGCCTGCCCATGCCCGGCACATGGTAGAGCATGGAAGGGAAAGCCGCTTTCATTTCAGCGACGATTTTTTCTTCCTCGGCATCAGGCAGGGGGCGAAGCCGAATATACACCATGCGGGTCTGCGTTTCTTCCTCAACGGAGGTCAACAGGGAAACCGTCCTGCCCCCGCGTTCGCCCAAGGCGTCGATGACGGCCCGCAGCGCGCCCGTGCCCATGGGCAGCCTGAAAGCCAGTTGCATGCCGCCGCTGCGCACCCCGGTGATCGAGACAAGCAGGCGAAAAATATCGCTGTCCGTAATGATGCCTATCAACTTGCCGTCTTCGTTCACCACGGGCATGCCGCCGAATTTCTTTTCGATCATGACCGCCGCCAGCGCCTCAACAGAATCATCCCTGTACGCGCACACCGGGGGGCTGCTCATGATGTCTTCGACTTTCATATCGGCAAGCAGGTGATACATCTCGTACATATCCAAGGTGGTCGCCTTGGAAGGCGAGGCTTCCTTGATGTCCCGGTCGGACACGATGCCCAGCACCCGCCCGCCCGCGTCCACTATGGGCAACCGCTTGATTTGATTCTCCTTCATAATGCGGGCGGACTTCATGATGGAAGTTCCGGGACTGACGGCTACAACATTTTTCGTCATCCATTCTTCGACGCGCATAGATCGCTTCTCCCGGTTATTTTTGAGCAAGGCACGGTTTTGATTATTCACCAGTTTTTTGAGCGAATCCGCCCGGCGAACGGCATGTGCCGGATTCCACGACGACAAGAGGCGTGCCGGTCATTTCCGCGAGTTTGCGTGCTCTCTGACCGGACTTGATCAATGCTCCTGTCACCATGTGAGGAGCGGCCTCGCCGACGAGCGGCACATCCATAAAAAACGCGGAATAAAGTTTGCATATCTCCGACGACTCGTCAAACTTTTTCAAGGCGTCGACCTTTCCCCGTGAACACGCTACTCATCAATC
Organism: Desulfovibrio sp.; assembly: GCA_031271265.1. Classification (GTDB taxonomy): domain Bacteria; phylum Desulfobacterota; class Desulfovibrionia; order Desulfovibrionales; family Desulfovibrionaceae; genus Frigididesulfovibrio. The sequence continues at coordinate 20,160 of JAISWB010000016.1, read as the reverse complement.
TGACCCGATTCGGAGACTTGCTGCAAAGCCGGGCGGCGATAGCCGATCTTACCCGTTGCGGAGACAATGTTGCTCTGGTCTGCCTGGAAAATTTCGCATCGGCCGCCGAACTGCTGCCCGACACAGCCCATATTGCGCCTTTGCCGTCCGCGGCCTTGCTTGCCGGTCTTGCAGCGGAGCAGAGATATCCGTTCCGGGGCGACAGGCAACGAGCGCTTCCGCGCAAAGAATGGCACAAGTCTCTCGCCGCTTTGGCCGCCTTCCGCGCCGGACTGGAAGCCACTTTCCCTTTTGATCGGGTCTGCAACCTGACGCCCGGTATCGCCGCCGGACTTTTGACGCGCTATCTGGCCGGAACACGTCCCTGTTCCGGCTTTTTTGTCGACGAACACGGCTTCGGTGTCAACGGCAACAGTTGGGCCGCCTTTTTCATGGGGGCCGGCCTTGAACGCGGGCTCAGCCCCTTCAACATTGTCGACCTGTTCCGCAAGACCGCTGCCGGGGACCGCGCTTTCGGTCCCGGTATCGCCTTGCTTCGCGAGCCGGAAAAAAATGTTCTGGACGCTGTGCGGGAACGTCTACTCCGAGAGGCGCCGCCCGACACGCGCTCTTTCATCGCCCTGCAACTCGGCGCCAGCGACGATCGCAGGCGTTGGCCCGTCGAGTATTTTGTCGCCCTCGGCGACATTATCTGGAGCAAGACCGGGCGTTGTCCGCTGGTTCTGGGCAGCGAAGCAGAACGTAATCTTGCCGCACGGTACGCCGCAAAAGCCCTGCATCCGCACATCAATCTCTGCGGCAGGACCGACCTGCGGGAATTGTCCGCCGCCCTGCGCCTGTCCGAACTTCTTGTCGGCAACGACACCGGGACCGTGCACCTTGCCGCCGGTCTCGACGTCCCCGTGCTTGCCGTCTTCCCGGCAACGGCGCAGCCCTTTGACACCGGTCCCTACCGGGAAGACTGCTGTTGCCTGGAGCCGGACCTGCCCTGCCATCCCTGCGGCTTCGGCAAAAATTGCCCGCACGATATGCAATGCCGGTATACCCTGAAGCCGGAATTTTTTGCCTCTCTGGTCGTTTCCCGCCTGAACGAAGGCCGCTGGATTCTGCCCGAAGGCGATGCCGCTGCAGACAGCGCGGCGCGCGTCTGGATCACCCGCTTCGACGAGCAGGGATTCATGGACGTACATTCCCTGTCCGGGCACGAAAACAGCAGCAGAGCCGTCCGTCTGGCCGTGCTGCGCCGCTTGATCCGCGCTTTTTTGAACGATGAGGACCTGGACGAGGAACAAAATTCCGATCTGTCCCGCTCCGCGGCAGGCGGCCCGCAGGGCAAAGAAGGCGCAGGCTTGCGGGCCGCGGCACTTCTGGAACTCCTGCGGCAACAGGCCGCCCTGGCGCTCAAGCAAGGCGGCGGCGCAACGCTTGCGCGCCTGCCTGCAACCTGGCGCAAGGCGCACGATACCCTGCGTTCCGACCCGGAGCTTGCCGTCCTGGCCCTGCTTTTCGTGCAGACAACGCAATGCGGGCGGGACAGCGGGCCGATACAGCAGGAACTGACTGACCTGGTACGCGCTGTTGAACGCTTTTCCCGGCTGCTCAACAGCTATGTTCGGGCAACGGCAATGCTCGCTTGATATTTGGCACGTGAATTGCATAGCACGGGCATGTTGAAATCCACAAAGGAGACAGCCATGATTGTTATCGACGGACGGGAAAGCTCCCTCTCACTTTCCAACTATGCCAATCTGGAAGACATGCTGGTCAAAATCATCGAAGAAGAAAAGCTTGAAGACCGCATTGTTACCGATGTTCTGGTTGATGATAAAGCGTTTTCCGAACTCTATCCCCACCAGGCCGAAGACATTGAGGCCTCCGAAATCAATCGCGTGGAAATACGCACGGTGTCCTTGGATCAGATGGCCGGTGATGTCGTGGCTGAATTGCCCAAGGTCATAGACATCATGGCCGGAGGCAGCCGTTCGGCCGCCGCGTTGCTGAGACGCGCCGAGCTGGCGGAAGGGCTGGAAGTGCTTCAGGATGTCATCGGCGTGAGCCGCGAACTGCTCAACACCATTTACGTCCTGCGCAGCCAATACTCCAGCGGGCCCTGCATGTCGCTGGAAGAAATGTCCGACACCCTCGGTGACCTGCTGGGCGAAATCGCCGATGTCATGAGCAACGAAGATTGGGTACTGGTGGCCGACCTGCTGGAATACGAGTACCTGCCCGCCTGCGAAGGGTGGCGCAAAGTTATCGCGGCCGTTGAGGGAGATGTGCTGGCAGCGAAGAAGGCAGCCTAGTCATGTTTCCGACGACCGCCATGCTGGCCGAAGCCCTTGATCTGGCGCGGGAGGAAGCGCAGGCCCTGTTCGATCAGGATGTGGACAGGGCCGATACCCTCTCGGCAAAACGAGCCGAAATCCTTGCCGCGGTATGCGGCGCCCTGCACCCGCATACCAGGAATGAAGCCGAAAAACACCTGCGGCTTCTGGACAACGCACAAAAAGACCTTACGACCAAAGCCGGGAACCTGCTCGGAACACTCCGCACACAGTACCGGCATGGGCGCAGGATGACGGGTTATTTCAACAATGATCGCATCCTGAATCGGGAACTGAAAAAATCCTTCTACTGCGATGCCGTGTCGTGAAATTTGCCCGGTATTACGATTGCGCGGCGCCCGCGCGTACATAAATTTGCGTTCGCAGCGGGCGTTGTCCCTCCTTGTTTACCGCAATACACGCCGTACAGCGGTGCGGCGTCAAGTCGCGCATGCCGCTTGCGGCAATCGGCACCAAGCTGAACGACGCATTCACACTGCTCAGCCGTAAAACCACCTCCCATGTACCCGGTCAGCGTGTTCACAGCGAGCATTGACGTTCAAAATGCGTAGCCGTAAGACACGCCCCATGTGCCGTGGCCGTCATTATGCTTGGTCAGGCCCCAAGTGGAATAGTGAATATAGTCCCCTTGCAGGCGGTGCCTGAACTCCTCGCCGAAATTGACCCCAACGGCACCGCGCGAGCGGAAAAGCGCATGGCTGCCGAGCCTGCGGTTCCGGAACTTGTCGTCGCTGTTCACTGCCCCGCCGACGCTGCCTTCAAGATAGGGTCGTACGGAGGCCGTTGTGTTCAGGGTAAAGCGCAGACCGGGCGCCAAAAAACCGCCGTACACGGTTTCATCGTCGCCGTCGGGCACCCAGACATGAGCGCCCAGTTCCGCCAACGGCGCAAGATCTATGACATCGTTGGAAACCAGCGGCTCATATTTTTGCGTCACGTTGACGCTGTAAGCCATGCTGGAACTTTCCCCCCCGGCGGCGCCGAGGCCGACGGACGTTGTCGCCGCAGAAACCGCCGACGCCGTCACCATGAGTGCCGCCAGTCCCGCGCAAATGATTACTATGCTTCGCATGCCGCCCCGTCTCCTTTGTTCTGTCCGGTACTTTCGGGACCGTATTGACCTGTGCTTGCCGGCGCGCTAAACGCCGGCCCTGTGAAGGCGCGGGCAAAGCCTTCGTGTCCCCTACGCCGGCGACGCTGTGCGGCAGCGTTGCCGGCGGAAGCGGACAGGAACAAATTTATACATATTTTCTAGAAAAAATCAAGAGTTTTTTTCGGATAAGCACAAATTAACGGGATTCCGTCCCAGACCTTGCCGGAACCGTATTCAGGGCAAGGCTGACCGGTATCTCCTGCTCCGCGGTTTTCCGCGCCGCAATAAAAAGCGGCTTGCGCAGCGCTCCGCATCGTTATATTTTGCTTCCCGGAAGTAGTTTGAAAATCGAAGACTCGGAGCCTCCCGGTGTACACCGGACTGATGCTTGCTTTTGCCCTCTTTCTGGTCTGCCTGAACGGATTTTTCGTGGCAGCGGAATTTTCCTTCGTCAAGATACGAAAAACCCGCTTGGACATTTTAGCCGCGTCGGGCGACAAACGTGCCGCGTGCGCCCTTTTCGGCCTCACTCATCTGGATGCCTATCTTTCCATCTGCCAGCTCGGCATCACCTTGGCCAGCCTCGGTCTGGGTTGGCTGGGCGAACCCGCCGTCGTCGTTTTGCTGCAACCCCTGTTTTCCCTGCTGAGCATCACGAATCCGGCGCTGACCGAATCGCTGGCCGTTGCCGTCGGTTTTCTGTTCATCACCTTTCTGCATGTCGTGTTCGGCGAACTGACGCCCAAGTCCATTTCCATACAAAAAGCCGAGCAGACAGTATTGCTGGCGGCACGGCCCATGCGCGTTTTTTACGTCCTCTGCCTGCCCCTGCTCGTAGTCATGAACGGTATTTCAAACAGTGTGCTGCGTTGTCTCGGCGTCAACCCGGCCTTTGAAGCGGAAAACCCGCATTCGGCCGAAGAGCTCCGCATGCTGATCATGAACTCCAGCAAGGTCGGGCAACTGGACAAAGAAGAAGGAAAAATGCTGGACAATGTTTTCAGCTTCTACCGAAAAACCGCCAGAGACATCATGGTGCATCGTACGGATGTGGTGGGCCTGTGCATAAACGACGACAGGGCGGCCGCCCTGCGCACGGCGGTCAAAAGCGGGCATACCCGCTTCCCCGTCTACGAAAACAACAGGGACGACATCACAGGCTTTGTGCATATAAAAGACCTGTTGCGCTATGAAACGCTCCCAGACCTGCGTCCCATCCTGCGCTCTCCCGTCTACGCGCATGAAACGCTCAGGCTGGACAAACTCCTGAAAAGAATGCAGAGTAAAGGTCGGCAATTCTGCGTAGTCGTCGACGAATACGGCGCATGGCAAGGCATTCTGACCATGGAAGACATCGTCGAATCCATCGTCGGCGACATTCAGGATGAGTTCGACCACGAAGAGCCGGATTTCATTTATCTTGCCGACGGCACATGCAGCATATCGGGTGATGTCTCGCTGGACGCCGTCTGCAAGCATCTCAACCTGGAGCATGAAGCCGGTGAAACCGACAAAAACAAGATTATCGCCGCCTACTTTATGGAAATCCTCGAACGCATTCCGAAACCTGGAGACAGCATAGACATTATGGGAAAGCGCTTTACAGTCACCGCTATGGAGAAAAACAGGTTACGCCGCATCCTTGCGCACACAACCGACATCGACAGCGGGACGCCTGCGGCGGACAAGGCTATGCTCCATGCCTGAACTGCCGGAAGTCGAAACCATAGTCCGTACGCTCGCGCCCCGCATCTTGGGGAAACGTATCGCCGCTTGGGAAACCCTGCAGCCGGGAGTGCCGGAAGCCGGGGCGGAACTGATGCCGTCGTTGCGCAACATGCGGATAACGCGTGTTTTCAGGCGAGCCAAGTTGCTGCTCATGTCCCTGTCGGCGGATGGTGCACTAAGCGAGGCCGGAACATCGGCCTCCGAAGCCGAAGGCCGGCTCATGACCCTGTCGGCGGATGATGCGCGAAACGGCACGGGCGAATTGATTCTTGCCTTTCATTTCAAGATGACCGGGCGCTTTTTCATACACCCCGAAGGTACTGCGCCCCTGAAACACACCCGGCTTATTCTGGATCTGGACGACGGCGGCCGCCTTTTTTTCGACGACGCGCGCAAGTTCGGCTACTGCCGCGTCATGCGACCGGGCGACCTGCAAGACTGGCCGTTTTTCGCGTCTCTCGGTCCCGAGCCGCTGGAACTTTCCCCCGAAGAACTGGCCGGGCACCTCGCCTCCCGGTTCGACAAACGCGGTGTGAGCGTAAAAGCCGCGCTGCTGGATCAAACAGTCATCGCGGGAATAGGCAACATCTATGCCGATGAATCACTGTTCGGCGCCGGTCTGGATCCCCGTCGTCCTGCCGGCTCCGTGAGCGGCGAAAAGTTGCTCGCCCTTGCGGTGACCCTGCAGGAAATCCTGTTGCGCTCCATACGGGAATGCGGCAGTTCCATACGCGATTACCGTGATGCCCTGGGCAACGCCGGGGCTTTCCAGAACTCCTTCCAGGTATACGGGCGCAAAGGGGAACGCTGTTCGGTCTGTAAACGGCCGTTGCGCGCGGTTCGCGTCGCCGGACGCGGCACGGTGTACTGCCCCCGATGTCAGAAATAGCGGGAGACCACCGGACGGCGGGACGCATTACCGATCAGGCACAACTCTGGTCGTCGTGCCGTCCGAAAGTACCCTGACCCTCTGCCCCGGCGCGAAATCCGCATCCTTGCCTTGGCTCACGGCAATGGTCTGCCCGTCGTCAAGGGTGAGCGTTATTTCCACCCCGGTCTGCCCGCCCAGCAGTTCCGCACCGCCGTAGCCTACGGCCGCGCCCAGCGCGGCACCCGCCACGGCAGCAAGAACACTGCCGCGGCCGTTGCCCAGCAGGCTGCCGAGTACCCCGCCCGCAACGCCCCCACCCAAGGTACCGATGGCGGTTCCGGTCCGGTCGTCGTTGTCTATGCGCACATCGCGCACCGAAACAACGGTCCCGTTGCGCACGCTTTGCGCCGTGCGCGTTCGTGACGCTCCGTAATCGGCCTGCCCGACGCGTTGCGCGCAACCGGACAACAAAAAGACCGCAAGCAGTAAGCAGCCCGCCGGACGCCTTGCTTGTTCACGCATGATTTGCGGATCTCCGTGCTGAAAAGGTTACTGCGTAATGTCCTTACAGCGTAAGGCAATGTGCCTCAATCTGCAACCGCTGCCGGCCGCCGGCTTGGGGCGAGCAGATGAATTGTACAACACGCCGAAATTTCATGATATTTTTAGAGATTATTTTTAAAAATTTTAAAATATCAGCATATTATTGATTCTACACGCGTGCCCTGTTTCGCCTGCCTGCCTGCTCCTTTCCTGAAAAAAGGGGTATGGAATGCATATTTTCATACAGCAGCCGGGCCTTGCCTAAACCGCTCTTCGCGCTGTACTGTAAAAAAAATTCTTGCTCCAACCGGACAGGTGAACCATGCGTGATCCCCTTCTCCGCCTTGCCGGCTATATTTCGGAAAACGGTCTGAAAAACACCCCGCAACGCCGGCGGATAGCCGAGGTTTTCTTCAGATCCGGCAAACATCTGAGTACCGAGGAACTCTATGATATGGTGCGCGGGCCGGAGTACGGCATAGGCCAGGCCACGGTCTACCGGACACTGAAACTGCTGTGCCGCGCCGGACTGGCCAAAGAACACCACTTCGGAGACCATACGGCCCGCTACGAACCTTTGGACGAAGCGGCCCATCACGACCATCTGATCTGTACAGGCTGCGGGAAAAATGTGGAAATCGTCGATGAAGACATCGAACGGCATCAGGAACTCCTCGCCGCGCGCAACGGCTTTCTGCTGACTTCGCACCGCATGGTGCTTTACGGCCTGTGTGCCGGCTGCACGGCAAAAAAGCAGGCGGACCCTGATGCTTTGTCTTCGTCTGCCGATTATACCTTGCGATGACGATTTCCCGGTGTGACGGAAGTACTGCAGTGGAGCAGACCGCATGAACAAAATTCTCGGTCAGGATGAAGTTGACGCACTCCTGCGCGGACTTTCCGGCGGCGATATTGAAGCGGAAACCGATGAGGTCGTGGACGAGTCCGGCGTTGTCGCCTTTGACCTCGCCAACCAGGACCGCATAATCCGCGGGCGGATGCCCGTTCTGGAAATCGTCAATGATCGTTTTGCCCGCCTATGCACCAACGCCATGTCCAATGCCCTGCGCAAGCGCGTCGAACTGAATCCCCTGTCCATAGACATGACCAAGTTCGGGGATTTTATGCGCTCTCTGCCCGTGCCCACAAGCATCAACATTTTCAAGATGGACCCCCTGCGCGGCAACGCCCTGGCCGTTGTGGACGCGCGCTTGGTCTTCGCCCTGGTGGAAAGTTTCTTCGGCGGCCAGGGCAGTCAGCCGAAAATCGAAGGTCGGGAGTTTACACGCATTGAACAGGCCATAGTGGAAAAAGTCATCCGTATCGTTTTGCACAACATGGAGGAATCCTGGCGCCCGGTGCATGAAGTAAGCCTGGAACTGCTGCGTTCGGAAATCAATCCGCAGTTCGCGGCCATCGTGCCGCCCAGCGATGTGGTCGTGGTGATCACCTTTGAGGTGGAACTGGAAAACGCCATCGGTTCCCTGACCATCTGCCTGCCCTACGCCACCATCGAACCCATTCGTTCCAAACTGCACGCCAGCTTTCAGACAGAACGCCTGGAAGTGGATCACGCCTGGGTCGCGCGTCTCAAAGAGCGCATCATGGAAACTCCCGTCGAACTCAAAGTCCGTTTCGGGGATACCCAACTCACCGGCAATCAACTGTTGCGCCTGAAACCCGGCGACGTCATCCTTCTTGATACGGACACGGACGAACTGCTCGAAGCCACCCTGGCCGGAGTAACCAAATTCTGGGGCGTATGCGGTACGGTCAAGGGTAACGTGGCTTTACAGATCATCAGGGAAGAAGAACCCAAGTACACATGACGCCGTCCAACGCAACTCGGCGCGGAGGCAAGGTGCTGGTCGGGCTTTCCGGCGGCGTAGACTCTTCCGCGGCCGCTCTTTTGCTGCTTGATCAGGGATATGACGTCACCGGTATCATGATGTCCGTCTATGACGGTCCTCCGGGGACCTCCGGCGGGAACGCCTGCTACGACTGTGCGGAAGAACGCGATATCGAATCCGCCGCGTCCCTGGCGCGGCAACTGGGCATTCCCTTTCACGTCCTTGACTGCGCGCGACATTACAAGCGAGAAGTTCTGGACTATTTCCGCGATGCCTACCTTGCAGGCAAGACCCCGAATCCCTGCATACGCTGCAACAGGCGGTTGAAATTCGATTTCCTTCCGGCTCTGGCCGAACGCCGCGGCCTGCATTACGACTTTTTCGCCACGGGACACTACGCGCGCAGCGAATTTTCCGAACAGTACGGTTGCTGTATCTTGCGCCGCGGGCTGGATAAACACAAGGATCAGTCCTATTTCCTCTACCGCCTGGAACAGCAACAGCTCAACCGGGCTCTTTTCCCCCTGGGGGCCATGCGTAAAACGGAGGTACGCGCTCTGGCGCGCGAGCGCGGACTCCCCGCGCATGACCGGGCGGACAGCCAGGACTTCTATTCGGGTGACTATACGGAACTGCTGGGCATCGCCCCCCGCCCCGGCAACATCGTGGACGAAAACGGCAAGGTGCTGGGAAAACACGCCGGTTTTTGGAATTTCACGCCTGGACAGCGCCGGGGACTGGGCATATCCGCATCGGAACCCTTGTACGTCCTGCGCGTGGATGCCGCATCAAACGATGTGGTGGTCGGGGAACGCGACGCGGCTCTCAGCAGGAACTGCCTGCTGGAAGATCTGCATATCGGGTTACCGCAGGTACTGAACAACGACATGCTGCAAGCGCAGATACGCTCGTCGCAGAAGCCGTTTTCGGTACAGGTCGCCCCGGGCCGGGAATCAGGCACGCTGATCGCTGAATTTACCGAGGCCCAACACGCCGTTGCGCCGGGTCAGTCCATGGTGCTGTATTTGGGGGATATCGTGGTCGGCGGCGGCATCATCCGTTGAAAAAGGCAAGATTTCTTGCGAGGTGGGCGACTGCGGGGTTTCCTGCTGCCGCGCTTCGGCATCGACGGCACTTCTCTCTGCGGGCAGGTAAATGCAGGCACAAAAAAACGCTTGCCTTGTTCCGCAAAATATTTTATAACTACTCCTATCGTTTTAAGTGAAAAAAAAGCGGCCGGATACGGCCGCCCGGAAAAACGGCTTGTTTATGAGTGTGTCCCTGAAGTGTCAATACGGTCTGCGCGCCCTGTACGAACTTGCCCGCCATTGGGGAGGCGGACGCTTGGTGCGCATTCCGAGCATCGCCGAAGCCCAGGCCATCCCCGAACGCTTTTTGGAAAATATCCTTAACCAGTTGCGCGGCGGGGGCTTTGTCGACAGCCGGCGCGGCCGGGGGGGCGGATTTGTACTCGCGCGGCCGCCGGCTGCAATCACCATGGCGGAAGTCATCACGTTCATAGACGGTCATATCTACGATGTGGACTGCGAAGGCGAGCATCCCATACATAAATGCCGCTTCCGGGGCGGCAATTGCGTCTTTCTGCCGGTCTGGCGCGAAGCCAGGCAATGCCTGGAAAATGTTTACGCAGCCAAGACGCTTCAGGATCTTCTGGATGCCGGACACAGCGGATCGACGGCGGACTACTGCATATAATTTTTTTTTCGTATAAATCCTATATGAACTATAGATTTAATGATATTTTGTAAAAAAGCATGCGGCGGACCGCGTTCTCGGCACAAAGGCGCAGAGGCAAAGAGGCACAGGTGCGCAGTGCCGCAGGCATTGCCTGATGATGCGTGAAGGGCGAAGTATGCTGTGCCGGCGGGCATATAACGTCTGCTCACGGCCGAACGAGGCTGTTGTGGATATAAAAGGCAGGGTATGAAAACCGACACGATTCTGGCGCAGGCGGGTTCGCGGCGCGACCCGCTTACCGGGGCGATCAGCATGCCCATTTACCCTTCCGCCGCCTTTCAGCACCCCGCCCTCGGCCGGAGCACCGGCTTTGACTACTCGCGCACCGCGAACCCCACCCGCAAAGCTCTGGAGGAAACCGTCGCCGCACTGGAAGGCGGGGCCGGCGCTTTCGCCTTTTCCTCCGGTCTGGCCGCACTGGACGCCGTTTTCCGACTTTTTTCGCCGGGCGGCACGGTGGCGGTCACTGAAGACCTGTACGGCGGCACTTACAGGTTGCTGGAAAAATTCAGCCGCTTCCTGAACCTTGATTTCCTGTATCTGGATACCTCCGACACCGCCGCTGTGATCAAGGCCATTGACCAACCGGGGATCAAAGGGCTTTTTGTGGAGTCACCCTCCAACCCCTTTCTGAAAGTCGCCGATCTGGAAGCGCTGGGAAAGGCAAGCCGTGAACGCGGCATCCTGTTCATTACCGACAATACCTTCCTGACACCCGTCCTGTGCCGGCCCATGGATTTCGGGGCGGACATAACCGTATACAGCGCCACCAAGTACCTCGGCGGACACAATGACCTCATCGCCGGTCTGGCTGTGGCCCGCAGCAAAGACTTGAGCGACAGACTGGGCTTTATCCAGAACGCGACGGGCGCCGTTCTAGGCCCCTTTGAATCCTGGCTTTTACTCAGAAGCCTGAAGACCCTGTCCCTGCGTTTGAAAAAGCACGAGGAAAACGCAAGAATCGCGGCTTCCTTTTTGAACGGACACAAGCATGTGAAAAAACTATATTATCCCGGACTACCCGACAATCCGGGGCACACCGTCCTTGCGCGGCAGTCCGCGGGTTTCGGGGCAATGATCGCCTTTGAGGTGGATTCACGAGCAAGGGTGGAACATATCCTGTCCTCGGTAAAAGTGTTCATGTTTGCGGAAAGTTTAGGCGCGCCGGAATCCCTGGTCACCTTTCCCCTTGTGCAGACCCACGCGGACATGGACGTCGCGGTTCTCGATCGCCTGGGTCTGCATGACCGTCTGTTGCGCCTGTCCATAGGTCTTGAAGATCCGTCCGATCTGCTCGCGGATCTTGCCGCCGTACTTGAATAACCAAGGCCCGCGGCGTCATACATTAACCATGACAAGGAGTTGAAACATGTCGGTAATCTATCAGGACAATTCCTATTCCATCGGCCGTACGCCGTTGGTCAAACTCAACAAGGTCGCGGGTAACAAATCCGTCGTGTTGGCCAAGATTGAAGGACGAAATCCCTCTTATTCAGTGAAATGCCGCATCGGCTCGGCCATGATCTGGGACGCCGAGGAACGCGGCCTTTTGAAGCCGGGCGTCAAAATAATAGAACCGACCAGCGGCAATACGGGTATTGCTCTGGCGTATGTGGCCGCCGCGCGCGGCTACGAGCTGACCCTGACCATGCCGGAAACCATGAGCTTGGAGCGCCGCCGCGTTCTGGCCATGCTCGGCGCAAATCTGGTGTTGACGCCGGGGGCCGAGGGCATGCCCGGCGCCATCAGAAAAGCCGAAGAACTCGCCGGTACGGAACCGGGTCGCTATTTTATTCCGCAACAGTTCAAAAACCCCGCCAACCCGGCTATACACGAAAAAACCACAGGACCGGAAATCTGGAACGATACTGACGGCGGCGTCGATGTCGTCATCGCCGGAGTCGGAACCGGGGGCACCTTGAGCGGAGTTTCCCGTTACATAAAAAAAACCAGGAACAAGGCCGTCGTCTCGGTTGCCGTGGAACCCCAGACCAGTCCGGTCATCAGCCAACATCTGGCCGGCAAACCTCTGCAGCCCGGTCCGCACAAAATCCAGGGCATAGGCGCTGGCTTCATACCCGACACTCTGGACCTCAGCGTGGTGGACAAAGTGGAACAGATCGGCAATGAGGAAGCTGTGGAATTTGCCAGACGGCTTGCCCGCGAGGAAGGTATCCTCGCGGGCATATCTTCGGGCGCGGCGGCGGCGGCGGCGGCCCGGCTCGCCGCCTTGCCGGAATTCGCCGGCAAACTCTTCGTCGTCGTCCTGCCCGATGCGGGTGAGCGCTATCTGTCCTCAGTATTGTACGAAGGCGTAGGCTGAAGACAAGCGTCTGGGAGGCCGTTTCGGCCTCCCAGACCGGTAAGACGCGATTTCAGGGAGTTGCGCCGAACATGACCGTGTGAAATGTTCGGCCTTGCGCCAGCTCAGGCCGAGGGTCCGGGGTGGATCTCCGACCATCGGAACTATACAAAATCAAAGGGAACGCAGGGAAATCATCCGCGTTGCCCGAGAATCGCGTCCCAAAAAGCCGGCCAGAGCCGCAACAGGCCGGAGGCGGCCTCAGCTCTGTGGCTGCGTTTATTTTTTTCCGCCGCCGTCATCTGCGCCGCCGTCAACCCGCTCACCGGATCAAAAAACACCGGGTCGTAGCCGAAGCCGTTGTTTCCGGACGCCTGTTCCGCGATCATGCCTTCCCACGTTCCTTCCGCAGTAATGCTTTCCCCGTTGGGCGCACAGGCGGCCATGACGCAACGGAAGCGCGCCCGGCGCTTTTCCCCGTGCATCCCTGAAAGCTCGCGCAGCAATTTTTCCACATTGGCCGCATCCGGGGCGTCTTTGCCGTCAACCGACGCATAGCGGGCGGAACGCACACCCGGCGCGCCGCCGAGACCTTCGACTTCCAGACCGGAATCGTCGGCAACGGCAGGCAGCCCGGTCACGGCGCAGACCGCCCGGGCCTTGGACAAGGCATTTTCCGTGAAGTCCGCGCCGTTTTCTTCAAGGTCGCCTATGGATGGGAAAGCATCCAGACCGACCGTCACCGCACCGAAAGGCGCGAGTAAGAGCTTCAATTCCCGAATTTTTCCCTTGTTGCACGTAGCGAGAACCACTGTTGCGGAGGGAATGTTCACAACGCATCCTTGCGGCGCTTATGTTTTCGGCACAATATCGCCGCAACGCCGTCACTGCGACGCCGCCGCAGCGGCAGAGGCATGAGGCGCCCCGCTCAACGAGGCGGCGACCGGCAACATGATGCTCACGCAGGTTCCGCACCCGCGCACGCTTTCAAGGGTAATGCTGCCTTTCATCTCCTCTATCACTTTGCGGGCCATAGCCAGCCCGAGACCGGCCCCGCTCTGCTTGGTGGTGAAAAAAGGATTGAAGACCTGCGAAAGTTTGTCTTCCGGTATGCCGATGCCCGTATCGGACACGTCAATTTGCACATAATCCTGATTGCGCTTCAGGCTCAGGGTAAGTATCCCGCCGTCCGGCATGGCCTCAAGGGCGTTCTTCACGATGTTTATCAGGCTTTGCTTGAGGTTTTCAGCATTGCCCCCGGCCTCGGGGAGCTGCGGTTCCACCTCCAGGATCGCGTTTATGTTGCGTTCCGTGCAGCCCAAGGTCAGCAGTTCGATAGTCTGCCGCGCCGTTGCCGCGGCGTCGAAAGCGGCTATGGGCTGCAATGTCGGCCGGGCGAAATTGAGCATATTGGTCAGAATAACATCCAGTCGGCGTGACTCGTCATAAATAATGCGGGCCTTTTCTCTGGCCAGGTCGTTCAATGAAGCGTTGCGCAACAGGGCATTGGCAAAACCGCCGATGGAAAACAAGGGGTTGCGTATCTCATGGGCCATGTACATGCACAGTTCGCCGATAACGGCCATTTTTTCCGTTTGCCGGTGATGCTTTTCAAGCTGCTGCTCGGCGGTCACATCGCGGCCGACATACAAAAAAATATCCGCCTCACCTGCGGCATCAAAAACGGGATAGCACACGCCCCGGATATAGCGCACGCGTCCGTCGTTCAGCATGCGCGTAAAAACATGCGCCGCCCGTTTGCCGGTCCGTTTCGCCTCCAGAAAAGGACAGTCTTCTGCCTTCGCGCAGCACAGTTGTGTTGTCCGGGCCATATACCGACATTTTTTGCCGATGACGTCGCTAAACTCCAAGCCCCGGCTTTCCAAAGCCTGTCTGCCCATATCAAGGATCACGCCGTCGGAATCCAGGACGATGATATCCCCTTCGAGTTGATCCATGAGCAAGGATGCCAGCCTGCCTCCTCTGAGCGGGACCTCCCCGGGAAGACTGCCCGGCGGATTTTGCACAACCATTGCGCCCTCACTTGTTTGCGCGCGGGTTTGCAACCGTCCTTACGGTACAATGGAAACAGCTTACGCGAAATACGCCGGAAGTACAACACAGGGGGACCGGCGGCAAAAAGCCTGTTGCGCTTGCGACAACAAGTTGCTAATTGTTGGAAAACGCTGATGAATCGGGATCGACACCGGGCGGCGCAAGATCTTCGCCGCTACGCAAACCGGACGAGGATACCCGCATGGGGCACGTCAGGCATCTTTTCACAGCTTTCCGCTGTTCACTTCAGGGAATAGCCGCCGCTTTCCGCTCCGAAACCGCATTCCGGCAGGAAGTCGCGGTGTTTGTCGCCGTCGCGCTTGTATCCTTAGCTCTTTTTCCTCCGGCTGCGGCCATAGGACTCATTGCGGCGTGGATCTTCGTCATGGCCTTGGAACTGCTGAACATGGCGGTAGAAAGCGTCTGTAATCTCGTGTCCGGCGACATCCACCCGCTGATTAAAAAAGCGAAAGACGCCGGTTCCGCGGCTGTGTTCACGGCGATCATCGCCAACGGCGCGCTGTGGGTTGCGGCGCTCCTGCTCCTCCGAGGGAAGTCCTGATGTATTCTTTTTCCGGAGGTCATTTGCAGCCGAGATATTATTGTTCGTTACGAAGACGAGACGGCGAATAAACACACCCTTGAGGAGGCGTTAAAAAACCATCCGTAAAACATGCGGATTTTGCGTATGCTATGTCCGCGCCGCGCCGATCAGGCGGCAAGTATGAACAACAAGCGTCACGGCGCCGGCGCAAGGCGGCAATGAACAGGCAACTATTCACGCCCGGACGCCGGGTCCGGATCACCGGAAACCTTTTCCACGCGCAACACAATCCCTTCCGCGCCGGTTATCCTCACCCTGTCGCCCTTTTCGAGAGGCTCGGCGCACTCGTAGGGCCATGAAGAGTCACCAATGCGGACCCGACCTCCAAGGCCGTTACCGTCTTCCTTCACTACGGCCTCTGTCCCTATTAGTCTGACGGCGCGCGCGTTCAGCGCCGCTTCGGGGCGTTCCCCGACCCGGCGATGCCGGATAAAGCGCCGCCAGACAAGGGTCGCGGGAAACAGGAGAACGGAAAAAATCACCAAGCTCCACAGCAAGGGCAGGTCGGGCCGCACAAGGGTAATCAGCGCCGGGATGAAAGCCGCCGAGGAAATGCAAAGAAAAAAGGCGGAACCGCCGGCAAGCAGTTCCAGGGCAAGCAACAGGCCGCCCGCACACAGCCAGACCCAAAAAAGATCAGCGTTCAACAACAGGTCAGACATGCTTTCCGCCCTTGTGCGCGGCATGCAGCATTTCCGCGACTCCGGCCACCGACCCCATCAACCCGGCGGCGTCCACCGGCACCATAAGCACCTTGCTGCTGCCCGATGTCCCTATAGACTGCAGGGCTTCCGTGTATTTCAGGGCTGTAAAATACTGCACGGCGGCAATATCGCCCTTGGCGATGGCCTCTGAAACCACCCCCGTGGCTTTGGCCTCGGCCTCAGCGGCGCGCTCGCGCGCTTCGGCCCGCAGGATTTCCGCCTGTTTGCGTCCTTCCGCTTCGCGGATCTCGGCCTCTTTTTTCCCTTCAGCCACCAGGACTGCAGCGACCTTTTCGCCTTCGGCTTCCAGAATTTTAGCCCTTTTCATGCGTTCAGCCTTCATCTGGGCGTCCATGGCCGCGACCAGATCCTGCGGAGGACGTACATCCCTGATCTCTATGCGCGTCACCTTCACTCCCCACGGATTCGTGGCAAGATCAATGACCTGGAGCAATTTCTCATTGATCTGTTCGCGTTTGGAAAGCATCTCGTCGAGTTCCATTTCTCCGAGCACCGTGCGGATATTGGTCATAGTCAAATTGAGCATGGCGTGAATCAGATTGCTGACTTCATAGGCCGCTCTGGAAGGATCAATAATCTGGAAAAAACACACGGCGTCTATGGTCACATTAGCGTTATCCTTGGAGATAACTTCCTGTTTTGGGATATCCAACACCTGTTCCATCATGTTGACCTTGTGTCCGATACGGTCGAAAAACGGCACGATGATATTCAATCCGGGCGTGAGGGAGCGCACATAGCGTCCGAAACGCTCCACCGTCCACTGGTAACCCTGGGGTACGGTTTTCAGCGTGGCGGCGGTGAAGACAAGCGCAAGAACAACAAGGATGATGACGGCGACATAGGGCGCAAAATCCATATCAAGCATTGACGACTCCTGGTATTCGGGTTGATGTTGCCTGTCGGGGAAGACGGGACGTCTCGGAGTCCTGACCGGAGCAGTCCAAAGCGTGCCTTGCGGACGCAACCCTTCGGCCGGCTTCACGGACGCTCCGGCCGGAAAGGTCATCCTGAATCCGATTCGTCCTGAAAAACAAAACAGTTCGACGCGATTCCGACGAAAACCGCGCCTGTTCCCGACATACGCGGTACCCCTTATACACCCCGGCACAGGCGGCGGCAAGGGCGGCCGCCGCATAGTCTCAAAACGCATAAGCTTATGCGGAATCAGTGCTTCACGTCCGGGCCGATGCCGTGTAAACACTTTGCTGCAAGGAAGCCCCTATGTCTTGTACGGCGCGCCGCGCCCGGAACTCCCGGCAGGCCGGCCCCGCGCCGGTTCGGGCCGGCGGCGGGGTTCGGGGCGGAGTCCCCGTCAAGCGATGTTTCCCAAAACAACGGAGAACCTCATGGTTGTGGATTATGCGGCCCTGAAAAGCGGCGGTTTCATGCGCCAGAAGCAGAAAAATAATTTTTCCATGCGTCTGAAAGTAGTCGGCGGCAAACTTGAGGCCTCCCAACTTGCGGCCATAGCCGAGGTTGCGGAAAAATACGGACACGGGTACGTCCACCTCACCTCCAGACAAGGTGTGGAAATTCCTTTCATCAAGCCGGCCGATATGGAAAACGTCAAGGCCGAGCTCCTGTCCGCGGGTGTATTCACGGGCGTATGCGGCCCCAGGGTGCGCACCGTGACCGCCTGCCAGGGCAGCGCCGTCTGTCCGAGCGGCTGCATAGACACCTATGCCTTGGCCGAGAGCATTTCCGAACGCTATTTCGGCCGGGAACTGCCGCACAAGTTCAAGTTCGGGGTAACAGGCTGCCGCAACAACTGTCTTAAAGCGGAAGAAAACGACCTCGGCGTGAAAGGCGTGTACAGCGTTTCCTGGTCGCGGGAGACCTGCAACCTGTGCGGAGTGTGCGCCAAAGTCTGCCGGGAAGGAGCTGTCTCCGTCACGGAAGATACGCTGGTCGTGGACGAAACACTGTGCAACCATTGCGGCCGTTGCGCCAAAGCCTGTCCGTCCGATGCCTGGAGCGGTCAACCGGCCTACCTGCTGTCGTTCGGCGGCATGTTCGGGAACCGCATCGCCTCGGGCCGACAAATATTGCCCCCGCTCACGGATACGGCGGCACTGTTCCGGGCCGCCGATGCGGCTCTTGGTTTTTTCGACAGGCACGGCAAACCCGGCGACCGCTTTTTGGTTGCCGTTGAACGCGCCGGCTGGGACGTGTTTGAAAAATACATACGCGCAGAGGTGTTGCATGCCTGAGAAACACCTCGCGGAATGGCGCCCCGATGCCTGGGCGGACGTAACCGATGTGGTCTGCCCCGCCACTTTTGCCAAGGCATTGGCGGCGCTTGAGGATCTTGAAAAAGGGCAAATTCTGGAAATCCGCCTGAACGACGGCGAAGCGGCGCGCAACGTCCCGCTCAGCATCAAGGACGAAGGGCACCTGGTGCTGAAGCTCAGCGACAACGGCGACGGCACATGCACCCTGCTCGTCCGCAAACTTGACGACTGATCGCGAACGGGCGGAACAAGGCAGTTATCCGGAAAATTGTACACTGCTTATCAACACAATTCAGTCGGTATCGGGCCGGATTTATCCTGTTTGCCCGCAATCCGGCAGACTGGGCGGGCGGCCCCCCACACCCGGCCCAAGCATCAGGAGGAACACAATGACCCTTATTGTGGCGGGTACCGCCAAAGAATACCCGGACGGCATCAACCTGACCCGGCTCATTGAACTGGAAAAGGTGGAAACCCCCATGTACGTGACCGTGGCCCTCAACAACGCCTTTGTGGAAAGCGGCGGCTTTGAGACCGCCGTACTCAAGGACGGCGACACGGTGGAATTTCTCTATTTCATGGGCGGGGGTCGTTGATGGCCTTCAGCAACGAGCAGCTCACACGCTATTCGCGCCACATAATTCTCAAGGAATTCGGCATAAAGGGCCAGAAAAAACTCAGCCGGGGGCGCGTGCTGATCATCGGAGCCGGCGGCCTCGGCTCACCTGCGGCGCTCTATCTGGCCGCAGCCGGGGTAGGCTGCATCGGCATAGTCGATGCCGACGACGTGGACCTGTCCAACCTCCAGCGCCAGATCATACACGGCACGGACGATATAGGCAGGCCCAAGGCGGATTCCGCCCGTGCCGGCATGCTCGCAGTGAACCCGGAGACGGAGGTCAGGGCGATCCGTGCCTTTGTACACGCCGGCAACATTATGGACCTCATCCGTGACTATGATTTCATCATAGACGGCACAGATAATTTTCCGGCAAAATTTCTGATCAACGATGCCTGTGTGTTGGCCGGAAAAGCTTTTTCCCATGCCGGCATACTGCGCTTCAACGGCCAACTGACGACTTACGTGCCGGGTCTGGGCGCGTGTTACCGTTGTATTTTCAAGGAACCGCCGCCGCCGGAAGCCGTACCCACCTGCCGGCAGGCCGGTGTCGTCGGGGCGCTGGCCGGGGTAGTCGGCTCCCTTCAGGCCATGGAAGCCGTCAAGTATCTTGCCGGCATAGGGGAACTGCTCAGCGGCGCCCTGTTGACCTACGATGCCCTGACAACGACGTTCCGCAAGATACGTCTGCCCCGCAGGGCCGATTGCGCCGTCTGCGGCGCGCTTCCTTCCATAACCGCACCCGTTGATTACGCGCAGGCCGCCTGCGATCTCACGTTATGAGCATCACTCTGAAAGCGTCCGATTACCGGCGCATTGTGGAACACGCGCGCGCCTGTCTGCCCAACGAGTCGTGCGGCCTCATCGCCGGCAGACTTGAAGGCGACGCGCGGCATGTGGAGAAAGTCTATCTGCTGGATAACCCCGATGCCTGCCCCGAACATTTCAGTATCCCTCCCAAGGCGCAACTGGAAGCTGTTCGGGACATGCGCGCGCTCGGCCTGACGCCTCTCGGCAATTTTCACTCCCATCCGTCAACGCCGGCGCGTCCTTCGGGCGAGGACATCAATTTGGCGTATGACGCTTCGGCAAGCTGCTGCATCCTTTCCCTGGCCGAAGAGGAACCGGTGCTGAAGTGCTTTCGCATCGAACGCGCTTCACGGACGACGGTAGAGGAACCGGTCGCGATAGTCACATAACCCTGACCTGCGCGTTTCTACGCCGTTCCTGTACTTCCGTGAGGCCGGCACTTCACTGTCTGTTTTTTCAGAACCGGCATTATTCCAATTCCAGATAAAGAATTACCGTAATCGATATTGCTCCCCCGATTAAACTTTGCCGAGACGGGTCATTCTGAGCGAAGCGAAGAATCCATCTTCCCGGCTTCGTTTTTTTCTGAAAGGCATCAAGATAGATTCTTCGCTTCGCTCAGA
>JAISWB010000104.1 GCA_031271265.1 Desulfovibrio sp. | reverse complement strand
ACGTTGTCGTCATCGGTTCCGGTTTCGCCGGCTTCGCCGCCGGAGCCGAAGCCGCAAAAGCCGGAGCGAAGACGATTATTCTGGAAAAAATGCCGACTTACGGCGGCAACTCCATCATCGACGGCGGTCTGTATGCGGCCTGGGATTCCGAACTGCATCTCCGGCAAAAGCTTGGCTACGGCGACGACAACGCCGCGCTCCATACGAAGGACACCATACTGGGCGGAGATGAATTCCCCATTCCGGAACTTGCGAAAATTTTGGCCGAGGGCGCTCCAGATGCCCTGAACTGGATGATCAACGAGGGCGGTTGCAAACTGAAACCTGTTCTGGCCAAAGCAGGCGGGCATTCCGCGTACCGCACGCACATTTGCGAGGAATACAACGGCCGCGGATATGTGGAGCCGTTGCACAGAATCGCCCTGAAATACGGATGCCCCGAACCTCGCCTCCAAAGCGAAGTGACATGGATATGGCGCGCCGTTGAAGGCGGTCCTGTCCTGGGCGTAGAGGTGAAAAGCGGCGGTGGCGGCCGTAGCGGCGGCAAGGTTTCCAACATCAAGGTGAATCGGGCGCTGGTGCTGGCCTCCGGCGGATTTTCCCGCGATTTGAAGATGCGCACGGACCATTATCCGTACCTGAAAGAAAGTTTCCTTTCGACAAACCACAAAGGCGCCACAGGCGAAATAATCCGCTTCTCCCAGAATATCGGCGCGGATACCCTGCAGATGAACTTCATCCAGTTGTATCCTTATGCCGACCCGGACAGCGGCGTACTGGATGAAGCCGGTCTCTATCCCTTCAACGGCCCCGGTGCCGGCGTCGTCTATGTCACCAAAACCGGAAAACGCTTTGTCAGCGAGCAGGAGCGCCGCGATGTCGTTTCTTTCGCCCAGCTCAAACTAGGCGATGCTAACAAGCCCACCTATTCCATCTTCAACCTTGAAATGCTTCAGAAAATCGGCGCGGAACAGAAAAATCTGGACGCTTTCGTCGCTAAGAAAAGGATAGTGGTGTCCGATACCGTCGGCGGTGTGGCCGATCAGTTGAAAATAAACAAGGCGGCCCTGGAGGAGACCATTCAAAAACATAACGGATACCTCAAGAGCGGGAAAGACCCCGAATTCAACAAGCCCATTACCCCCCAGATGGTGAACATGGAAAAGGGACCGTATTACGGCGTGCCCCAATGGCCGGCCGTACACCACACCATGGGCGGACTGAGGATCACTCCCAAAGCCCAAGTTGTAGACATCTTCGGCGAAATAATTCCCAAATTATATGCGGCCGGCGAAGTCTGCGGCGGCGTACACGGGTCTAACCGACTCGGCTCCAACGCCATACCTGACGCGACTGTTTTCGGCCGTGTCGCCGGAAGAAACGCGGCGGCTGAAAAAGCATAACCTCTGAACCGGGAGACGGGCGACGGAATTTTTCCGTCGCCGTCTATGGCATTTACGTTTGAGATGCTTACTTACGGCGGGCAAAGCCTGCCTGTAAGCATCTCGCGGCAAGGATTTGCGGGTGTAAATCCTTGCCGTGCGTGTGTACATTTAAAGTTAACACGCTCTGGAGGGTGTCGCCATATACGTGTAATATATTGAAATTATTTGATTATTTTTACGCTGTGTTCCCATAAAATGTCAAATATTTTCAACGTATTATATATTCTATGGCGACACCGCCCGGTGTCGCGTCATTTTGTCCCCACAGTTTGTTTTGAGCCGCACCCGGCAGCAGAGGTCAAGGCATGAAATATACCTTCCTGCTTTTCTTTTTGGCGGTCGCCGCATATCCGGCCGCCGGGTTTGCCTCGGAGCAGGAGCCGCCGGGCAAATGCTCGACAGACTGCCATATCGACATACGGACCGTTTTGCCCGAAAAGCACATGGCTGTGGAAGGCGAAAACAATATTTCCTCCTGTATGCAGTGTCATCTCCCCGCGTCGGAGACGCTGAGAGATACGCGTGTTTTTTCCGCAAAAGTCCATAAAAAGCATTTTGGGGAAAAAAAACTTGAATGTTCTTACTGCCATATAATCAAGGCAGGTCTTTCGTTCGCCTTGCCCGGCAGGGAATCCATCGGCATACCCGATGAGCAGACAATGAAATTCCTGCCCGAGATAACCGCTGAATGGGCGAACTCGCCGTTTCTGGCAGCCGTGCACTCCGCAAAGGATGTCTCCTGTTCGTCGTGCCACGGGAACAGGCTGCCGCTTCTCGACGACAAGCCGGCGAACACGGTTTGTTTCGGCTGTCATGCAAGCTACGAGGAGCTTGCCGCAAAGACGCCCGGCAAGGATCATCCCTCAAGAAACCCCCACGGCTCGCATCTTGGCCCGATCAACTGTACCGTCTGCCACAAGGCGCATGAAGTTTCCTTCGCATATTGTCTCACTTGCCACACGTTCGACATGAATCCAATCCCGGCGGGCAAGCAATAGTCCCGGCAAGGATATAAAGATTTCCGCATGGAAATTTGAACAGCGGCCCGGCGGCCGCTGTCGCCGCGAAGCGGCGCAAGTCAGCCGAAAACCGCGTTTTCGGCCGACGATCCGCCGCAGGGAAAAGTTTACTTTTCAATGCGTGTATCAATAAAAGGGGAACGGGATATCCTCCATGAACCGAAGAAAATTCCTGTCGCTGGCTTCGGCGGGTGTCGTTGCCGCGACCGCGCCCGTCAACTGTCGACCGGCCGCAGCAGCAGGGAACCCCGAGGCTGCGGGCGTTCTTCATGATTCCACGTTGTGTATAGGCTGCAGGAGCTGCGAGGCGGCCTGTCAGTCGGTCAATGCCGCGATTTTGCCGAAGCCGGAGAATTACAGGATTCCGGAAAAGCCTTTTTATGACCGAAGTGTGCTCGCGACAATGCGCCGGACTGATTTTCAGCGGTTTACCGTAGTCAACAGATATGACATGGAAGGCCGCCGTCCTGTTCACAGGAAATTTCAGTGCAACCACTGCATGGAGCCGGCCTGCGCTTCTGCCTGTTTCGTCAAGGCGCTGTTCAAGACTGCGGAGGGGCCTGTTCTGTACCGGCCGGAACTCTGCGTCGGATGCCGCTACTGCATGGTTGCCTGTCCTTTCTTTGTGCCGGCCTACGATTACGACAACGCCCTAAACCCCTTGATTTACAAGTGCACCATGTGCGCCCCCCGCCTCGCCTCCGGGGAACTCCCCGGCTGTGTTTCACAATGCCCTGAAAAGGCGTTGATCTTCGGAAAACGCTCGGAATTGCTGAAAATCGCCAGGGAGCGCATCGCGGAGTCCCCGGAAAAATATGTGGACCACATTTACGGCGAGCATGAAGCAGGCGGCACATCTTGGCTTTATCTGTCTCCGGTGCCGCATAAATTTCTTGATCAGCCGGAAGTGGGCAACGAACCCGCCTCAAGGCTTACATCTGGCATTCTTGAATCCGCCGGCGCGGCCGCGGGCATATTGTCCTTTCTTCTGGGCGCGGTCTGTTTCTTCGGCGGACGGCGCAAGAGCGGCGCGGCGGAAATTGACGGCGCGCGCGCTTCCGACGGAGGAACGCACAAAGAGGTTTCCCAAGGCGACAAGGAGGACGGGCAATGACTTCCGGGAGCACAGACGGTCAAGGCCTGAAAAGGCATGTGAAAAAGAACGGATTGATTTTTATCGTCCTCCTCATAGGGCTCGGCTTGACTTTGCTGCGGTTCACATGCGGCATCGGCGCCGTCACCAATCTCAGCGACCGGAATCCCTGGGGGTTCTGGATGGCCTTTGACCTTCTCTGCGGAATAGCCATTTCCGCGGGCGGGTTTGCGGTCGCCTCCGCCTATTATATTTTCGGGCGCAAGCAATTCCATGTATATGTGCGGGCCGCTTTGACGACGGCATTTCTCGGCTATTTTTTTGAAGTGATCGCCCTTTTGTACGAGGTGGGGCAACCCTGGAGGCTTGTGTTTCCCTTCTTCCTGTCGCAGGGCACGACCTCGGTGCTCTTTCTGGTCGGGCTGTGCGTGGCCCTGTATCTGATGGTCCTGTCCGGCGAACTGCTGCCGGCGCTTTTTGAACGGCTCGGCTGGAGAAAGGCGCGGGCAAAAGCCGTGCGTCTGGCGGCGCCTCTTGCCGTAATCGGCGCCGTTGTCGCCGTCATACACCAAAGCTCCTTGGGGTCCCTTTATCTCATTGTTCCTTCCAAGATGCACCCGCTGTGGTATTCCGGGCTCATGCCGCTGTTTTTCCTCTTTTCCAGCCTGTTCGCCGGGTTGAGTATGGTCGTTGTGGAAGGAATGCTGGCGCACAAGTTCATGCGCGACTGCGCGGACGATCGCCACGCGCGGGATGCCGACAGAGCTGTTCTGGCTTGCGGCAAGGGCGCCTGCCTTTTCATGTTCGTCTATTTCATCCTCAAGTGCGTGGAAGTGGCCGCGAGCGACAATCTGCGGCATCTTTCCTCCGGCTACGGAGCCTGGTTTCTGCTGGAACTCGCGGGAGGGGTCGCCCTGCCGGCCTTGATGTATTTCATCGGCGCCCGGAGGGGGCGGACCGGCCTGATAAAGGCAGCCGCGATAATCACGGTGCTTGGCGTAATACTCAACCGTTTCAATGTGAGTCTGGTCGCTTTCAACTATAATCTGCCGGCCGCCGAGCGCTATTTCCCAAGCTGGATGGAAATCGCCGTTTCAGTTTTTCTCGTCACTCTGCTGGTCATCGCGTATCGCGGCATCTGCTCCGCAATGCCGATATTGAGGACGCACGAGGACCACGAGAAAGAAATCCGATAAGAGAACGAAAGGCTACGGGTGGCACTTTGATTTGGAGCAACCCGCCAACTCCTTTTTTCTGGTCTTGTCGTCGTCGCCGACGGTCTTTTCATGGCAGCCGACGCATGTTTCATGCTTGTTCCCCCTTTTTTTGTGCAGGGCAAGATTGTAAGAGTTGACGCTCTTGTCGGCGGTGGCGGCAATGTGATGACAGCCGCCGGCGCTGCATTTGCCGAAATTTCCCTTGCCGTCCACCGGGTGGTGGCAGGCGTCGCAGCCGCTGTCCGTATGCGTGCTATGGTTGAAAACGACTTCCTTCTTGCCGCTGAAGTTCATCTTGATGCCATCGGCAGGCACGTCGGGCCGCGATGCGAAAGCGGGCGGCAC
>JAISWB010000072.1 GCA_031271265.1 Desulfovibrio sp. | reverse complement strand
AAACTTTTCCCTGCGGAGGATCGTCAGCCGAAAAGCGTGGTTTTCGGCTGACTCACGCCGCTTCGCGGCGATATCAGCCTAACGGCTGCTGTTCAGATTTCCATGCGGAAATCTGTAAGGACGTAAGACCGGACATTTGCCCCGCTGTCCCCGGCGGGTCGAGGGGCGGCGGCCCGCGCGGGGTCCGGGGCGGAGTCCCGTTAATGTAACCGGCGCCCCGCTTACTTCAGATGCCGGCCGGACTTTCCAGGGATTGCCGCAGAGCGCCCAGGCTGATGTTGTACTTTTCCATTTTGGCGTACAGGGTTGAGCGGTGTACGGCCAGGGCCTTGGCGGCCTTGCTGCAGTTACAGGTATACTTGAGCAGGGTTTTCACGATCAGGTCGCGTTCCCGGTCGACGACCATGTCGTTCAGCGCCGTGCCGGCGTTGAGGCGCATGTCGCTTTCGGTGAGCATGCGTGAAGGCAGGTGTTCCGGTTTGATGATGTCGTGGTCGCAGGTCATGAAGCAGCGGCCGATGACGTTTTTCAATTCCCGGATATTGCCCGGCCAGGAATAGTTCTGCAGGCAGGCAATGGTTTCCAGGGCTATGGACCGCTTCTGGGCATACTTGTTGTTCAGTTCTTCCAAAAATGCGTAGGTCAGGGAGGGGATATCCTCTTTTCTTTCGCGCAGCGGCGGTATGAACACCGGCAGCACGTTCAGGCGGTAATACAGGTCCTCGCGGAAGGTTTTGTCCTTGATTTTCTGTTCCAGGTCCTGATTGGTGGCCGCCAGAATGCGCACGTCCACGCGGGTGGGGCGTTCGCTGCCCACCTTTTCGATCACGTTGTCCTGCAGGACGCGCAGCAGTTTCACCTGCATGGACAGGGGCATGTCGCCGATTTCGTCCAGCAGCAGCGTACCCTTGTCCGCCATTTCAAATTTGCCGCGTTTGCCGCCGCGCCTTCCCCCGGTAAAGGCTCCCTCTTCGTAGCCGAACAGTTCCGATTCCAGCAGGTCGGCGGGAATAGTGGTACAGTTGATGCAGATGAAGGGGCCGCCGCTGCGCGCGCCTGCATTGTGTATGGCGTTGGCGAACACTTCCTTGCCTACGCCGGTTTCTCCCTGCAGGAGGATGGGCAGGTCGTTGGAGGCAAAGCGCAGGGCCATGATTTTGGCTTCCCGGTACGCAGGGCTGGCCGTGGGCAGGGATTCGAAGGAATATATTTCTATGGAGTGGCGTATGAGTTCTTTGCGGTAATATTCAATCTCTTCGCCCATTTCCTGAATGGACTGCATGAGTTTGGAGTTGTATTGGGAAAATTTTATGTGGGCCACGCCGGCGAACATCTCTCCGGCGTGGGTGCGCACCGGCAGACGAGTGACCGCCACGCGCAGATCTCCCGCAGTCGTGCCCGGCAGAAACTCATGGTAGGTATCGATCTCCGTGAGATCTTTCTCCATAATTTCCAACATCTTGGTGTTGGGGATGAGTTGCGGGATGGGTGTGCCCAGGACCGCTTCGCGTTTCACACCGAAAAATTTGCAGTATGCCTCGTTTATGTCCCGAATGGTCCCGTCTCTGGAAACGACGAGAAAACCGTCCGGCAGGATGCGCATGATGGTTTCGTAAATGTAGTTGTTGAGCAGGGCGTTGTGCAGTTCTCCGCGCAGGTGCTCGTTTTCCCGGCGCAGTGTTTCCAGTTCCTTCGCATCGACCATCGGCGTTCTCCTCCGGAGCGGGGCCGGCCTGCCCGTACACGGCTCAAGGCGTCCGCGGGGGCGGCTCGCAGCCGGCTTCGCAAGTTTCTGCGTGATTGTATACCCGGCTTCGTAGTTCATGTAAAGCATTTTCCGCCCGGCAATCCGACA
The DNA here is from genome assembly GCA_031271265.1 of Desulfovibrio sp. Taxonomy (GTDB): domain Bacteria; phylum Desulfobacterota; class Desulfovibrionia; order Desulfovibrionales; family Desulfovibrionaceae; genus Frigididesulfovibrio. The sequence goes on along the minus strand of JAISWB010000072.1, from coordinate 7,407 downwards.
GTCCGACAGACAGTGTGGAAAAACGCGACAGCGCTGCCGAGCGACAGCTTTGTTGCCCGAAACAGACAAAAGTGTCGCGTTTCGCGGACACCCGACACAACGCGCCGTTGAAGGATAACAATAATAATTACAGTGTTATGTAGTAGCAGGCGCACCGTGCCCCCGCCTGCGGCCCGGCTGGGGAAAATGCGTTATGCGCCTGTTTTTTCGGCTTGTTGTCCGGCGGTGTCACGCAGGCGACTCCCCCTGTCGTCTGTGCGCGACATGTCGGGGAACTACAGCGATATAGGGAAAAAACGACATGTAGGACACGCTGCCGGCGCGTTGTGTCGTTTGCCTCAGTCTTCAAAATTTTTGTTGTCATTTCAGCATATTACCGCCACGGCGGGGTTTTGGAACGCTTATTGCTCTTAAGGACGGACGGAGCGCGGCCGGGAGGCCGCGTCGCTTGCCCCGGCGCGGGCGGACCGCGCGCAGGCGGTGGAGTATTGTGCCGGCCTTCATACCCCATGAAGGATAACGCGTATTTCTTGTACGGAGGAAGTCATGGCTTACGAAAATCTGCTCTTCGAGAAAAAAGACAACATCGCCGTCATCACCATGAACCGGCCCAAGGCGTTGAACGCCCTGAACAACGACACCCTGAAAGAGTTGGACGCCGCGCTGACGGTCATCAAGGAGGACGCCGGCATCAAGGGAGCGATCATCACCGGCAGCGGCAAGGCTTTTGTGGCCGGGGCCGACATCGCCCAGATGGCCGACAATACCAGCGAACAGGCCAGGGCCTACATGGAGTTCGCCCAGGAAGTGTTCAACCGCATCGAACTCATGGGCAAACCCTTTATCGCGGCCGTGAACGGATTCGCGCTGGGCGGCGGCTGCGAGCTGAGCATGGCCTGCGACATCCGCATAGCGTCCGAGAACGCGGTGTTCGGGCAGCCTGAAGTGAACCTGGGGCTGATTCCGGGTTTCGGCGGCAGCCAGCGCCTGCCCCGCCTTATCGGCCTCGGCATGGCCAGAGAACTCATTTACACGGGCCGCAACGTCAAGGCCGACGAAGCCAAGGCCCTGGGGCTGGCGAACAAGGTGGTGCCCGCCGATGCCCTGCTGGATGAAGCCCTGACCATGATGAAAATCATCGTTTCCAAGTCCGGCATCGCTGTCCGTTACGCCAAGATCGCCGTCAACCGCGGCGCTGATACGGATATTTACAAGGCCATGGAACTGGAAAAGGACCTCATTTCCCTGTGCTTTGCCGCCGAGGATCAGAAAGAAGGCTGCAAGGCCTTTCTGGAAAAGCGGCCCGCGAAGTTCAAGTATTGATGTTTCCCCGCAGCCTGCCATTCGGCGAATTTTTACTACAAGCATAAGGAGTAGTGTATGAGCAAGGTTATTACGGCGCAACAGGCGGCCGAGCTGGTCAAGGACGGCATGACCCTCGGCGTGGGCGGTTTTGTGGGGTCGGGGGTGCCCGAGGAACTGCTGATTGCCCTCAAGGAACGCAGGCTGGCCTCCGGGTCTCCGAGCGGCCTCACGGTCTTTCACACGGCCGCCGTGGGCGACGGCAAGACGCGCGGCTGCAACCATCTGGCCATAGAGGGCCTGATCAAGAAACTGTATTGCGCCCATATCGGCCTGGAGCCCGGCCTCAACAAGCTTACCGTGGAGAACAAGATTGCATCCTACATGGTGCCCCAGGGCGTTACCTCGCACCTGCTGCGCGCCATAGGCGGCGGCAAGGTGGGCGTGCTCACCCACGTCGGTCTGAAAACATTTGCCGACCCGCGCCTGGAAGGCTGCAAGGCCAACGACGCGGCGCGCGCCTCCGGTGAAGAAGTGGTGGAACTGCTCACGGTCTGCGGCCGGGAGCAAATCCTGTACAAAGCCTTTCCCATCAACATCTGCTTCATCAAAGCCTCTTACGGGGACACAGACGGCAACCTTTCGCTCAGCGACGAAGGCACGCACAGCGACCAATTGGAAATGGCCTGCGCCGCGCACAACAGCGGCGGAATAGTCGTCGCCCAGGTCAACAAGGTGGTGGCGCGCGGTTCCCTGCCCGCCCAGGAAGTCAAGGTGCACGGCTTCATGGTGGACTATGTGGTGCAAGGGAAGCCGGAAAACAACGTGCAGTTTTTCCTTTTCCCGGAATACCGCGCGGAATGCGCCGGCTCCCGCCGCATACCCGTGGACGCCATTGCCCCGGAACCCCTCACCGTGCGCAAGGTCATCGGGCGCAGAGGGGCCTTTGAGCTTGCCCCGAACACTCTGGTCAACCTGGGCATCGGCATTCCCGATTCCGTGGCGGGGGTCGCGGGCGAAGAGGGCATTGCCGACAAAATCACCCTGTCCATAGAATCCGGCATACTCGGGGGCGTGCCGCTGCCCGGCGTGGGCATCGGCGGTTCGGTCAATCCCGTGGCCATGTACAAGCATCCGGACATCTTCGACGTCTACGACGGCGGCGGCATCGACCTGAGCTGCCTGGGCGCGGCCCAGATCGACCCCAAGGGCAACGTCAACGTAAGCAAGTTCGCAGGCCGCGTGGTCGGGCCGGGCGGCTTCGTGAACATCTCCCAGAACGCCAAAAAGGTGTGTTTCTGCGGCACGTTCACGGCGGGCAAGGCCGAATACGAGATCAAGGACGGCAAGTTGAACATCGTGAAAGACGCCGACGGCATCAAGTTCATCAACAAGCTGGAACAGGTGACCTTCAGCGGCGAGTTCGCGGTCTCTTCCGGCCAGGAAGTGCTGTTCCTGACCGAGCGCGCCGTGCTCCGGCTGACGCCCGAGGGCGTCATGCTGGTGGAAATCGCTCCCGGCGTGGACCTGGAGAAACACATTCTGGCCAAGATGGAGTTCAAACCCCTGATCGCCGAAGATCTGAAAACCATGGACCCGCGCATCTTCAGGGATGCGCCCATGGGACTCACCCTGTAAAGGCGTAAGGGGACGGAACGGCGCTTCCGCCGCCTTGCGGCGGAAGCGCCTGCGCATGGGCGCGGTATCGACAAGCAAGCAGCAGAGAGAAGGAGTACGGTATGGATTTTCAACTCACCGAGGAACAGAAACTTATCCAACAGGCGGCGCAGGACTTTGCTCTCAAAGAGGTGGAGCCCAAGGCGGCCGAAGTGGACAGCAAGCACGAGTTTTCGCATGAATTGTTCAAGCGCATGACCGACCTCGGTTTCGTGGGCACGGGCTTTCCCGAGGAATACGGAGGCAGCGGCGGCGACGATATAAGCAAGGCGCTGATTGTGGAAGAACTGGCCAAGCGTTGCGCCTCCACCGCCGCGACCCTGTCCATCACCCAGATTACCCCGTTCGGCATTTACAAGTTCGGCACGGACGCGCAGAAAAAGAAATTTCTGCCCCCCCTGTTGAGCGGCGGCAATCTGGCCGCCTTCGCCCTCACCGAGCCGCAGGCCGGCTCCGACGCCGCGGCCGCCAAGACCACGGCCATAGCCGACGGCGACCATTATGTGCTCAACGGCAACAAGTGCTTCATCACCGGCGGATCCATAGCCAAGACCACCCTGGTCTTCGCCCTGACCGAACCGGAAAAGGGTCTGCGCGGCATGAGCGGCATTCTGGTGGAAAAGGGCACCCCCGGCTTCAGCGCGGGGAAAGTGGAAGACAAGCTCGGCCTGTGCGGTTCCGAAACCGTGGAAATCTTTTTCAAGGACTGCCGCGTGCCCAAGGATCATCTGCTGGGCGCGCCGGGCAGAGGATTCGGCATGGCCATGGAGTTGCTGGATTTCGCGCGCGTCGGCATAGCCGCCCAAGGTTTGGGCATTGCCGAAAGGGCTCTTGAGGAATCCGTCATCTACCTCAACAACCGGGTGCAGTTCGGCAAACCCATCGGCGCGCAGCAGGGTCTTTCCTGGTACGCGGCGGACATGAAGGTGCGCATTGAGGCCCTGCGCGGACTGGTGTACAAGGCCGCATGGCTGAAAAGCGCCGGATTGCCGTTTTCGATGGAAGCCGCCATTGCCAAGTATTACGGGGCGGAAACGGCCTGCTTCTGCGCCGACACGGCCATGCAGATTCACGGCGGCTACGGCTATATGCGGGACATGCCCATTGAGCGCCTCTTCCGTGATTCACGGCTGCTCAAGATTTACGAAGGCACGTCGGAAATTCACAAGCTGGTCATCGCCCGCGGCGTCATAGGCCTGAAATAAATACCTCCGCTCCGGCGCGCAAGCGTCGGAGCGGAGCCGTTTGTCCAAGCAAGGAGGAAACTATGCGGGGCAGAACTTACGATGAGATCGCCGTGGGCGACAAGGCTTCTTTCTCGAAAACCGTCACGGAATCGGACATTCACAGTTTTTCGGCCATGACCGCTGATTTCAATCCCATCCATGTGGATGAGGTCTATGCCCTCGGCAGTTCGCTGGGTAAGAAAATGGGCGGGCGCATCGCCCAGGGCATGCTTTCCGCCTCGCTCTTCTCTACGCTGGTGGGTATGTATATTCCGGGCAAAGGGGCGCTGTACGTGTCGCAAAGCTGCAATTTCAAACGCCCGGTCAAGATAGGAGATACACTGCGCGCCGAATGCGAGGTTACGGAAAAACTTGAGAAGAACCGTATCCGCATGGCGACGCGGTGCGTCAACCAGCGCGGCGAGATTGTCGTCGAAGGCGAGGCCGTGGCCATTGCCGCGAAAAATGTTGAGGATGTCCTTTAACCCCCACGGAGATGAACCATGGATCTATTGATCATTGTCCTGGCCCTGGCGGCATTGATTACCGTCGCGTACCGCGGGTACAGCGTCATCATTTTTGCCCCCATAGTCGCGCTGGCGGCCGTGCTTTTCTTCGAGCCCCTCGCCGTACTGCCGGCGTACACCAACCTGTTCATGCAGAGGACCTCCGAATTTGTCCGCAACTTCTTTCCTCTGTTCATGCTCGGTGCCATATTCGGTAAAGTCGTTGAAATATCCGGCTTTGCCAAATCCATTACACTGGCGATCTTCCGTATGGTCGGCCCGAAGAACGCCATTCTGACCATAGTGCTGGTGGCCGCGATATTGAGTTACGGCGGCGTTTCCGCGCACGTCATCGTGTTCAGCGTGTATCCTTTCGCGGCGGAGATGTTCAAGCTGGCTGTCATTCCCAAGCGGCTGATTCCCGGAGCCATCTGGCTGGGCGGCATTACCTTTACGATGGACTGCTTCCCAGGTTCTCCGCAGATTCAGAACATCATCCCCACGTCGTTCTTCAAGACCGATGCCTATTCCGCGCCTTTTCTCGGCATAGTCGGCGGCCTTTTCGTTTTTGTGCTGGGCATGCTTTATTTCATGCACCTGCAGAAACAGGCCGCGGCCAAGGGGGAAACCTACAGCAGCGGGGTGGAGCTTCTGCAGGAACCGGCGCCGATGGATCCCGACATGAAGCTGCCTCCGTGGCAGGTCGCCATTATCCCTCTGGTCCTGGTGGGCGTGGTGAACTACCTGATGACCGTACACGGCGTGCCTGCGATGTTCGGCACGGAATATTCGCTCAGTTTCCCCGGCCTCAAGGCGCCCATAGCCATATCGGTGGCCGCCATGCGCGGTCTGTGGGCGGTGGAAATAGCCATGGTCGCGGCCATTGTGTGTACCATTCTCCTGGCGTTCAAGCCGGTGATCAAGGGTTTCACGGACGGCATGAAGCAGGCCATGGCGGCGGCGTTGCTGGCCATTATGAACACGGCGTCGGAATACGGCTACGGCTCGATCATAGCGGCCCTGCCCGGCTTCCTGTTCCTGGTTGAGTTCTTCAAGGGAGTGAGCGGCGATCCTCTGGTGGCCGAAGCGATTACCGTGAACGTCCTGGCCGGCATCGTCGGCTCGGCGTCGGGCGGCATCAGCATCGCCATGGGCGCCATGTCGGACATGTTCATCCAGATGGCCAACGAGGCCAACATACCGCTGGAGGTGGCCCACAGGGTGGCCTCCATGGCCTCGGGCGGCATGGACAGCCTGCCGCACAACGGTGCGGTCATCACGGCCATGTTCGTGACCGGGTTGACCCACCGCCAGGCCTACATGCCCATCCTGGTGACGACGGTGATCAAAACGGTTGCCGTGCCCTTTGTCATTATCCTCTACTATGTGACGGGTTTGTATTGACCGTCGGCGTTTTCCGGCAGGGAGGCCGGGAAACGCAAGGAAAGCCGCTCCGGGCAAGGCCCGGAGCGGCTTTCGCTTTGCGGTCGAACAGCGTGCGCCCGGTTGCGTGAGGAGCGCGCCGTATGCGGCGGGGTCAAGCCGGATGCACTCCGGAAATTTCGTTTGTGCGGTTACCGGGTACGAAGCGCAACACGCGCCGCGGCGGGCGCATACTTTCGGACACATTTCGGCATTGACTTTCATTATCAAACCGGACTATCATGCAGGCGCCGGCCTGCGGCAACCCTCGGCAACGACAGACAGGAGTGTGCATGGTGAAAGACAACGACGGGATATCCATGCTTGCGGGCATGGTTGTCAGCATGGTGAAAGGGCGCATACGCTGCCGTTCCCCCTATCTGCGCAAGCCGGAAACGGCCCGCTTCCTCGAAAAGTTCGCCGCCGCCCTGCCGGGTATGCGGGAGGTGACCGTCAACACCACGGTCGGCAGCGTACTGTTTGTATATGATCCGGAGCTTCTCGACCCTCAGCGGATTGCAGCGGCATACGCCGAATTTTTGCCTCCGCTTCCCGTGCGGGAGCGTCCAGGTAAGACGTGCCGCGTGCTGAAGGCTGCGGCGGCCCGGTGCCTGGCGCATCCGGAACTGACGCTTTCCCTGCTCGGCGCCGTCGGCTCAGGCTACTTGCTCCCCCGCCTGCACCCGCTTTGCGGATGGTTGCTCCTCGGCGGCAGTCTGTTGCACTGCCTGCGCGCGAAAAAATCCGGCAAAGGTTGAACGGGGCCGGTGAAAGCATCGGCAACGAGCATAATACTGAATAGTTACATAGCGGTACCTTTCGCTCTGTCTGCCGGCTGACGCCTCGGCAAATTGAATCTACAGGCATTCGACATTTCCTGAGTGAGGATGTATAGTAAACACAAAGGAGGTCGTCTTGGCTGTACCTGAAATTCTATCATCGAAAAAGGATGAATTTGATATGTTGAGGGAGAGGTACGAAGAACTTGATCATCATGTAGCCAAGCTTATACATCTTAGTGCCGACGAGGAAGCGCGGCGGGAGTATGAAAGACGGGAAAAGATCATTCGAGATTATGAATCTGGTCTATATTTAGCAAAAACAAAAGGTATAGAGGAAGGCAAAACTGAAGTTGCTCAAGCTATGCTTCAATATGGAATGCAAGTCAGTCTTGTCGCAAGATTAACCGGCCTTGCTCAGGAAGAAATTGAACTTCTCAAAACGCATTAACGTAAGCATTGAACCAAACGAACAGGGGCCTTGCGGCCCCTGTT
>JAISWB010000090.1 GCA_031271265.1 Desulfovibrio sp. | reverse complement strand
GACGCTCAACGTGTCGTTCAGGAGGGAGGTCGTTGCGTAGGGAGCGGCAAGTATCGGCATGTTGCCGGATTCGATTTTGGAAAAATCAAGAATGTCGTTGACGATGGCCAGCAGACTCTTGCCGGCGCTTTTGACGCCCGCGAGATATTCCAGGGCTTCCGGTTTGCCGTATTCCCTCCGCGCAAGTTCGCTCAGGCCGATGACGGCGTTCAGGGGGGTCCGAATCTCATGGCTCGTGCGGGCAAGGAACTCGCTCTTCGCCTGTGAGGCCGCCAGAGCGGCTTCGGCCTGCACTGCCGATTCTTCGGCGAACCGCCTGCTGCGCAGCAGAAACATCGACAAAAGAACCATGATCACGGCCAGCATGGCGGCCAGCCCTATGGTGTAGGGCAACCCGGCACGCGCAAGCTTGGCGTTATAGTTGAACACGCGGCGGCGCCACCGGTCTGCAATCTTGTCCGTGTGCACCAGTTTCTGCGCCTTGCCGAAGATGGAGCAGAGAACCGTCTCGTTTTTGTTAAGGCCGAAGGAGGACGAAAAGGTGTTTTCGAACAGGAAGTTCACCTTGAAGCCAGGCTTCTCGAAGTAGTGCGTCAGAGTCAGCAACAGGTTGCTGCCGGCCATGACGAAATCCACTTGCCCTCTTTCCAGCGCATCAAAGCACTCGTTCGTCGAGTCAAAACGCAAGGTGCGCGGATGGTTGGGGAACCAGCGGTCGAAGAGTTCCTCGTAGGCGGTGTCCCGCGCAAGGGCCACGGAAGAGTAAAGTATCTGGTTGACCTTGATGTTCTCATGTTCCTCACGGGAAATAAGAGCGAAATTGTCGGTGCTGTACGGCGTCCCCGGCCAGAGGAAGCGCCCCAGGCGTTCCTGAGTGGGAATCAACTCCGTGATCAGGGCTGCTTTTCCCTCCGTAAGCGCGCCGAGCAATTCCGGCCAACCCGCATCGGGCCCATTCGCGATTGCAAAGGAAAGTCCGGAAAGCGCGCTGATTTCGCTCAGCACATCAACGGCGATGCCCTGCCATTGCCGCTCTGTCTCGTTGTAGAAACTAAAGGGATAATTGTCGTATTCCACCGCTGTGGGGATTTTTCGCTCATCCCCGCGCGCGCGCAGGTAGGCGATTTCTTCCTCTGTGAGCTGACGGAAAAATTTGTGCTTCCGGTATTCCGCCTCTCCACGGTTATACAGCTCCGGCAGGTGGTATACGGCGCCCCGGTCCTGGTATTTCTGCATAATACTGATAATGGGCGCGAGTTCCGGATTGGCGGTGGAAAGGGAAACCGGCAAATAAATCGGCGGAAAATATTCCGCCGCCGTGATGTCGTCGTAAGCTTCAAAAGCCGCTTCGGCGGGGCCTTCGGCGAAAAAGGCGTCGACGGTTCCGCCGCGCAGCAGGGCCACGGCCTCGGCGTAGTCTTTCACGTAGGCGGCTGCAAAGGGGGCCTCGGCGGCCTCGGCGACCGCGGCGCTCGTCGTGGCGCCTTGCAGAAAAGCGAAACGCAGCTCCCGCCGGGTCGCCGATTCGGACAATTCCTCGCTGCCGGCCGGCCGGAAGTGTTTAATGGACCGCACGGCTATGGTATCGGTCATGAAGTAGGTTTTCCGGCGCTCGGGGGTTGCCGTCAATTCCCCGGTAAAATCGATATCGCGGGAGGCCAGTCCCGCAACGAGCGCGTCCCATTCGACAATGTCCAGTTTGAAGGGTACGCCGAACAGGTCGGTCAGCCGGCCGCAGAACAGGCTGCTGAACCCGCCGACAGTGCCGTCGTCCCGATGGAAAGCCTCCGTGGTGAGGAGCATGGCGAAGGTGAAGCCGCCGTAGCGTTTTTTCAGGGCTTCCACGGCGGCGATTTCTTCGTCCGTGACGCCGGGAATATCCGCGTATTTGTGGTACACGGGGTACTCCGGCGGCGTTTTTGCGTGCGGACGATCCGGCTGCAGCATGATCAGCAGACAGGCCAGGATAAAGAAAGCAAAACATTTGTGAAGCATCGGATAATCCACCAACGTTATTATACTTGACGCTTGAACTTTATGCGCTTCTTCTTCCTTCATCATATTGAAAAAACTAGAATATGCTCTTGGTAATGCGCAAAGAATCAAGACGCTGCGTATAAGATCTTATCCGCAAATAGGTGCTTTGCAGGTACAGGCTTTGTCAACGCAGCATATTTCCTCGACTTTTAATCACCTTCTACATAGTTACGGATAAGCTCCAAACTTATCCGTAAACGTCCGGCCGCGACTTTGCGCTTGCGAGAATGGCGTTCAGAAAATGCTTGTGCTTGTTCATAGGCAGAAATTACTTAGGAAGCTGCGACAATTTCCTCTGCTGCTGTTATTTTTGCTTTCCACTCCGCAGCAGCGGCGTCAGCTTCACCTCGATTCCGGATAACAGGCAAGGCAACGGTCACCCTGACGCCGCAAAGCAAAACCGCGCGGACGCAACGGCGTCTTGCCTGCGTATCACATACGCGGGCGTATCACATACGCTGGCGCATCACATACGCGGGCGTATCACATACGCGGGCGTTTCACATAGTGGGTATGCAGCAGTTCATGGGCGAGCTTGCTGTGCGGCTCGCCGAGGAATTCCGCATACAGTTTCTTGATGAAGGGGTTTTCATGCGACTTGCGCAGAATCTTGCTTTTGTCCTCCGTATACAGCGCCTTCATGCGTTTTTTCAAGATATCCGTGCGCCCGCGGTGGTACGGCTGGCCTCCGCCGTCGATACAGCCGCCGGGACAGGCCATGACTTCGATAATGTGGTACTGTTTTTTCCCGGCGCGGATGTCCTCAAGCAGCTTGCGGGCGTTGCCCAGGCCGCCGGCCACGGCCACTTTGACCGGCGTGCCGTCCACGTCCACCGTCGCCTCCTTGATGCCCCGCAGACCGCGCAACGCGGTGAAGTCCACGGCGTCCAGGGTTTTGCCGGTAATCCACTCGTAGGCGGTGCGCAAGGCGGCCTC
>JAISWB010000062.1 GCA_031271265.1 Desulfovibrio sp. | reverse complement strand
ACTTTTCCCTGCGGAGGATCGTCAGCCGAAAAGCGTGGTTTTCGGCTGACTCACGCCGCTTCGCGGCGATATCAGCCTAACGGCTGCTGTTCAGATTTCCATGCGGAAATCTGTAAAATTGGTTAGCGCTTATGGGGCTGGCACAGGCAGGGTCAGGGTAGAGCCGCGGCAGGTATCCTTGCCCGCAAAACGCAGGTCGGCAAGACTTCCGCGAAAAAGAGCGATTTTTTTCAAAAATGGAAGAAAAATACGTCTTAGCTTGTTAATTACCGCGATGTTCACTGTGATTGCCTCGGCGGGAGAAACGCTATCGCCTTGACGGACAAGACCTTTTATTTTGTGACAATAGTGGATGGGATATAAAATTTACTTATATAGTAATATGATATATGGCTTGCGTACTGTGAAAGCAAATTTTGCTTGACAGGGATTCAGAGGAAATTCCTCCCTTGCCGGCGGAGCCAAGGTCCCCTACAACGAAACCCATGCGTACGAAATGGTCTGAAATCTGCGAAATTCTGGGTAAAAGCATTTCTCCGGGGCAGCTTAAGCTCTGGATCCACCCTCTGATTCCCGCGCGATGCGGCAAGGACTTGCTGTTGCGGGCTCCGTCGGCATTCGTCTGCTCGCATGTACGCTCGTGGTTCACGGCGCATCTGGAAAAGGCCGTTGCGGAAGTTATGGGGGAGGAATGCGCGGTGAGCGTGGAGTACATCCCCGGTTGCCTGCAGGCTGATATGCCGGATTTCGTGTCCGGCGGGACGCCGGACGAATGTCCTGAAGAAGCGGGACGAACGGCTTTTCCGGAAAAACGCCGGCCCTCCGCCCCGGTTGCAGCGGCCGCGCTCTGCTCACCTGCGCCCAGACCGCTTCCGGCCGGGCAACTTTTCCTGCCCCTGGTTTCCGCTGTGCAGACGACCCCGGCGCGGCATGAGCCGTTCTGGCGTTTTTCCTTCGACGACTTCATTGTCGGACCCGGCAACAGGCTGGCGCACGCCGCATCGTTGTGCATGTGCGAAACAACGAAAAGCCCGGACATACTTTTCCTGAGTTCCGCCCCCGGCCTGGGCAAGACGCACCTGATGCAGGCCATCGGCAACGCGTTGAGCAAGGTGTGCAACCGTTGCCTGCCCAAAGTCGAATACCTGACGGCGGAGGAGTTCGCCTCCCGTTTCGTGTTCGCGCTCAAAGCCGGCGATATCCCGGCCTTTAAAGCCAGGCACAGGGAACTCGACCTGTTGCTTCTCGAAGACATACATTTCCTGCAGGGCAAGGACAAGACCCAGGGAGAACTGCTGGCCGCGCTGAAAAGCATTCATGGCCGCGGCGGAAAAACCGTCTTTTCCAGTTCCTTTGCACCTCGGGAGATAAAAGGATTGGACGGGCAGCTTCTTTCCCGTCTCTCCGCGGGCATCCTGTCGTTTATCGAGCGTCCGGACGAGGAGACCCGACGGCGCATTCTGCGCCACAAGGCTTCCGTGCACCAGGTGCATCTGCCGGAAGAAGTGGAAGACATGCTGGCCAGACACGTCAACGCCGATGTGCGCCAGATCGAGAGTTGCCTGCAGATGCTCATCTTCAAGGCTTCCGTATTGAACTCGGCAATCACGCCGGATCTGGCCTGGGAAGTGGTGAGCAGGCACAGCGGGTATTGTCCGGCGGCGGACATGGAAAGCATCATCAGTTCCGTGTGCAGGGCGTTCGGCATCAGCAGGGAACAACTCATGTCGGAAAGCCGCAAGCAGGAATACGTCGCAGCCCGGAATACGGCCTTCTACCTGGCCCGCAAGCACACGTCCCTGTCTTTGGAAGCCGTCGGAAGACAGTTCAACCGCAGACATTCCACGGTCATCAAGGGCATAACGGCGCTGGAACGGGCCATGAGCAACAAAAGTCCCGCCGGACTCCAACTTGCCGGCACTTTGAAAATGATTGAAAAAAACAGCGGTATGCCGGCACTTACGCATTAGGAAGTTTCAGCTTTCGGCGGCCGGACCGCCGCCCCGGAGCCGGCATTGCCGGCAGTTGAGCTTGCGCATTGACAGAAATGGAGGAAAAGGGAAAAAAGAAGCTTCAACGACTGTGCGGAGGCCGGAGAAAAGACGTTGGAAGCGGAAAACGAAACAAAGACGGGACGCTTTCTCGGTGTGCGTTTACGCCGGGGCGGGCAGGTCTACTTTTTCCCCGATGCAGGGCTTGCCGCCGGTCCCGGTGATCATGTGCTCGTGGATACCGATCAGGGCCGTATACTGGGGACGGTAGCCGGCATCCTGCCCGCCGGCGCAAGCCCGCCGTCCGGCGACGACGGCAACACCCTCCCCGGTGTCCTGACCGGCATCGCCGCAGCCGAGGACATCGCCCGCGACGCGGAAAATTCCACACTGGCCTCCGAGGCCGCCGCCTTCTGCAAAAGTTGCATCAAGCGCCGCAACCTGGATATGAAACTGGTGGATGTGGATGTGCTGCACAACCGCAGCAAAATCATCTTTTATTTTACCGCGCCTTCCCGTATAGATTTTCGCGAGCTGGTCAAAGATCTGGTACAGACCTACCGCACCCGCATCGAACTGCGCCAGATAGGCGTACGCCACGAAACCCAGATGATCGGCGCGCTGGGCAACTGCGGCATGGTTTGCTGTTGCCGTCGCTACCTGCGCAAATTCGCTCCGGTGACCATCCGCATGGCCAAGGAGCAAAACCTCTTTCTCAATCCCGTCAAACTCTCGGGCATGTGCGGACGCCTGCTCTGCTGTCTCTCCTTCGAGCAGGAAAATTACGAGGAATTCAACCGCCGCTGTCCCAAGCCGGGGAAAAGGTACATGACCGTTGCCGGGCTTGTGAAAATCCTGCGCGTCAATATGCTCAACCGGAGCATTGCCGTGCTTTCCGAAGAGGGTGAGGAAAAGGAGTACAGCCTTGAGGAATGGGGAAAACAAAAGCCCCGGCGCGCCGAAGGTCCCGACCCGGCCCCTCCCCGGCGGACGGACGAACCGCACAGCGTTGCGTACGACGCCGGCGGACTTCCGGAAAACGACGGTGCCGTCGGGCCGGACAAGGCGACAGCGACACAGTACGCGCGCAAACACGAAACACACTGAGCCGCATTGTGAACCCGCATCGGAGGTATCCTTCGGGATAACCGCACCGCCAACATGAAACACCCTGAACCGCATTGAGAACGGCATGACCCCCTATTACCTTACCGCTCCCATTTATTACGTCAACGCCAAGCCGCACCTGGGCCACGCGTACACCACCATAGTCGCCGACACCATGACCCGTTTCGCCCGCCTGTCGGGCCTGGACGCCATGTTCATCACCGGCACGGACGAGCACGGGGACAAGATTGTGCAGGCGGCGGCCAAGGCCGGACGCACCCCGCGCGAACTGGCCGACGAAGTCAGCGCCGCCTTCCGCGCCCTCTGGCCGGAACTGGAGGCCGAGCCCGCGCGTTTCGTGCGCACCTCCGGCCCGGAACACAGGGCCGTCGTCCGTGCCTTCCTGCAGAAAGTCCATGCTGCGGGCGACATCTATTTCGGCGAATACGGAGGCAACTACTGCTACGGCTGCGAGCGCTTTTACACGGAAAAAGAACTGGAAAACGGACTTTGCCCGCAACATCAGGTCAAACCCGAGTATATCAGCGAAAAAAACTACTTTTTCCGCATGTCGGCCTACCAGGACAGGCTGAAACGGCATATTCTGGACAACCCCGGATTCATCAGCCCGGAGCGCTACCGCAACGAAGCGCTGTCCATGCTGGAAGGCGGCGTTCTGGACGACCTGTGCATCTCACGGCCGAAAACGCGCCTGGAATGGGGCATAGAATTGCCCTTTGACCCGGACTACGTCTGCTACGTCTGGTTCGATGCCCTTCTAGCCTATTTCACGGCCCTGGGAGGCCCGGACAGCGCGGAATTCGAACGCTTCTGGCCGGAATCCGAACATCTTGTGGCCAAGGATATCCTCAAGCCGCACGCCGTGTTCTGGCCGACCATGCTCATGTCCGCCGGCCTGCCCCTGTACCGCCGGCTGCATGTGCACGGGTACTGGCTCTCGCGCGCCGCGAAGATGTCGAAGAGCATAGGCAACGTGGTTCCGCCCCTGGAAACGGCGCGCAGCCTCGGCCTTGACGCTTTCCGCTATTTTCTCCTGCGCGAGATGCATTTCGGCTCCGACGCAGACTTTTCCGAAGAGGCGCTGACGGCCCGGTACAACGCCGACTTGGCCAATGATCTCGGCAACCTGTTCTCACGCGTGCTGAGCATGGCCGCGCGCTGGTGCGGGGGTAAAGTACCGGCTCCGGAGGCGGATACGGAGGCTGAAACCGACCTCAAAATTCTCGCTTCGGACAGCTTGGCGGATTATCAACGCTTTTTCGCCGACGCCCGCTTTTCCGATGCCCTTGAGGCGCTCTGGAACCTGGTGCGCGCCCTGAACAAGTATGTGGACGCGAGCGCGCCCTGGGCGCTTGCCGCCGCGGGCGACATGGAACGGGTGAATACGGTGCTCTATACACTACTGGAGTGCATGCGCAAAACGGCTCTGCACCTCCGGCCGGTCATGCCGGGAAAATCCGCGCTGATGCTGGCCCAACTCGGCGTTCCCGGCGGCGCGTCCGGCGGCGCGCAGACCGATTCCGCGCAGACGTCCTCGTCTGCCGGCACGCGGGCAGGTCCGCCTGTCGGTACCCTGCTCGGCGAAGTGGAGAATTTCGGCCTCCTGCCCGTCGGCGCGCCCCTCGCTCCCGCCTCAAACCTCTTCCCGCGCGTTGAAACCGACAGGAGCGCGGCGGCAAAAGCCAAGGCAGGCACAAGGAAAGACTAGGAACTGTCAAGTAACAGCATGACCGTCTTCTCTTCATGTCACCATTCCGTCATTCTGAGCCGAAGGCGAAGAACCTGTCTTGATGCCTTTCAGAAAAAGCCGAAGACATGAAGTCCGGAGACTGTTCACGGACTGCATCATGCGAGTGTGCGTTGTCGTAATCCTGTGCCTGTTCGCGGCGGCCTCCCCGGCCGGCGCATCCCCGCCCCGTGCGCAGTCGGGCATATCCGGATATGTCTTGTCCGGGGATTCCCCGACGGACAGTCTCCGCATATACTGGAAAGCCTTTTCCCTAAGCCGGACACAGCCCTTGCCCGGCAGGACGGCCGCCGTTGCGGCGCAAAACGATCCCGGGGAAGAGGCGCGCGACGTGTTGCTCGCCCTGACCCTGCTTCCTCCCGACGACAGTTATCTGTACGGCCCGGAAAGCACGGAAGGGCTGCCGACCTCCGTTCAGGTACATGTGCGGCCCGCGCCGTATGTGCAGGCCGATGCCCGACCCGCGCGCGCGATGCAGGCGGAGGCGCGCACCGCTGCCGATGCACGCGGGGATATACGGCCCTCCGCGGAGGCAAGGGCGGATGCACCGGCTTCATCCGGCTTGCGGGCGCGTGCCGCGGAGAGCGCGGGATTAGCCGGCGCTTCCGCAAACACAACGGCTGTGGGGGAAGAACAAACCCCGAAGGTGTACTTCCCGCCCGCAACGCCGAAAAAGGCAACGCGTTTCGCGGCGTTGCGTTTTCCCGGCCAAGCGGACGGCAATCCCCTCGTGTATGCCGGTCCCGCTACCTTCCTGACGCGCTTTCCCGCACCTGAAAGTTTGAAAGGCGCGCTCCTGCGGGTGCGCGTGAGCGGTCTGCTCTGTTCGGAGCGCAACTGCCGGCCTGTATCCCTGTCCTTGGACCTTGCCTTGTCCGCCCGCGATGCGGCCTCGCTGCCGAAGGCAGAGGGCAGTACCCTGCCGGCGGACTTTGCGCCCGGTGCGGGAATCAGTGTTCTGCCGCCTGCGGGGGCAACGCCGGAGGCCGTGCCGCTCTTGTCGGGCGCAATGCCCGGCGCGTTGCCTGCAACTCCCCATTCCGCCTTTGCCGGAGGAATAGATCCGGGCGCATTCGGCGTATCGGGAACATCCGGCGTTTCCGGAACGCCCGACGCCGGAGAAATAAAGCGCGCGGCACGGGACAGTGCCTTTGCCGGAGGCGTCGATCTCAACACGTTCAGCGCAGCGGCAACGCCGAACACAGGCGCATCGGTGAACTCCGCCGCTGCGGTAACACTCGGCGCATCGGGAACATCCGGAACATCGGGAACGCCCGGCGCTTCCGACGTTTCCGGAGCATCCGGTGCCGGTGAGAACGAACGCGCGGCATGGGACAACGTCTTCGCCTCGTTGCGGCCTGAGCCTTTCAGGACGGAAGTCGAAATTGCCTCGTTGGGCGAAGCTTTGTTTTTCGGTCTGCTCGCAGGGCTGATTCTCAACCTGATGCCGTGCGTGCTGCCGGTGATAAGTCTCAAGTTCAGCGCTTTGCCGGCAGTGTCCGCCGTAGCCGACAACAGGGCGCGGCGCAGGATGTTTCGTGAGCACTGCCTGCTGTTCGCGGCGGGCATTTTGACGTGGTTCTGCATTTCGGCGTTGCTGCTGGGCGGGGCAGGTCGATTGTGGGGTGAGGTGTTCCAGCAGCCTGTCATCCCGGCCGTCCTCGGTCTGGTGCTTTTTCTGCTTGCGCTCAGTCTGTTCGGGGTATTTTACCTGCCGGTTTTCGATTTCCGCTTAGGCCGTACGGGACATCCGCGCAGGCAGGCCTTTGTCGGGGGGCTGCTGGCCACTCTGCTGGCCACCCCTTGCAGCGGTCCGCTGCTCGGGGCGGTGCTGGCCTGGGCCGTGGACAAACCTATGTTTCTGCTGGTGCCCGCCGTGTTCAGCGTGGGGGTGGGCATGGCCCTGCCTTACCTGCTCATGTCCCTGAACCCCGGACTGGTGCGCCTGCTGCCCAAGCCGGGCCCCTGGGCGCTGCGCCTGGAACAGTTGCTCGGCTTTCTGCTCATGGGCAGTGTCGTGTATATCAGCACGCTGTTGCCCGAGCACTGGGTCGGACCGTTCCTGTACAATCTTCTGGCCGTGGCCGCGGCCGCATGGCTGTGGGGGAGCATAGGCAGTCTGAACGCCGGGCGGACGCGGCGCATTGCCGCCAGAGTCGCCGCCTGCGCCCTGCTGTTGCTTTCCGTCACCTGGGGACTGCATGCCGCCGTTCCCGACCGCGGCTGGGAAAACTTCGACCCGGAGCGCTTTTCGGCCGCGCTGGGCAGGGAACCCATGCTTCTGGATTTTACGGCGGACTGGTGTCCGAGTTGCAAAGCGTTGGAATATGCCACCCTGAGTCCCGGACGCATGGAGGACTTGCGTAAACGCTATAATGTGCGTACTATAAAAGTTGATCTGACCCGCGATGCTGAGGCGGGCAACGCGCTGTTGAGGGCCCTGCGCAGCAGCAGCATCCCGCTGATTGCCCTGTTTCCCGCCGGAGAGAAGGCCGCCCGGCCGGTTGTATTGCGTGATCTGGTGACGCCGGGGCAGCTCGGGGAAGCCGCGCAGGCCGTGTTCACGAACTGAAGGCATCAGCACCCCCGCTGTTTGCCTTGTTCCCCGCCGGAGAGAAGCCCGGCCGGTTGTTTTGCGCGATCCGGCGACGCAGGGGCAGTTCCGGGAAGCCGCGCAGGTCCGTGTTTTCACTTTGAAGGCAAGGTGAAGTTATGCCCAACTATTCTCCTCCCATATCGGCGCTGGCCTCATTGGATGTGGTCATGCAGACGACGGCCAACAACATTGCCAATGTGAACACGGACGGTTTCAAGGCCCGCCGTGTGGTTCTGGAGAGCGGGCCTTCGGATGAAGGAGTGCGTATCGCCGCCACCTACCGCGACATGAGTCCCGGCCCGGCGGTGATCAACCATCTGGCGGAAAACGACGTGCGCGTCGCCAATGATATGGCTGCCAGAGGCATGCGCAACTCGCAGGAAAATTACGACACCGCCGTGGCCATGGATTGGGATCGTCTGCAACTGGGCAACGCGAACGACGCCTGGGCAGTGGAAGCGTACCGCGAAGGACAGAGAGCGCGGGACACCATCAACGGAACGGACAGGATAGACACCATGTACATAGGCTTGGTCGAAGGCTCGAACACCGATTTGGCGCGCGAGTTTACGACCATGATTGTCACGCAAAACGCCTATACGGCCCAGGCCGCCGTTATCCGCGCCTGGGATGAAATGACCGGCTCTCTGCTGAATATCCGGGGCTGATCCGGTTTTCAAAGGAAACGCTGATTTATTTTTTTGAAAAGCAAAAAGATGGATTCTTCGCTACGCTCAGAATGACAAAAGCGTAGTCATTCTGAGCCGTAGCGAAGCGAAGGCGAAGAATCTATCTTGACGTCTTTTGCCTTTCCTGCATTAATCAGCGTTTCCCAAATAAAACTGCGTCTGTACTGTTGCGGTATCCTGACTTATTTTTCCAATTCCTGACAAAAATTACGGCTGTTTTTATCCGAACTTGGAACGCCTTGCCTCAGTCCGGCCAGGTGCCGGCTTTTTTCATGGCGACTTCGCGGGCCAACACCCGATAATTTTCCTCCACCGCTCCCCTTCCTGTAATTTCCGGGCCGTGGCCGCACAGCACAAGTTCCACGTCCGGCAACTGTTCCAACTTTTCCAGCGTGCCGAACATCTCCGGCTCGCTTCCGCCCGTCAGGTCGGTCGCCCCGAAGGTGCCCGCGAAATACACGTCGCCGACCACGAGCAGCTTCGCTTCCGGCCAGTGCAGGGTCAGGCTGCCGGGGCTGTGGCCCGGTGTGAGATAGAGCTGAAAACAGTGCCCGCCGAAGCGGAATTCCCCTTCCTCAAGGGCGGTGAACTCTTCGCGCGCCCACGGCCGTCCGGGAGAACGGTAACCGGCGCCGATGCCGAAGTAAAACGCAATTTCCCTTCCGTGCATGGCCGGGATCGCTCCGCAATGTTCACACAGGGCGCGGCCGGCGCCCAAGTGATCCGGATGGCTGTGCGTGAACAGCGCGATGCCGATGTTCGCCGGATCCAGGCCGTCGTCGGTTATGCGGCGGAGCAGCGAAGGCAGCCGCGGAGCTGAACCCGGATCGATGAGGAGGGCTTGTTCTCCGTCTATGACGACGGCGCCGGCATTCAGCCCGCCGGCATCGCGGGACGGATCGTCCGGATAAAAATAGACGTTGTCGGCAAGTTTCATCGCAGTTTCCTTGTTTCTGACGGCAAAAACACCGCGTACGGCGTTATCGGTTATTGTTGCCTGGACGCAGATTGGAAATGCGGTTTGCAGCCCGCCCCCGCCGCCCCCTCCGGCGGCGGGCTGATTCTTGTGTTATCATACCTGTTATTTTTTATTTTCACTGTTTTTCAAGAACCCACGTTTGCAACCTGACTTTTTTCTCCGTCCAATGTTCTTTGTACCCCATTCGCGGTCCGTCCAGTGGTCCCATGTCATAGCGCACAGCTCCTTCTTCGCAAAGCCATCCGATTTTTTCAAGCTGCATGACGCTTCCGATTGAAAAGCGTCTCCATGCGTCATCGAAGCTGAACTGCTGTCCGCGATAGATATTGCCTGCCATTCCTCCGAAAATAAACCCGATATCCCTGTTTTCGTGTTTGGCGAAAATAATCCTGCCTTGTTTTGATGAGGAAAGTCGTTGCAGCATACAACTATAGAAATGTTTCGAAGGCGGCTCGGCCATGCCGCACCGGCCCAACCCTTTCCAGCTTACATGCTCGACAGCCAGCATGCGTGCGTATGCCGCCTCTGCCTCGGAAGAGGACGCCGGGACAACCCGCTCGAAGTATACGCCGTGTTCCGCGGCCCGGCGTGCCGCCTTTCTGAGTTTATGCCTGTGGTTGGCGGATCTTCGGGAGAGAAAGCCGTCCATGCCGCCGGCCAGGGATGCGGCGCATTGCAGACCCGACGAATGGAAAACAATTGAGAAGCTTCCGGAGAAACATTGCTGCAGGCGGCGGGCAAGCACACCGCCGGGGCGTATGCCGCTTACGGCGATTTTTGGGAAAGCGGGCGCATAGAAAGTTCTGCAGAATTCCAGCACACCGGACAGCAGTTCAACCGCTGCTTTGCCGAGTACAGGGCAACCGAAAAGCCAGTGGGCTTCAATCGGCGTCAGAAAGATTCTGTCCCGCGCAAGGGCGTTTTCCGCAAAAGCAATGACGTTGCCCGCGGATTCGGCAATAAGCAGGCGCCGTTTCCGGCCGAACGCCTCATGAAACGACAACTGCCACGCAGGCGTACAGCAAAAGGGATCCGCCTGATGCGTGGTTATCGCGGATGTATACCACGCGCGTTGCTGCGAGCGGAACCTCTCCGAGCTGCCGTCTATAAATTCCATGTTATTCAGGCGTGGCGCGTACTTTCCGCTCTCCTTCTGCCCGGATCCGGATACGCCGGTCACGGTCAACGAAAGGAGTTTCCTCTTTTCGCTCCGAAGCGCCCGGCGAACAGCGCAGTTTCCGGTCCGCCGGCTGCGCACTCTCGCCCGGAGCCTGCCCGGAACACAAAAAACATGCGCAACGGGCAACCCGCGTGAAAACAGCCTTATCCGCCGCCTTGCGTACCTATCCGCCGCTTTGCGTAATACTTTGCAAAAACCTGGTCGCGGTTTCCGTGTCGAAGTCCTGCCCGTTGTCCAGGCCCGTGTAGCACGGGTCGGCGTGTATTTCCACAGTCCGGTCCGCAGTGTCGTCCGCCGCGTTGTGCAGGGTCAGCGTGAGCCGGTCCTCCGAAAACACCGCCTTCAAACTCATGGCGCCGTCTTCGGCGGCAAAGGAGTTACCCTCGCCCTCCCCGTCGACCTTGTGCAGTTTTTCAAGCAGACTGTCGAGCTTGTCCTCCTCTTTGAAGTCCAGCACATCGCCGCCCGAAAAATCATGGATCACCGTGAACGGCCGATCATCGCCCGCATCGTCCTCCGCGCCGCCCGCGACGGAGGCAAGCGCGGCTTCCGTCGATCCGTCGGACAGGACATAGTCCGCGGCACGGTCGAAAAACATGTGATCCTCGCCGCCGCAGGCAATGATATTGTGCAGAAAGTCGCCGACCTCGCCGGCATCGGCATAGGGGTCTATCTCGAACCCCGTATACCCGTGCCCGGCATTGAGTTCGACGCTCTGCGTGCTCAGTCCCTCAGACAGGACCAGGGTAAGCTGGTCTCCGGCGAACAGGGCCTTGAGATGCACGTTGTGGTAGTCGCTTTCAAACACGACGGCGTGCGTTGTTTCGTCCAGATCGTCTTCAGCCCTGTGCAGGTTTGCAAGCAGGGTATCCATGTAGTCCAGGTGCCGGAAGTCGAGCGTGTCGCCCCCGGAGAAGTCGTTGATGACGGTCCTGCCGCTCTGGATTGCGGCCTGATCCATGACGAAGACGCCTTTGCCGTCGCCGCCGTGGACAATGTTGTCGCCCTCGCCGAGGTGGACGATATTGGCCCCGCCGCCCAAGTGGACGACATTGTCGCCGGACCCGGTGAAAATGAGGTTGTCGCCGTCACCGGCAAAAATGGTGTCGTTGCCGGCATCGCCGCTGATAGTGTCGTTACCGCCGTCGCCGTAAAGCAGATCGTTGCCCGTGCCGCCGTGCAGGACATCGTCGCCGTCGCCGCCGTGAATGGTGTCATCGCCGCCCTGACCGTATATGGTATCGCTGCCCGTCCCGCCCGTGAGCAGGTCGGACCCGCCGCGCGGCAAGCCGTCCGGGCCGGTGACCGTGTCGCTTTGCCCCAGCAGGTCCGCGTTGGTCCTGATGAAGGACTGCATCTCGTCCGCGCTCACGGCATGCACGTCGCCGCCGTGCAGGGTCTGGGCCAGGTAGGCCTGCACAATGGACAGCGAAGCTCCGTCCGACAGGTCGCTCCCCGGCGTCCACGCGGCGTGGCCTTCACCCTTGAACCAGTCGTGACCCGGATCAAGCAGGAAATCGGCATTCAGGGCATCGCCGAAGACCAGGGCGTCCCCGCCGGCTCCGGCGTTGACCGCATCATTGCCGACGCCTTCCGGATCGGCAAGGAGGGACGCGGCCGCCAGCGCCGCCTGCAAGTCCCCCGCGCTGCTTATGGATTGGGCTCCTCCCGTGTTGTCCAACTGATCCAGAAACTTCAAGGCCTCGCCGCCGATATTGATGCCGATGGCGCTGACGTCGATCTTGCCGCCCGCGGATTTAACAAGGGCATCATAAGCGCCTTTGGCGTTGGCGTAATCCTGCTCGCCGGCGCTGAAGCCGCTGCCGGCATAAACGCTGTTGGTGCCCGGCAAAGCGCTCCATGTCCCGGTTTTCCCCGCCTGCTGGAAAAACCCCGCGTTGCTTATGCGATACGCTGCTCCGGAGGCATCAGGCAGGATATGTCCCTCCGCGTCGAAATAGACCTCGGGGTAACGGAAGTCGTTGTTGCTGGTTAAACCGGTGCTGCCCGTACCTGCCTGAGCATAGCGGTTGTAGACGCCGGCAAAGTCGGGCGGGGCGGCAAGGGTGACACCGTCCTTCGTCGTGTAGTCCCGGTAATAGTGAGTGGGCTCGCCGTCGGTGATGAAATACGCGGCGTTCTTGTAAGCGGCATAGGCCGGGTCGGCGGCTTGCTCGGAAAACCACCCGTGCGCGGTATTCAGTGCCGCTTCATAGTTGGTGCCGTCCGAGGCCTTCATGTTCAGTATCTTGCCTATCAGGTCGCCGCCGGTCCAGGTGACGTCTTTTGCGGGCGTCCAGGCGCCGGTGCCCGCGCGGTATTCCAGAATGCTGTTCATAAAGCGGAAGCTGTACGCACCGGTGTCCGTCAGCAGTTGTCCGGCACCGTCCACGCCCACGGTTACTGCACTGTCTCCGATTTTCAGCGTAGCAATGCTGCTGTTGTGTTTACCGTCCGTCCAGGTTCGAAGGTCTTCCGCCTTCAGGTCATTGTCCGCAAACCTATAGGATACGCCGTTGGCAAAGCCTATTATGCCCAGGTTGACCCGGCCTTCATAGTTCGCATACTGCTGCACCAGACCGGCCAGCGCCAGCTTGGCCGCCGTAAAGCCGTTGTCGTTCATGCTGCCGGAGGTATCCATGATGACGGCCAGGTTGTAATCCTGGTAGGAAGTGGTGAATCCCACGCCGCCCGGGTCGGCCACAAGGATGTCGCTCCCTCCGCCCCCGTCCAGCTTGTCGATGCCGTCGTCGCCGGAAGAACCGATCAGCAGCTTGTCCGGAATGATGTCTATATTCAGGGCGGCCGCATCGTCGCCGCCGTCGCTTGTGAGGGTGTAGTCGAAGGTGTCGCGCAGGGATTCGCTGCCCGGCGTGTTCGAGGCATAGAGGGCCTTGACCTGTGGATTGGCGCTGTCAACGGCATACTCGTAAGTGCCGTCGGGGTGTATGGTCAACTGTCCGTATTTGCCTGAAACCACGATGTTGCCGTCCGCATCCCGCGTACCCGCGTCGATGCCGCTTGCCCCGGAAACGCCACCCCTGCCGCCGGGGATCATGTCGTTGTCCGTAAGGCTGCCGCTGATGGTCTGCGGGCCGTGTTCATAGACCATGCCGGCATCGTCGAAGGCATAAGGAGGCTCTGTATCCGGCTCATCCGACGGCTCGGTCGGTTCCGGCGGTTCGGGGGGCACAACCGGATGCGGCGGATCGGGCTCCACCGGCTCCACAGGCGGTGTCGGCGGATCAGGAGGTGTCGGCTTCGGATCAGGGTCAGGCCCAGGCTTAGGGTCAGGGTCAGGCCCGGGCTTAGGATCAGGATCAGGACCCGGCTTGGGATCAGGATCAGGACCCGGCTTGGGATCAGGGTCAGGACCCGGCTTGGGATCAGGGTCAGGCCCCGGCTTGGGATCAGGGTCAGGCCCCGGCTTGGGATCAGGATCAGGACCCGGCTTAGGATCAGGATCAGGACCCGGCTTGGGATCAGGGTCAGGCCCAGGCTTGGGATCAGGATCAGGACCCGGCTTGGGATCAGGGTCAGGCCCGGGCTTGGGATCAGGGTCAGGACCGGGCTTAGGGTCAGGGTCAGGCCCGGGCTTGGGATCAGGATCAGGACCCGGCTTAGGATCAGGGTCAGGCCCGGGCTTGGGATCAGGATCAGGACCCGGCTTAGGATCAGGATCAGGACCCGGCTTGGGGTCAGGGTCAGGACCGGGCTTGGGATCAGGGTCAGGTCCCGGCCCGGGCGGTGTCGGCCCCGGTGTAGGCTGCGGCGGTACAGGGGTATCCGGGCCGGGACCATCGGGTCCCGGGACCGGAGGAGTTCCCGTTGCGCCGGGACCGGAAGCGTCACCGCCGCGGCCGCCTATGCCGCCGTCGTATTCCCGCCGTTCGGCACCACGGCCCCAGTGGTCGGTGCCCAGCTTGCCGAGACGGTCCACCGTGTCAATCAGATCGCCGGGGCGGTCGTTATACTCGCCGACGCCGCTGCCGTGCGTTCCCGAAGCGGAGACGCCGGTCGCAGCCATTTCGGGCAACGCCTCGGCAACTGCGACAAGGGCTCCGTCGGGCAGGACAAAGGTCGGCAGAACAGCGTCGTCACCCGCGAAAAAGTCCACGATGGTTACCGTGCCGCCGTTCAGGGCAAACACGAGATCATTGCCCGAGCGCGATGCTTCGGCCTCACCCGGTTCAAAGGGCAACGCGCAGGCGGCGCCCGGAACGGCTTCGACAGAAATATTCCGGCCCTTTTCCGGTATGGGAACATTGACGATCCGGCCGTCCGGCCGGGAAGGCGGTGTTTGCGACATGACGTTGTCCCCGTGGTTGCAGGTGTTCTCCTGTAACAAAAATCATTACATTTGCTGCATAGTTTCCCTGGTAGCACCGGCCACAGCAGCGACGCATATCAGCGCCGCTTGTCGGGTTTGCGGAATGATAAACTTTTCGCCTGATAAAGCAACAAATTATTCGTCCCGCCCCCGAGGCATCGAATGACAAGCGTATCCTATGAAAATATCAGGGTAATACTTTCAAATGACCCGGTACGCATACTACTCCGTCCGCCGGTGGATGCCGTAAGCGCAGCTTTATTTTTCTTGAAGCGGCTCCACCCCCTCAAACTCTCCCGGCATATCGTCCGGAGCAGGCGCAAAGCAGACCTGCCGGACCATATTGCCGCACAGCAGCCTTGCCTGACGCAAATAATAATGTTAGTGATGACTTACGCAGGTAAGCACGACCACGACACAACGACAAACGGCACAACCCGCCGGTTTCCGAACGGGTTTGCGGAAACGCCGCGGGCGCCGTGCCCGGCTGATCGGTGGAAAACCAGTTGCTTTCGATACCCTGCCGAAAAGGATAGTTATGTCCCAAACCAATATATTGCTTGATTCCGGCACCAATGAGCTTGAAATAGTTGAATTTTATCTGGATGAAGAAGGCTACCGCGGATACTACGGCGTCAATGTCGCCAAGGTGCTGGAAATCATCAGGATGCAGCCGGTGACTTCCATGCCGCAGATGCGGCACTCGGCGGTACTCGGGGCCTTTCCTCACCGCGACGGCCGCGTGGTGCCCATGGTGGATCTGGCCTGCTATCTGGGCAAAAAAAGCATGGGGAACCGGGAATGCAAAGTCATCGTCACCGAATTCAACAACGTCGTCACCGGCTTCAGCGTGTCCGGCGTCAACCGCATCCACCGCCTGAGCTGGCAGGATGTGGAAGCCCCCGGCGAATTCCTGCAGCATACCAGCCGCAACGCCGTGACCGGCGTGGTGCGCCTTGAAGGACGCGTGCTGTTCATTCTGGATATGGAAGCCATTATCGGTGAGTTGAACCCCGCGCTGTCCATCCGGCTCGGCCGGCCGGCCGGGGCGGAACACGACGACGGCACCGTGTTCAGTGTGCTGCACGCGGACGACTCAGGCAATGTGCGCAACTTGGTCAAACAACTCCTGGAGCAGAGCGGACGCTTCAAAGTCATTTCCGTATCCAACGGCGGGGAGGCCTGGGACCTGCTCTGCCGCCTGCGCGGCAAAGTGACGGAGGAGAATCCGGTGACCGCCTTCGTGAACGCGGTCATCTCGGATATCGAAATGCCCAGGCTGGACGGGCTTACTCTCTGCCGGCAGATCAAGGAAGACCCGGTACTCAAGGTCCTGCCGGTCGCCCTGTTTTCCTCCCTTGTCACCGACAAGCTGGAGCATAAGGGTGAATCCGTGGGCGTGGACGCGCAGTTCTCCAAGCCGGACCTGCAGGTGCTGAGCGAAAAGGTCATGGAACTGGTCATGCTGAGCAGGCAGGCGAAATATCAGCCGAAAGCCCCGGCGCAACTGACGCAGCGCCGGGAGGCGTGAACAGCATCCGTTGCTGCATAGAGGCAGGCCGGGTTTGCGGTACAGCGTCCAGGCGCGGAAGACAGCATCCGTTGCTGCATAGAGGCAGGACTTGCGGACAATTCGGCGGGAGCAACGCGCAACCGTCACGGCGACCCCCGTGCGGCGCTGCATACTGTACGGAAGCTGCGCCCTGCTCGCCGTTGTATTCACGAGCCGGCGCTGGTTCGTGCAGTGGCCCGACATCCCGATATACATACATGATTTTCTGGATATGCTCTTTCCCTGGAAACATCTGGGCGCGGGCATTTTTTTCAACAGCGCGGAGTTCAGAAGCTTTATTCCCGCCCGCTTCGCCGGCACGGGCGACTACCTGAACCTGCGCCTCGGCGGCTTCTTTTTTACGTTATTTCCCCCGACATACGCCCTGCTGCTGCACAAACTCTCCTGCCACATGGTCGGCTTCGCCGGCATGTACTTTTTCCTGCGGCGCGTCATTCCGGACCTGTCGCGTGCTTTTCCGTCCGCAACCGGCCGCAATCGGGAAGCGCACCCGGACGCGGAGCTTCACCCCCCGCAAATTCCCCCGGACCTTGCCGGACAAGACCCCGCAGCACTGCGGACGAACAGCGCGGATACGACCCGAACTCTCCCGGACCTTGCCGGGAAAAACCCCGTCACCTCCCTGTTCTGCGCCTTTTTTGCCCTGCAATACGCCGTGCTGCCCCTGTTTTACGACCAGATAAGCTTCACGGGCACGGCCGTCACACCCCTCCTGGCCTGGGTGCTGCTCTCAATCGCCCTTGACGGATGGAACGGCCGACGCGCCCTTGCGCTTGCCGCCTGCCCTTTCTTCACTTTCCTGTTGCACGCTCCGGTCTTCCTTCTGTTTTTTTACGCGTTTTTTTTACTCAGGAGAAAGCTCGACGGCTTCGGCATCGCGCACGGCGTGCAGGCCCTGTGCGTGTGCCTGCTCCTGTATGCGGTAACCCACTACGACTACATACTCATGGCGGCAGGCTGGAACGGCTTCGAGATGAACAGGGCGGACTACCTGCGCGCCGCGCTGAACAGCCCGGAAGATTACACGGCGGCCGAGGCCGCGGGCAAGGCTCTGAAAATGCTCGTTGAAGGACAGTATCACGTGAGTACCTATCAGAAATACCTGATGCTGCCTTTCTGCCTTGCTGTTTTTCTGCTGAACCGCATACCGCGTGCCGGGCGCACCGGCGGCCCCCCCCCGGACAGACGCCTTCCGGACGGACGCATCGCGTTGCTGATGCAACTCCAGACGGCCTTTTTCCTGGCGTTGCTCTTCAGCGCCTTCACCCACGGCCTCTTTGCCTGGCTGCCGGTCGTGCGCATCAAGGAAAGCCTGCCCCTCGTCGCCGTGATAAAAATGCGCTTCTGGTACACCAACCAGCTTTTCTGGTACGCCTGTTTTGCCGTTTCCTGCACGCAGCTTTTCCTGATGAGCGCCTCCCTGCGCCCGCTGCCGCGCAGGGCGGCCTGCGCCCTCCTCGCCCTGACCGCGGGCATGCAGTTCGCCGTCATCGAGATACGCGTGAACGCTTCCATGTCCGCAGCGTCACTGCCCATTCCTACATCATTCCTGCCTATACCCGAGTCGTCCTTCCGGCAGTTTTTCGCGCCGGAACAGTTCGCCCGCGTCGCCGCCTCCATTCCCGAAGACAGGAAACAGTTCCGCATCATCACCTTCGGCATGTCGCCGACCGTAACGTCTTTCAACGGGTTCAGGGGAGCCGGCCTGTACGAGCCGGTCTTTTCCATGCGGTATAAGCGCGAATTCCGAAAAATCATCGCCGCGGAACTGGCAAAAGACGAGCAGATCAGGGAATATTTCGACGACTGGGGGTCACGCTGCTACCTGTTCCAGGCCTTCGCCCTGGACTGGATGCGCAACGAAAGCGTGCCCCAACATGTGGACATCAATTATGATCAACTGCGGCGCATGAAGATTTCTTACATCGTTTCTTCCGTTGCCCTGGACACCGCGCGCGCGAAGGATATCACCCTCGTTTCGGAAACTCCGCGCCGCTCGCCTGAAGAAAGCTGGTGGCAGACCGTCTACGTCTACAAAGTGCGGGACAACGTCGACGGGCCAATGCCCGAAACTCTGCCGGAGAAAACAAGCGGCCGGGCTCCGCCCCGGACCCCGCCGGGGGAAATGATTTTCCCCGGACTCCCTCATCCCGGACCTGCCGACATACGAGCAGGAGCAGGAGCGGGAGCGGGGTTTGCTCAGGAAATGATTTCCCGGGTCGGCCTTGCGCCGGCTCAGGCCGACTTATCTCATCGCGAACTCCCTCATTCCGAACCCCCTCATCAGGAGTATTGAGCAGCCATGCCTGCGGTTTACATAATGCGCCACGGCAGAACGCTGTGGAATGCGGAACAACGGGTACAGGGTCGAAAAAACAGCCCCCTGCTGGACGAAGGCCGGGCCGCGGCCGCAACCATGGCCGAATTTTTCCGCGACAAAGAACTTGATGCCGTTTACATCAGCCCGCTGCCGCGTTGCGTGGAAACTGCGGATATCGTATGCGGCGTTCTGGGCCTCGGCTATATAACGGACGACCGCCTTCTGGAATGCGACCACGGGACCTGCGAAGGCATGACGATTCCCGCCGCTCTGGACTGTTTCTACGGGCATGTCGCCGCCCTCGGCGGCGACATCTGGACCACGCCCTGGCCCGGCGGCGAATCCTACAGCGACGTCTTCGCCCGCGCGGCATCCTTTGCCGCCGATCTCAAGCCTGAACCCTGCCTGATCATCGCCCACGCCAGGCTGAACTCCTGCCTGGCCGGCGCTCTGTCGGGCATGACGCCGAAAGAATTGCTTGACCTGAGACAAAACAACGGTACGCTGTTCATCGTCGAAGACGGCATCCTGCGCCTGCTGTGCCCTTGATGTCGTCTTCATAAAGAGAGGTGAGCAACGCAATGGCCGTCACGCAGTTTCTGGAGCAGGTGCGGCGCAGGCTGGTCGACGACTTCCTGCGCATTTTTCGCGTCTTGCCGCCGGCCTTGCGCCTGCGCACCCTGCGCGTGTTCGGGTACATTGTGCTCCTGGCCTGCCTGGAAGTCTTGAGCATCCTCTCCATTTCCTTTCTGGCGCTGAGCATAGCCTCCCCCGAAAAACTGCTCGATTTCAGTTTCATGCCGAAAATATTCGCCCTTTTTCCATCCTTGGCCGCCCTGTCCGCCGACCCGCGTTTTTTTGCGCTGACTGCCTCCAGTTCAGTCGTGTTGCTGGCCTTTGCCAAGAACTCCATGTCGGCCTTTACCGGACTGGCCACCGCCCGCCTGGGCGAGGAAATCTCCCTGTTCGCGGGAGAAACGGTGTTCCGGCATTACCTGTACAGCCCGTATATCCGGCATATTTCCGGGGACAGCGGCGCGGTGTATCAGGCGCTGGCGTGGCGCGGCCAGCTCGGTGCACTGATCATCAACATCATGATGGTCTACACATACACAATCATCTCCCTCGGCCTGTTTCTGGTCATGATTTCGGCCACGCCCGAAGTACTGCTGTTCACCATAGCCTGTACCGCGATCATTGCGGCTTCCGTGTACAAAAGTATCAAGAAGGCCGTGGATGAGGCGGGCACGGTGTCCGCCGAGTTCAGCCGCAAGGAAACCTCGGCGACCATGAACGCCATGCAGGGAATCCGGGAGGTGCTTATTTACCGGCAGCAGCCGGTGTTTTTCGAAAAATTCCGGGACGCCTGCCTGGGCGGCCTGCCGAGCCGCGCCTTTTTGACCACGGCCTCGCCCATCCCCGCCTGGATACTGGAAGTTGTGGGATTCACGGTCATTCCCGTCACTCTGTACCTGATGCTGCGCTTTTACGATGCGTCCATGGCCCGCATCACCGGGGTGCTGACCATGATCATGCTGGCTTCCTGGCGCATACTGCCCATCCTGAACCGCTCCCTGTCCTGTCTGGTCGCCGCGCGCGGCGTGCGGCACGCGGCCATGGAATGTCTCGCCAAGGTGGAGTACGTCCGCGACAACCCCCTTGAAGCCTCCGTCGCGCCGGACCCGGATTTCGTCCTGAACGGCGATATCGTCTTTCAAAATGTGTGCTTCCGTTACCCGGCGGCAAGCGAGGACTGCCTGCACGACCTGACCTTCACCATAGAATGCGGCAAATGCACGGGCATCGTCGGGGTATCCGGCGCAGGCAAAAGCACCGTCGTGAGCATACTCAGCGGTCTTTTGCGGCCCGCTTCCGGCGCGATGCCCGTGGGCGGCAGGGAACTTTCCCCGTCCGAACTCGTCGCATATTCCCTGCAGGTCGGCTATGTGCCGCAGTCCCCCTACATCATGCCCGGCACCCTGGCCGAAAACGTGGCCTTCAGCAGTTGGGGCAGGGAATACGATGCGGAGCGCGTCCTGCACGTCTGCCGGCTCGCGGCCCTGGATATCGTCGAAAAGCATCCGCAGGGCATTCTTCTGCCCGTCGGCGACAAGGGCGCGGGCTTGTCCGGCGGCCAGGCCCAACGCCTGTCCATAGCCAGGGCGCTGTACGCGAACCCGGCCCTGCTGATTCTGGACGAAGCGACCAGCGCCCTGGATTCAGCCACGGAAACCGCAATCATGAACACCATCTACGCGTTGCCCGCATCCATCACCACCGTGGTGATCGCGCACCGCCTGAGTACCGTGCGCAACTGCGACGTCCTGCTCTG
The DNA here is from genome assembly GCA_031271265.1 of Desulfovibrio sp. GTDB lineage: Bacteria > Desulfobacterota > Desulfovibrionia > Desulfovibrionales > Desulfovibrionaceae > Frigididesulfovibrio. The sequence continues at coordinate 937 of JAISWB010000062.1, read as the reverse complement.
GATCGACGACGGCAGGCTTGTGGAAAGCGGGCCGGCGGACATCGTGCTTGAACACTACGGCGCTTTTCTGGAAAAACGGGCACAGGACGCGGCCGAAGCGCCGGTGCCGTAAAAGTTCTCCCCGGCCGGTATCAGTAGAAAGCGGAACCGCGGACAGCGTGCCGGCACATTACAGCGCTTTTCCGGCAAAACCGGCACAAAATGCGGCCGGTGCGCCGTTGCCGTAAAATTTCTCCCCCCGACAGTCTCAAAAGGGCTTGATTAACCACTCGGGGTATGCAAAAAAACGCAAAGGCAGGCCGCATGTGCGGCCCTGTTCGTGCGTGGAGGGGGCGGAAAAGAGCAACCTTGCGCCCCAGGCCGGCAAACGAAAAAGAGGGACAATGTTTTTACACTGAGGAGAGAGTATGGTTATCGGTATCATTATCGCTCTGCTGCTGCTGACGTACATCGCGTACAAAGGCTACTCGGTAATCCTGTTCGCGCCGGTGTGCGCGCTGGTCGCCGCGGCAACGGCGGGACATCATCTGCTCCCGGAGTACAGCGAACTGTTTATGGCCAGGGCCGTGATCTACGTGAAAAACTTCTTTCCCGTCTTCCTCCTGGGAGCCGTTTTCGGCAAAGTGATGGAAGAAAGCGGCGCAGCCCGTTCCGTAGCGCGCTTCATCGCCGAAAAACTGGGGCCTGAACGCGGCGTTCTGGCCGTGGTGCTTGCGGCGGCGGTGCTGACCTACGGCGGCGTCAGCCTCTTTGTGGTGGCCTTTGCCGTATATCCCTTCGGCAACGCCCTGTTCAAGGAAGGCGGCATTCCCCGCCGCCTGCTGCCGGGCTGCATCGCCCTCGGCGCGTTCGGTTTCACCATGACCGCCGTGCCCGGCACCCCGCAGATCCAGAACATCATTCCGGCCAAGTACTTCGGCACCACCTCGTTTGCCGC
>JAISWB010000058.1 GCA_031271265.1 Desulfovibrio sp. | reverse complement strand
ACTTCACGGCATTGCTCAAAAGGTTGAACAAAACCTGCTTGATGCGCCCCGCATCGCCGATCATGCTTCCGGGAATGTCTGGGGATATATCGAGAATCAGCTCAAGCGGCGTTTCCGCTATCCGGACGCGGGTGACGGTCAGCACGTCGTTCAGCAGAGAAGCCGTCTCGTAAGGAGCGGGCAGTATCGACAGGTTGCCGGATTCGATTTTGGAAAAATCAAGAATGTCGTTGATGACGGCAAGCAGGCTCGCACCGGCATTCTTGATGCCCACGATGTACTCCAGGGCCTTCGGTTTGCCGTACTCCCTCTGTGCCAGCTCGCTCAAGCCGATGATCGCATTCATCGGTGTTCGTATTTCGTGGCTCGTACGGGCAAGAAAATCGCTTTTCGCCCTGGATGCCGCCATCGCTTGCCGATTTAAGAGTATAAGTTGCCGATTCCGGCTTTCCAGCGTATTTTGCATACGGGAAATAAAAATGTTGGAGGCAACAATGACAAATATAATCAATCCGAGTATCGCACAAAACACACCTGTCATACTCGGATCAAAAAGAGTGGAAAGCGTTATAGGAACACTGTCCGCCAAATACCAGCCTAACTCCGGTATGGAACAGACTCCGTACATGACGTTATCGTGGATAAAAATTTTTATGTCGGTATCGTGTAAGCCTTTTGCCGCGGCGGTGATCTCAGCTCCGGCAGCGCCAAGATGTTGCGTGAGCGAAACTTTATCGAACACTAAATCATGATTTTTAGCGGCTGTAATTTCGCCGAGTGAGTTAAACATGAAGAGTGAGATGCCGCTGTCGATCTTAAGTATGGAACCAAGAAAGTCCGTAAGGTTTATACCTGTACCGAGCATCCCGATGGATTTTTTGTTTCCGTCAGGCGTTTGCATAAAGACCGGGGCATTGACCCAAAGGTTTATCTCACCCAGATCGGGATTGTAGTTAATATTGAAATTATATAGCTCCGTCTCGTACAAAGTCATGCTATACCAGTAGTTTTCAGGCTTAGACGGATCAACGCGGTAGGGTATTTTTTCATCAGAATAAAACATTTTATCAATATCGTTGATCCAAAATACAGAATTATTTTTGAAATTCCTTCTATAAACAGCAAATTCTTCGTGAGCGGCTTCTTTTAGTTGCGGATTTGACGGATCGAGAAAATAGCGTTGTATCAGCGGGGAATCTGCCATTTTACAAACGAGGGCCAACTCACTGTTTACTACTGTTGCCAGGCGCAGCCGCATTGTTTCAGCGACGAGAGACAAATTATCCTGCAAGGAAGCATAGCCGATCTGTCGCATGGATAAAAAAAAGGCGGCACTTCCCGACAAAAAGACGACCAGAAGCAGAACACAGGAAAATATTCTGAATTTGTTCTTGACGGAAGCCTCATCTACGACATTCCCGGCATTTTGGGCAGGCGCGGTTTTTTTCATTTCAATTTTTCCCTTTCGGCAAGGCGATCACGGCCTCCAAAGCTTTCTGGAATTCCATAGTCAGGATGAAATCCGCTATGTCGGATACAGCCTCAAGCGTTTTCCCGCTCAGCGGCAGAGACTGCAACCTCGCCCGCGCGGCATATATTGCGTCGATATCCTTCGCTTCCAGCGCTTGCCGCAACTGCGCCAGGGCCGGTTCAACAGGCGGTTCGGCTTGTCCGGCCTCTCCGCCGGCCCGCACCGCTGCCGTAATCTCTCCGATGCGCGCCGTCAGGGCGGTAAGCTCTTCCCTGAACGGAGACAGTTTGTCGCGGATGACAGGCATATCCGCCGCGCGGCCCGCCTCTTCCAGCACGGCGGCCGCCTGCGACAGGCCGTCGGCTCCTATATTCGCCAAAGCGCTTTTCAGGGCATGGGCCTGCGTGGTGAAGGACCCCCGGCAACCGTCGTCGGGTATCGTTTCAAGCAGAACGAAACCGGCTTGCGCATCTCTGCAGAATGTCTCCAGCAAATTCAGATAGCGCCTTTGCGACCCGCCGATCCGCGCCACACCGGCGGCGACATCCACTCCTTGGATTTCCGGCAGGTCAACGGCGGGCGACGCATCGAATGTCGAAAATGTTTCGCCGTCCTCCATCGGATCCCGACGTTTGTCGGCGGGAATCCATTTCTTCAACATCGCATCCAGTTTGGCCGTTTCTATGGGTTTGGAAAGAAAATCGTTGAAACCGTTTTCCAGAAACATTTCCCTCATGCCGGACACGGCGTTGGCGGTCAGCGCGATAACGGGCATTGTCCGGCAGCGTTCTTCGGTCACGGCCCTGATGTTGTGCACAGCTTCCACCCCGTCCATTTCCGGCATCATGTGATCCATCAGCACGAGGTCAAAGGAACGGGCGCGTATCAATTCCACTGCCTCCCGACCGTTCAGGCAGGTGGACACGCGCATCCCGTAAGGAGCCAGCAACCCCTCGGCCACCAGGAGATTGCTGGAAAAATCGTCCACGACCAACACCTCGACGTCCGGTGCGCTGAAGGTGACGCGCTGCGTCTCCACGCGCGTCACTGCCGCATCGGCCATGTCGCCCATAGGCCGCCGGTCGGCCACAGCCTGTTCCAGGGTAGCGGTGAAGACGGAACCTGTGCCGTACCCGCTCCGGGCCGTGATGTCGCCGCCCATGGCCCGGCACAGACTGCGGGCTATGACCAATCCGAGACCCGTGCCTTCGATCCCGCTGTTGCGTTTTTCATCAACGCGCGTGAATTCACCGAACAATTTCGGCAAATCCTCTTCCTTGATGCCGATGCCGCTGTCCTCCACAATAAAGGTAAGCCGTATCCTGTCCTCTGCCGGAGCTTCACCGAAAGCGGAAAATTTGATGAAGCCCTTTTTTGTGTACTTCACGGCGTTGCTGAGCAGGTTGAGCAGAATCTGCCTTATGCGGCCCGCGTCGCCGACCATGCTGCGGGGGATGGCGGAAGATATGTCCGGAATCAGTTCAAGAGGCGTTTCCGCCAATTTTACCCGGATGACGGTCAACACATCGTTTAAGAGAGATGCCGTCTCATATGGGGCGGGATGTATCGGCAGGTTACCGGATTCGATTTTGGAAAAATCAAGAATGTCGTTGATGATGGTCAGCAGACTCGTTCCGGCGCTCTTGATGCCCGTGACATATTCAAGGGCCTTGGACATTCCGGGTTTTTGTTGCGCCGGTGTTCTCCGTGCAAGTTCTCGCTGTGCAAGTTCACTCAGGCCGATGACAGCGTTCATCGGTGTGCGGATTTCGTGGCTCATGCGCGCAAGAAAATCACCCTTTACCTTTACGGCTCGTTCCGCGACGCATGTTTGATATTGCAAGGCACGCGTACGTTCCTCCACAGCGGCTTCCAGTTGCTTACCGACTTTTTTGCTTTTCAAAAACATAGCTGCCAGAAGAACAATAACGCAGAGAAGAAGGGTTAAACCGGCAATCAGGTAGGGCATACGCGCTCTTGCCACCGCGCTGTTATAGTCGAATACGCGTCGTTTCCAGCGTTCCGCTATGGCATCGGCAGGGATAAGGCGCATACTTTTGCTGATAATGGAGCACAAGGTTGACTCTGACTTGTTGAGGCCGAAATAGGATTCGTATTTTATGTTAAAGGAGATATTTATTCTGAAATAGGGTTTTTCCATGTAATTGGTCATGCTGAGCAGTTGATTCTGGGTACCCATGACGAGATCTACCTCGCCTCGTTCCAGGGCGAAAAGAGGTTCCAGCACATCGATGTATTCTTTCGTATGCCTGTGCCCCGGAAACAAGCGGTGAAAAAGTTCCGTATAGGCCGTGCCCTCCGACAGACCGATTGTGAGGTCACGGATTTCGGACAACTCTATATTCGGGTAGCCGGCGCGGGAAATGAACGCATAGCTGTCCGTCATAAACGGTTTATCCGGCCACAGAAAATGACCCTCCCTTTCAGGCGTTTTGATGAGTTCCGAAATAAGCGACAATTCGCCGCTCTCCAGCATACGCAGCATTTCCGTCCACAAGGTGGGAGTCTGAAATGCGTGAACAAAATTAAGTCCGCTGATATTGCCGATTGCCTCCAGAATATCCAGAGAGCAGCCCTGCCACGCCTTCTCCTGTTCATTATAAAAGGCAGCTGGATAGTTATCATACTCCATCCCTATGAGAACGGGGATGTTTCGCCCATACTTACTGTGCGCATAAAGGTATTCGCGTTCCTCATGCGTAAGGCTCAAGAGGAATTTGTGACGAAAATATTCCTGTTGCCCGCAACGGTACAACTTGTTCAAATGCCGTATGCCGCCGTTGTCCAGCGCTTTCTGCACGACAGAGACAACAGGCGCAAGTTCGGGGTTTTGTGTTGCGAGGGAAACGGGAACGAACACCATAGGCAACATCTCCTCGGCGACAATATCGCCGAAGGCGTCAAACGCCGCCTCATAGGGGGCTTCGTCAACAAAAGCGTCTATGAGATTATTCTTCAGCATACTGTAGGCCGCGGCATGATTCTCGACCGGGAAAATTTCAAAAGGTTTTTGCAGGGATGATTTGACTTGTTCAAAAGTCGTCGTACCTGTCAAAAATCCATAACGTACCGGTCTGGATTCCGCTGTTTCCAAAAGATTTTTGCTCCCGGCAAGGCGCATATATTTAATAGGCCTCTCCAAAAGAGGTGAAGTCATCAGGTATAAAGTCAGACGTTCGGGAGTGGAGGTCAAATCGCCGGTAAAATCCACATCACGGGCGGCAAGACCGTTGATCAGATCGTCCCATGCGTACACGGCAGGCGTGAAGCGGATTCCGAAAAATGTACTCAACCAGTCACAAAGGAGTACACCGTATCCCCCAAGTGTGCCGTCCTCCGTACGAAACAGTTCGGTACTCGGCTCCGAGCCGAAGACAAAATGGGAACGGTTCCGGAGTACCCGTTCCACAGCGTCTGTTTCTTCCTGCGTAAGGCCTGGAAGATCGCGATATGTCGCATACTTGAAATGCTCCAGGGAGGCCGCTGAGGCCTGGGGACACAGGAAGACAAGGAAACTGAGAAAGAATGGAGCGATGTAACGGGTAAGCATATTTATTTCCGCAGCCTCTGGTGGAGAGGAGTTTTTCGCCTTACGATTTCGGCCGGAACGTTTCTGCAATTTCTTCAAACAAATCGGCCAGCACGGGGTCAAAATGCGTTCCTCTGCCTTCCTTGATGATCCCTGCCGCCTGCTCGTGACTGAAAGCCTTTTTGTACGGACGCTCGGAAGTCAGGGCATCATATACGTCGGCTATGGCCATCATGCGGCCGAGCAGCGGAATGTTTTCGCCGGAAAGACCGTGGGGATACCCGCTGCCGTCCCATTTTTCATGATGAAAAGCGGCAAAGGTTTTTGCGTACTCCAAGAAACGGCTGTCTTCCTCGCCGTCTTCAAGCCTCTCGATAAAGCCCACGCCGAAGAGTACATGCATTTTCATTTCAGCAAATTCTTCCGTCGTCAGTTTGCCCGGTTTTTTGAGGATACTGTCCCTGATGGCGATTTTGCCGACATCGTGCAGTTGCGAGGATTGGATGAGCAGTTCTACATCCCACTCGGACGATTCTTCAGGTTGGATGCCCGCGGTAATCACGGCGGACATAAGACCTCTCAGATAAATTTGCGTGTTGGCTATGTGGTTTCCGGTCGTGCCGTCGCGTCCTTCAACCATCTCGGCCATAGCCGTCAGAATTTTATTCTGAAGTTTGACGATGGTTTTTGTTTTTGCCGCAACCATGTCCTGAAGATTGTCGTTGTAATCCTGGAGCAGGCGCGCCTGGTCCGCGAGCGTGCGTTTTTGGTCCGCCAAAAGCAGGTGCAACGCTATGCGCTGACGCAACAACGCCGGTGAGAACGGCTTGGCGATGTAGTCCACGGCACCGAGTCGCAGCCCTTTCAATTCATCGGCGCTTTGGTTCAAGGCCGTCAGGAAGATAACAGGAATCTCCTGCGTTTCAGGATTGTCTTTGAGGATTTTAATCGCTTCGAAACCGTCCATCTCCGGCATATCCACATCCAGAAGAATGAGTTCCGGCTTGCGCCACTCCAGGACTTTCAGGGCATCGAGCATTTTTTGCGCGGAAGGAACCGTCATCACCGTGTATTCTTCAGACAGCACCGTTTGGCCTGTCTGGAGATTGGTACGATTGTCGTCCACGAGCATGATCATGCGGCGGGAACTTTCCATAGCCGTAATACCTCATTTATTTTTTCAAATGATGAAAAGCGCAATCACATTCCCAAGTGTACATTCTTGAGTGTTCTCAGTAACAGATATAATCGGCGGTCATCTCTATAACAACACCGACTGCGGGAAAGAAGAACCGCAATCAGTCACGGCTGAGAAGATATACCGTACGGCTTCCATTTTCGGGGTACAAAAGCGCCGGCGCAGCTCCGCAAGGCCGGGCCGGGCCGCGCTGAAATGCCGGGTGAAAAGAGGTGGAGAAAACGCCGAAAGGGCCCTGTCTCAAAAAGGAAACAGGGCCGAATGGAAGAGGGAATCCCGCGGCGTTCCTGAGGGAAGAGTACGCTACGGCGTTGTGTGTGTGTGTGTGTGTGTGTGTGTGTGTGTGTGTGTGTGTGTGTGTGTGTGTGTGTGTAGCAATAATCGTGCCAAACCTGAATGGTTCAGCCCGTCTGCCGTGATTTTTTTACGGGGAGAATACCCGCTTTGTTGCATTAGCATGCCGTCCGCCTGGAGCAGATTGTACCGGCCTCGGCAACATCGAAAAGCCGTACGCCGGTCATTACTCACTTCAGCGGGATTTTTTACACCTCTGCAGCACAAACGGCAAGAAGTTTTTGGAGAAATGCCGGTAGGGCCTGCCGGTAGCCGACGGGGTGCATCCTGTGGTATTTTATAGATTTCCACGGGCGCCGTGGGGTGGTGGTTATGAAAAAAGTGAAGTCCCGCAAGACCTTTTGGACTTTGCGGGACTTTCTTGGAGAAGGATTTGGTAGCCGGGGAGAGAATCGAACTCTCATGTCCGTAAGGACGTCGCATTTTGAGTGCGATGCGTATACCGTTTCGCCACCCGGCCTTTGCGTAACCCCGCGCCCTCGATGCCGGGACAGCACGGTCCGATCCGGGGCGGCATTGCCGCAGGCAGCGCTTCGCGCGCAAGACAGCCCACCCCGCAGCCTGTTATCCCGCGTATTACAACGCGCGCCGCACGCGAGCCCGGTCCTGTCTTGCCACAGCCTGCCGGCTTTGGCAAGCGCGGTGTTCCCGCTGTTGCAGGCTTCCTCCTTATCGGCTCTCATTTGAAATGGGAGAGTGGTGACCTATATATAGACTTATATACGATAACAATGTGAAATATCAAATTTTATTTCGATATGTATTCGGAATGGAGGATTTTACTTAAAACATGGTGATTTAATTAACTTTTCACGGTGCATATCTATATTCTGATGTACACTCCCTGAAATGGATCAGTTTACGGGGAGCAGGCCCGGCCGCGGATACACCGAGAGCCGCGCCGCACTGTTTGCAGCTACTGCCGCAGAGGCATGCGCAGTCCTGCTTCGGCTGCAAGGCCCGGACAGCAGGACGCAAGGCGCTGTTCGCTTTGCCGCATGCACGGAAAAACCGCGCGGGCGCGGTCCTGCCGTACACGCGACACGCTTCTGAAAACGCGGAGTTACAACGCTGCCGCGACCCCTGCCGTCCAGGACGCAATCTCGTCGTCGGCATCGGCGGGGTCGCCGTCGATTTTTAATTTCGAGGCTATGATATGCGCCCCAAGTTCTTCCAACTTGTCGTAGATGGAGTCCACCGCGCCGCAAAAATAGCTGTAGCTCGAGTCTCCGCAGCCGAAAACCGCCGTCTTGACGCCGGTCGCGCCTATGGCGTCGAAGGACTCGAACAGCACTGCAAAGTCGTCCTGCAACACAATGGAATCATCCCCCCAGGTCGAGCACCCGAAAAGCACGCAGTCGCGCCCCGCGCACAACCCTGCGGGATCGGTCTTGCCGGCGTCCTGCACGGTCACGCCGTGTCCGCCTCCCTTGAGGATTTCCGCAATGTTGCCCGCTACGACTTCCGTGTTGCCGGTGGTTGAACCGAACACGATGAGAACATCGGCCATGAAGCTGTTCCTCCTACAGTAAAATTGTTGACGGCCGGGGTCGGCTGCGCCGCTCCGCGTCCAGCGCCGGAGCTTCCGCCCGCGCGCCGGCCGGCCGTTCCGACCGGGCGCATAAACCCGCGTCGCCGCCGGGCATTTCCGCCCGGCGCAAATTGCTGCTGATAACGGCATACAATTTGTTGTTTCTGCCGATACGGGCGTCGACTTTGGCTTGCGCCCGCGCCAGAAAGCCCAGGGCGGCCTTCCGCCGGCGGTTCGCCAGGGCAATGACCCCCCTGGTGTTGAGGACCTTCGCCTCAAGCACCGGGGAATGCAGCCCCTCGGCCAGAACGCAGGCCTGATGCAGAAGAAAATCCGCGTTCACCCCGTTCCCCGCCTCGTGAGCCTCGACCGCGCTCCGGCACAGCCTGCGTATGGATTGTAATGCGCACATGCCCTACTCCGCCTTCGTCGGTTTGCCGCTCAAGCGCCGCTGAATGACGCTCATTCCGCAATCCCATTTATTGAACTTGATTGTCAAAATCAAGGTTTTTTTTTCATTTTCCGTCGATTATTATTGGACCGCCCGGAATGAGCCGGATATAGTGAAACCCGTCGCGGACCGCAGGAAGAGGATAACACCGTGCCGCAGAGCGAAAGAGAAAAAATCCACTACGAACTGCTGGAAGCCCTGTACAAGGCGCGCAAGCACGTCGAACAGCTCGAAGCTGCAATCGCACACAACGCCGCCTTTCTGGGCATAGGCGTCGAACGCGAACATCATGTCGGACGCCTCGCGCCGGGTACGGCGGATCTCCCCGATGCCCTGATGCGCTACCTCGGCCTGGTCGGGCACATGGAGGACATCAGCGACTACCTGGGCCGCGAAGGCCACGCCGAAAGCCGCCCGCGCCTGGGCCCGGACGCCCCGGACGCCATCCGCCCGTCGGACGGGCCGCGCATAGACCGGCTCGTCGGCGATGTCGCCCTGGATCACCCCGACGACAGCCTGCTGCTGGGCGCCGGCACACCGAAACCGCCGGACTCGCCGGACTCAGCCGGGTGAAATGTTCAACCTTGCGCCCCGCTCAGGCCGAGGGTCATTCCGGTGATGGATCGGCCTGCCCTGCTCAGGCCGAGAGTCAGCCGGGTGAAATGTTCAACCTTGCGCCCTGTCCGGGCCGAAGGTCATTCTGAGCGAAGCGAAGAATCCATCCCGATGTCTTTCAGAAAAAGCTGAAAGACGGGAATCCGGGCTCTTCGCGCGGCTCGGAAACAAGAAGTTCTGATGAACGATAAACGCCCCCACGCACCGGCGCGCGTCGCTGCCCTGCTCTTGCCGGCCCTGTTGCTGCCGGTCCTGTGGGCATTTTGCGGATTGTATCCCCGGCCCGCCGCCGCCTTCACCGGTACGGAAGTCCCCGTGCCGCCGGGCCTCGCGGCGGACCCGACCGCCGGCCCCGATGCCGCGGCCGCGGCCTTTGTCGGCATCCCCTACAGGCAGGACGGGGGCATCGACGAACACGGCCGCTTCACGCTGTTCGCCAGGCCCGAACTGCGTTTCGCCGGCCCCGGCCTGAATTGCAGCGGGCTGGTGCTGGGCCTTTCCCGTTTCCTGCTGGGCAAAAACATCAGCCTGAAGGATGCCGCGCGCGACCGCCTCGGCGACAGCGGCCCAGACGCGACCGCCGGAGAAGACTGGGATTTCGGCTGGGACCTGATCCTGAACATCTCCCAGGGAACGCCCAGAACTCTGCTTTTGCCCGGATTCCGCATCGCCGACCCGGAAGCCGGATCGGGCAAGGCCCCGCGCGGCTTCGTCATCCACGAAACAGGCAGCCTTCCGGAACTGTGCGGACGCATGCGCCGCGGATTCTTCTACCTGGTGAGTTTCAGCGTGGAAGGCCACAGAAGAGGCTACGGACTGCAACATTACCATGTGGGGCTGATTTTGCCTTCGGCCACGGGCGAAGCCTGGTTTTACCAGACAAGCGGCAAACGCGGCCGCTCCGTGCGCTGGGACCTCAACAGCGAGGACGGACGGGCGGCATTCAGACGCGCCTTCGCCGATACGGGGAACAGGCGCAAAATGATGCTGGTGCTGGAAATCGACCTGCCGCACAGGGCATACCGAGGCTAATACCGGCGTCGCAACGCTCCGGACCGTGCCGTCACGGGCGTCTATGGACCGGCGGGATGTTTCCTGCTATGTCCCTGCAGTATACACCACATCCGCTCAACAAGGAGGCCCCCGATGGTTGAACAAGAACACACGAAAAGCGGCCGGTTCATGGGCTGGTACTTCGGCTCCAACCTGCTGATGCGCATCCTGGTCGGACTGTCCCTGGGCGCGCTGGTCGGCCTGTTCCTGGCCTTCAATCCCGGCGCTGCCGCGCCGTACGTCGCCTACACCAAATTTTTCGGCGATGTCTTCATCCGCTTGCTGCGCATGATCGTCGTACCGGTTATCTTCTTCTCGCTCATAACCGGGGCCTCAAGCGTAACCCCGCATCAACTCGGCCGGGTCGGCCTGAAAACCATGGGCTATTATCTGGCCACCACGGCAATCGCCGTGTTCATCGCCCTGATTCTGGCCGGCATCTTCAGTCCGGGTTCCGGTCTGGGCATGGCCGGCGACGCCGCTGTGCAGGGCAAAAGCGCGGCCCAGACCCCTCTGGCCAAGGTGCTGCTGAACATCATCCCCATGAACCCCATGGAATCCCTGGCCAAAGGCGATGTGCTGCCCATCATCTTTTTTGCTCTGGTCTTCGGCATCGCTCTTGCCGTTCTGCGCGACTCAGACAACGCGGACGTCGCCAAGCACGCCGACAGCCTCTTCCATATCTGCTCCACCATTGCCGGCGCCATGTACAAAGTGGTGGGAGGCATCATGCAGTATGCGCCCGTCGGCGTTTTCGTCCTCATCTCCGTCGTCTTCGCCCAGCAGGGCGCCAAAGTCATCGGCCCGCTCGTCTTCGTGACCCTGCTCTGCTACATCGGCTTTGCCGCCCATGTCCTCCTGGTGTACGGCGGCATCCTGCGCATCTTCGGATTCAGCTTCATCAAATTCATTCGCGGCGCGCACGAAGCCTCGATCACCGCCTTCGTGACCCGCTCCTCCAGCGCCACGCTGCCGATTTCCCTGCGCGTGTCCGAAGAAAACCTGGGCGTATCCCGGTCCATCTCCTCCTTCGCCCTGCCCATAGGCGCTACGGTCAATATGGACGGTACGGCCATTTACCTGGCCGTATGCGCTACCTTTATCGCCAACGCCGTGGGCGCGCCCCTGAACTTTGAACAACAATCCACCCTGGTCGTCGTGGCTACCCTCGCCTCCATAGGCACTGCCGGCGTGCCGGGCGCAGGCGCCATCATGATGCTCATGGTGCTGGAAGCCGTGGGACTGCCCGTGACTACCGGGTCGCCCGTGGCCGCCGCCTACGCCATGATCCTCGGCATCGACGCCCTGCTCGACATGGGACGCACCTGCCTTAACGTCACCGGCGACATCGCGGGCGTTACCGTCGTCGGCAAAAGCGAACAACAAGTCGACCTGAGCAAGTGGGCATAACGATCAGAGCTTTTCAACATTGTTTCTCGCCTCCGGCGGCCGGGGCGCAGCCCGTGACGGCTCCTTTGCGTCATTCTGCGCCTCGGCCCGAGCAGGGCGGCGAAAGTCCGAACATTCGCCGTCAGGCGAAGAATTTATCTTTCCGTTCCGGGCTTTTTTCTGAAAAGCATTACAGATTTCCGCATGGAAATCTGAACAGCAGCCGTTAGGCTGATATCGCCGCGAAGCGGCGTGAGTCAGCCGAAAACCACGCTTTTCGGCTGACGATCCTCCGCAGGGAAAAGT
>JAISWB010000048.1 GCA_031271265.1 Desulfovibrio sp. | reverse complement strand
TGGCCGGGTTGGAGGCCGCTTTCATGGGTTACCTGCAGCTTGTCTGATTTGACCTTCAAAGCAAATCCGCGTTCATGCGGTTTTGCTTTGTCTGCTGAGTTTTGAGTCGGAACGGCGCCTGTTGTCCGTCTACCTGGAGTTTCCCAATGATCGCGTCTTTATTCAGATAACTTTGTATAATAATACCATTTCCTATTGATAATATAATAAACATATGGTATCCTCCCAACAAAAGGAGGAATGCATATGGCCCGACCAAAATCTGTTTTTTCGGATGACTTGGCAGAACGTGCACGGGCAGACCTGAAAATTCTTGACCACCAGAAAGTTATACTGAAATTGAGAGCAATTATTGCCGCAGTAAAATATCCTGTAGGGACTGTCTCTGAAATACTTGATGTAACAGCAGAAACAATTTGGCGATGGGCAAAAGTATATCAGGAACACGGTTTGGCGGGACTTTACCCGAAGGCTCGAACTCCAAAATCCTCAAAACTCACTCCAGAACAGAAAGCCCAAGTTCTGTGCTGGTTAGATGAATGCAGGACAGTGAAAGGAGAAAACGTACGCTGGACTCTTGAACGACTACGTCAGGCTATTATTGAAGAGTTTGGGATCACACTGGGCATCAATACGATTTGGGTTTGGCTCCGCCGGGAAAATCGAAAGCTTAAAGTGCCAAGACCCCGGCATTATGAGGCGGATGTGCAAGCTCAGGAGGCTTTTAAAAAAAACTCGTTGAGATAGCGCAAAAAAAGCCTGATGCGATAGTGTTTTTCTTTGATGAAGGCCGCTTTGGACTCAAGCCGGAGATAGGTAGATATTGGACTCGTAAGGGAATTCGTCCAGTGGTGACTGTACATCCTGGATATGCGAATTTTTATGTTTACAGCGCTGTATGCCCGGCAACGGGAGATGATGTCAGCCTCTTCCTGCCGTATGTTAATACTGACATGATGAATATTTTTCTTGAACATTTACAAACAGCCCTGGGTGATCGACATTGTATTTTAGTTTTGGATCAGGCTGGATGGCACAATTCTGCGAAATTACAGATTCCGCCAAATATTTAACTTATATTTTTGCCGCCATACTCGCCTGAACTCAATCCTGTAGAGAGATTATGGCAATGGCTGAAGCGGCACAGTTTGCGCAATCGTTGCCACCAAAACCTCGAAAGAGTCTTGGATACAGTTCAAGATTATATTCAGCATACGACGAAACTTTTTTTCAAAAGTTTGTGTAGGTGTGAATATTTATTGCACCAAAAATAGGAAATGGTATAAGAGCCTACTCAGGCGTTATACGCAGCGTCTTAATTAATTGCGCATAATTTGCGCAAAACATCGCTCCCGTGCTGCCAAGGGGCGAATACTTCTTCCGCAGCCGCAATGGTTTCTTTCAGGCTTGGGAAATATCTATTATGTGTGCCTTTTCTCCTGGTAAATTTCCATACTCGCTCAATGGGATTGAGTTCAGGGCTATAGGGCGGCATGAACTCAAGCGCAAATTTTTTCTTTGCTTTCCTCCCGCCATTCGGCATGGAGTCGGGCATGACGGTAGCGTACATTTCTGCATTCTACTATCCGCATTTGCAATCTTTGAGCGTGGTTTACGGAGACGAAAGCCAAAACGCCGAAAGAGACGTTGGCATTGTCGAACGCCGAGAGAAATTCCTCAACGTTGTTCAACAAAAGCCGAAAGCGTTTTACCGTCCCAAAGGCATTGAAGGCCATACTCACATGGTTCGCCGAGAAGCACAGACTCAAGCTCTGTCAGATGGTCGCTGTCAAGACGGCATGGGCGACCAGGGCGCTCCGCGTCAACCAGTCCGGCAAAACCTTCATCTCCAAAACGGTTGACCCAGTATGCAATGGTTCTTGGAGCATCGCCAAGCAACTGCGCCGCTCGGCGGGAGCTTATCCCTTGGGCCACAAGAAGAAGCGCGTGGAGACGATGGTCGTATCTGACCTCATCGTTTCGACGTATCTCATCCTGTAGGGCAAAAACAATATCTTCCGCATTATGAATAACGAGTGCTTTCATGAGCAGAGGATAGCACTCTTAGAAAATATGCGCAATTAATTATGACGCTCAGTGTAACGTCCGAGTCGTGTGTGAACGTGGGGTGACATGCTGATTCGTGTGGGTCAGCGAGTCACAGCTTCGAGAACTCGGTAAATTATTTTCAGTTGAGAATGTTTACTCAAATATAGATAAAGCAGTTTGTCGAAGTAAAAAAAACAAGTCAGCGGCGGCAGTAGCGTCCAGGAAAGTGGTGTATGGGAGAGCGATCAATACCCGTCCCTCGCCGTTTCGCCGCTAATAGGACATGCGCGCCCAGTCCGCCCCGGCGGAAAAGCGTCAGCTCAGCGAACTTTGCAGAACCTCCACAAGATCTGCTTTTTCCGGACGTATCACGCAGTTGGTGATATTGGCCGCCTTGGCCGCTTTTTCCGCGTAATGTTCAATCTCGGCGGCGGAAAGCTTTTCCCGTTCTCCCAAAAGGCCGTCCAGCAGGCGCGCAAAGTCGTCAACGCTTTTCAGGCGCATGCAGGCGAGGATTTCCGCGATGCGCTCCCGCTTCGTGCGTTCGACAAACGCCAGAAAACGCGCCAGCAAAAGCCCGTTCGCCCTGCCGTGGTCTATGTTCTTGTAATAGGTGAGCGAATAGCCCAGGGCGTGCACGGCCGTCGTGCCCGTATTGGCTATCACCATCCCGGCAAGCGTCGATGCCGTGAGCAGCTTGCGGCGCGTCTCATCGTCCGGATCGCTCAAGCCCGCCGCGGCAATGCAGGACGCAATCAGCGCTATGCTCTCCTTGGCCGAGGCATCGCTTACGGAGGAGGCCCGCACGGAAAGCATACCTTCCACGGCGTGGGAGAGCGCATCAACGACTGTGTTCACGGTCACGCTTTGCGACAGGCCGCGCATGTAGGCAGCGTCCAGAAAGGCAAAACGCGGGAACAACAGCGGGGTAGCGATGGAGGTCTTGCTTTCCGCGGCATCGTTGGTCAGGATCGCGTACTGCGTCACCTCCGAGCCGGTACCGGCCGTGGTCGGCACGGCGGCCACAGGCAACGCGCGCGTATAGGACGCGGAAAAGATCTCGGCCGGCGGCACCGGCTTTTCCTGCGCCGCCAGCAAGGCTACGGCCTTGCCCGCATCCATCGGCGAACCGCCGCCTACGGCCAGCACAAAGTCGCAACCGTTCGACACGGCTTCGGACGCGCCCTCATACGCGCAGGCTATGGTGGGGTTGCTCATTACCTTGTCGTAAACGCAATAGGCCTGACCGTTGACGGCCAAGGCTTTCACCGCATCATCCAATGAACCGTTGACCTTGGCCGAATGCGTCCCGGTCACGATCAGGGCCTTTGTCCCCAACTGCTTGAGCGCCGCGCCGTGTTCCGCAAGACAGCGTTCGCCGCTGAATATCCGCGTCGGCATGAAGTATTGAAATTTCATGACTCGTACACCTGTACCTTCAGACTGTTTGCCTGTCCTTCAGATTGCCTGTGTGCCCGCCGGTCTGCTTATTTGTCATTCAGGCGGGTTATTTGTCATCCGGACGGTTTGTTCGTCCTTCAGACGATTTGTTTGTCCACCAGGGAAAGCACTTCGTCCATGGCGCGCATCGCTTCGGCCAGTTGTTCCGCGGTGATGATCAGCGGGGGCGCGACAAGGACCATGTTCTCATGGCTGTATGTCATAAAGCCGCGCGCGGCGAGTTCGCCGATGATGCGTTTCATCACGCCTTCGGGATCCTTGCCGTAAGGCACCAGAGGCTCTTTGGCCGCCTTGCCCTTGACCAGTTCCAGCGCGGAAAAAAGACCTATGCAGCGCACGTCGCCCACACAGGGGTGCTTTTCCTTCAGGGAAGCCAGGATCGCGGCCAGTTCCGCGCCGCGCGCCCTGACGTTGCCCAGGATGTCGTGTTCCTTGTAATACTTCACGCAGGCGATGCCGGCGGCACAGGCGAGGGGATGGCCGCTGTACGTCAGGCCGCAGGACAGGAAGTTGTCGTCGAAATGCGCGGCAACGGCCCTGGATACGGCAACGCCTCCAAGCTGCACATAACCGCAGGTCACGCCCTTGGCGAACACCACCATGTCCGGCTTGATGCCGTAATGCTCAAAGGCGAACATGGTTCCAGTCCTGCCGAACCCGGCCATGACCTCGTCGCAGATCAGCATGATGCCGAACTCGTCGCAGATCGCGCGCACTCCGGCCAGATAGCCTTCGGGCGGAATAATGACGCCGTTGGAGCCGGTGACGGTTTCCAGCACTATGGCCGCAACAGCATCGGGATTTTCATAAACCACCTGCTCGCGCAGCTTGTCCACATAATAACGGGCGGCCTCCTGTTCCGAGGCGAAGGAGAGCTTTTCCCGATAGATATACGGGTCGAAAAATTTCACAAATCCGGGAATTCCGGGTTCCAGCGGATAACGGCGCGGCTCGCCGGTCAGGTTGCCCGCGCCGAAACTGGAGCCGTGGTAGCTGCGGTAACGGGAAAAGACCTTGTGTCTGCCGGTGAACATTTTCGCCATCTTGACGGCATTTTCGTTGGCGTCGGCACCGGCGTTGGTGAAAAATACCTTGCCGAAATTATCGGGCAGCAGTTCGACCAGCATCCGGGCCAGTTCGCCGCGTGCCTCGTTGCCGTATGACGGCGCGATATAGCAGCAGACCTCGGCCTGAGCCTTGATTGCGTCAATAATTGCCCTGTTCCCGTGACCCAGATTCATGTTCACGAGCTGGCTCGACATGTCCGTGTACCGTTTGCCCGCGGGATCCCACAGGTAAATGCCGTCCGCCCTGTCGACGACTATGGGATTGAGCCCGCGCTGTTTCGACCATGATTGCAGGTTGTAGGCCGTGTGCGCGGCCTTGATGGATGCTTCCGACATTGTGCGTATCCTCCTGTGGGGAAAAAATGCGCTGCTGCGCAGGTCCGGCAGACTGCCTCATTGCCGCGGAATTTTCAAGACGTTGTTGCGGCTTCTCCGGGGCAATCGCATAAGTGCCGTAACCTCTGAAAAAGCATATAAAAACGTTCCCGGGCGAATCATGTAACTATCAATTATTTTAGGGTATTACCCAAAGAATGTTTCAGTTTCTTAAAACCCTTACCCCACAACCGATTCAGGGGGTAAAATCATTCGTAAGTTAACACCCTCAATTATTTAAACATATTGTCTGTTTTTGCCCGGCCGATCCGACGGCTTCGCCGACATACGAAGGGAAACGCGGCCGCAGCGCCTGTTCCAGGGCGCCGGCTACGCGCATGACAAGCAGGTCCTCATGCTTGGCGGCTACGATCGCAAGCCCGACAGGCAACCCGTCCGCGCCGAACCCGCAGGGCAGGGACGCCGCCGGCTGCTGCGTCATGTTGAAAGGATAGGTGTACGGCGTCCAGTCAACCCAGTTGCCGTCCGGGTCGCCTTCAGGCCGGTTGCGTCCGGCCGCAAAGGCCGTGAGCGGTAAGGCCGGCGTGAGCAGGACATCATATTTCGCGTGAAAGGCGGCCATGCATTCCGAGAGCGCCGCCCGCGCCGCCGAGGCCTTTATGTAGACGGCCGCGGAAATTTTCGCGCCTTCACGGGCAACGGCGAGCAGGCCGGGGTCCATTCTCCCGCGTTGCGCTTCCGGAATGCCGTCCAGAATCGAGGCCGCCCCCGCAAACCACAAGATATTGAAAGCCTCCGCCGGGTCGGTGAACGCGGGATCCGCCTCTTCCACACAAGCGCCCAGGCCTGCCGCGGCGGCCGCTGCCCTGTCGACCGCCGCAAGCACGTCGGGCGCGGGCGAAGCGTAGCCCAAGGTCCGGCTGTAGGCGATCCTCAATCCTTTGAGCGGCAGGTCGAGCGTTGCGCGCCAGTCGGCCGGGAAAGCGCCGCCGCGGTAAAAATCGCGGACATCGTCGCGGGCAACGATATTCAGAAAAAGCGCCGCATCCTCAACCGTGCGCGTCAGCGTCCCCAGGTGTGACAAGGTTGTCATGGCGCTGGCCGGCCACTGCGGGATGCGCCCGAAACCCGGTTTCATCCCGAACACGCCGCAAAAGCCGGCCGGGATGCGGATGGAACCGCCCGCGTCGGACCCCTGGTGCAGCACACCCATGTTGAGGGCGGCGGCAACGGCCGCGCCGCCGGAAGACCCCCCCGACGTGCGCTCCGGGTTCCAGGGGTTGCGGGTTATGCCGTACACGGGGCTGTCCGTCACGCCCTTCCAGCCGAATTCCGGAGTCGTGGTTTTGCCGAGCAGAACGGCGCCCGCCTCGCGCATGCGTTGCGCAAACGGGGCGTCCACATCGGGGTTGCGCGCCGGGTCAACGGTAAGGGAACCTTTACGCGTCGGCATTCCCGCCGCGTAGGTCAGATCCTTGATGGACGCGGGGATGCCGTCCGCCGGGCCGAGCGGAAGCCCGGCCGCGAAACGCGCCTCGGATTTGCGCGCGGCTTCCAATGCGCCGGACTCGTCTACAAAGCAGTAGGCATTGACGTCGGCGTTGAACCTGCCGATGCGCTCCAAAGCCGCGCCGGCGGCCTCCACCGGGGAAAGTTTGCGGGAACGGAACAGTTCTCCCAATTCCAGGGCCGTCATCTCGCCCGGATCAGTCTTGTCGGTCATAGGTACCCTCATTCCTTTCATACCGCCAGGTAGCGGTCGCGCACGTTATCCCGGTCACGGGCGAAGTCTTCGGCGCTTCCGGAGTACACGATGCGCCCTTCCTCAAGCACATAGTGCCTGTCCGCCAGTTTTTCGCAGATGAGCAGATTCTGCTCGACAAGCAGCACGGCTATCCCCGTCTGTTTGATGGTGACCAGAACCTTGACGATGTCCTCCACAATGACCGGCGCGAGACCCTCCGTCGGCTCGTCGAGGAGCAGCATTTTGGGGTTGGTCAGAAGCCCGCGGGCTATGGACAGCATCTGCTGCTCTCCGCCGGAAAGCGCGCCGCCGCCGTTGTTGCGCCGCTCGTAAAGCACGGGGAAAAGCCCGTAAATTTTTTTCAGCGTCCAGTCTCCGGGCCGCGCGGCTACGGAAAGGTTTTCCTCTACGCTCAGCATGCTGAAAATCCCGCGATGCTCCGGCACAAGGGAAATGCCCGCGCGGGCTGTCTCGTAAATTTCCCGCCCTATAAGTTCCCGTCCCTCAAAGGTCACGGAGCCGGATACAGGACGAAGCACGCCTACAATGGAGCGCAACGTGGTAGTCTTGCCAGCGCCGTTGCGCCCCAGCAGGCTGACCAGCTCCCCCCGGCCCACGGAAAGCGACACCCCTTCAAGGATATGGCTTTTCCCGTAATAAGCATGAACGTCTGTGAGTTTCAGCATCAGGCGACTTCTCCGGGACAGGCTTCACGGATGCGGGCTCGGACGGACGGGAAGGTCGGTCTCAGGCGACTTTGCCCAGGTAGGCTTCGCGGACGCGCGGGTCGGCGCGGACTTCTTCGGGTTTGCCTTCAACCAGGACGCCGCCCCGGCTCATGACCGTAATCGTGTCGCTGACGGCCATGACGATACCCATGTTGTGCTCGATGAGCATGACGCTGTACTCCTTGCCGAGGTCGGCGATAAGTTTGGTCATCATCGGGATGTCGTCCACGCCCATGCCGGCGGTAGGCTCGTCCAGCAGCAGAAGCTCGGGTTTGCCGCACAGGGCCATGCCTACTTCCAGAAGACGCTGCTGCCCGTGCGAAAGGTCGCCGGCGGCAACGGCGGCTTTGCCGGCCAGTCCCAGACGTTCCGTGATGCTGTCGGCCAGTTCGATATGCTCCTTGCGCGCGTTGACGGAACGCCAGAAAAGGAGAGATCGGTTGCCGTCGCGGCCCTGCGAGGCCAGACGCAGGTTTTCGCGCACCGTGAGATTCTGGAACAGGCTGGTAATCTGAAAAGAGCGGGCCATGCCCGACCCCACCCTGGCATGGGCCGACCTGTTGGTGATTTCCTCGCCTTTGAAAAGGATGCGTCCGCCCGTGGGCCGCCTGCCGCCCGTCAGGCAGTGGAACAGAGACGTTTTGCCCGCTCCGTTGGGTCCGATCACGGAATGTACCGTCCTGGGCTTTACACGCAGGTTGACCTTGTCCACCGCCCTGAAGCCCCCGTATGACAGGCTCAGGTTCTCGGTTGTGAGGATGTGGGAATCACGCATTGCAGCACTCCTTCATTAGGATTTCAAATCAAAACTGCGTTCATAAGAATATGTTCGACCGAAAATACGTAATTATTCCATCGGTTGTGGCGGCGGGCCGGCATCGTCCGGGTTGCCGTCCGGAGCATGGTGCGCTCCGCCGCCGCTGAAACGCCGCATGAGGCTTTCCACGCCGCCCCAAAGGCCGCCGCGCAGGAACAGCACGATGAGGATCAGCGCTCCGCCTGTCAAAATCTGCCAGCGCGGCCAGATTTCCGCCAACATGTCGGAAATGATCACCCAGGCTCCAGCGCCGAGCAGGGAACCGAGCAGGGAACCGGTGCCGCCTATGACGGTCATGATCACGATGTTCTCGGACATGGAAAGCTGAATGTTCTCCAGAGGGGCGAAGTTCAGCAGCATGGCGTACAGGGCCCCGGCGAGAGATGTTACGGCGCCGGAGAGAGCAAAAGCCGTTATTTTGAAGTTTCGCGTGTCGTAGCCCAGCGCACGCGCCCGGTCCTCGTTTTCACGCACGGCGATCAACGTGCTTCCGAAGGGGGAGGCGATGACCCTCCGGACGGCGATGAAAACCAGGAGAAAAAGCACAGCCGTAAACACATAGTAAGACGTAGCGGTGCTCAAGTCGGCCAAGGCGGCGCCGAACAGCGTCAGCGGCGGCCGCGGCACATCCAGAAGACCGTTGTCCCCGCCCGTCCAGTCGGACAGGGTATAGGCGATAAAGTACGCCGTCTGGTTGAAGGCCAAGGTCATCATAACGAAATAGATGCCCGTGCGCCGGACGGCCAACGCTCCGACAAGGGCCGCCAGGATCGCTCCGGAAACAACGGCCGCCAGCAGCGCCGGCAACAGGCCGGCCCCCAGGTGCATCGTGGCCAGGGAGGAAAGATAGGCGCCGGCTCCGAAAAAGATCGCCTGCCCGAAGGACAGCAGGCCCCCGTAACCGAGCAGCAGGTTGCAGGCCAGAGTCGCCATTGCAAAGATCAGAATCTCCGTCGCCATGGTGCTGGAAGGCAACGCAACCGGCATCAATACCAGAAGCGCGGCAACGGCCGGCGTGGGTCCGCCGAACGGCCCTGAGCGCAGGTACGCGAACACATCCCGGCCTTGCCCCGGATTTTCCGGAGCATGCCGCGCCGCACGCGCCTGCCCGGTTGCGTTCACGCTCAGGCCCTCCCGAACAGACCGTAAGGCCTGAGTAAAATAACCGCGGCCATGGTCCCGTAAATCATCAGGCTCGCGCCCTCGGGCCAGATCGTGCTCATCAGGCTTTGCACCAGCCCGACCAGCAAGCCCCCGAGCAGTGCTCCCGTAAACGAGCCCATGCCGCCGATAACCACCACTACAAAGGCTATGCCCAGAACCTCCGGTCCCATGAAGGGATGTATGCCCCGGATCGGGGCGGAAAGCGTCCCGGCCAGCCCGGCCAGCCCCACGCCCAAGGCAAAGGTCCGGGCAAAAAGGCGGTGGATGTTCGTGCCGAGCAGGGCAACCATTTCCGAGCTCTCGCTCCCGGCTCTTACCAGTCCGCCGAAGCGCGTCCGCTCCAGCAGGTACCAGAGCGCGAAACCGATGAGCGAGGTAAAGGCTATCAGGAACAGGCGGTAGGTCGGATAGGTGAAACTCCACAGCGTCACAAAGCCCTGCAGGCCGTCGGGAACCGGGATGCTCTTGCCTATGGGCCCCCATATCATGATCGTCGTTTCCTGCAGAATCAGCGCGATACCCACGGTGACGAGAATGTGGAAGGTGTGGGGCAGGCGGTAGATGCGCCGGATAAGCGTCACTTCCGCCGCCCAGGCCAGAAAGGCTACTACGGGCGGACCCGCGAGCAGCGAAATCCAGAAGTTGCCCGTCAGTTCCGTCAGCGACCAGCACAGGTAGCCGCCGAGCATAAAAAAGGCCCCGTGCGCGAAGTTCACGAAATTCAACAGTCCGAAGATAATGGTCAGGCCCGCCGAGATGAGGAAATAGATCATGCCCAGCCCCAGACCGTTGAGAACTTGAAAAAGATACAGCATCCCGCGCCGCCTCGCCGCTTGCGACCCTGCGGATCAACTCATTTTACAGAGGATTTGGTCGCCTTCCGGAAAGGATTTTCCGGAGCTGATTACCGTCGCAAGATCGTCGCGGTCTTTCATCGCGGCTTTCCCTTTGCCGCGCAGCAGGTAGTAATCCTTGATTACCTGGTGATCCCGGGCGCGGATCATTTCCGGACCTGTCGGGCCGTCGTATTCCATGCCTTCCATGGCCTTGACCACGGCGGCGCCGTCCGTCGTCCCGGCCTTGGCCACGGCGTCGAAGATGATTTTGGTGATGATGTAGTCGCCGGCCAGCGGGTAATTCGGGTTGATGCCGTAAACTTCGCGCGTGCGCTTGACCAGGGCGTTGTTCACAGGCGCGTCGACCTGATGCCAATACTGTGCGCCGAGGTAGACGCCTTCAAGAAGATCGGGGCCAAGGGACTGGAACCAGTCGAGTCCCTGCGTCCAGGCCAGAAGTATGGTCATTTTGCTCTTCATGCCGTAGTTGGCCGCCTGGCGCAGGCAATTCGCACCGTTGCCGCCGAAGCCCAGGATCAGCAGCACGTCGGGGTTCGCCGCCGCTGCATTGGTCAGGTAGCCGGAATATTCCTGTTCCTGGGTCGAATGGTAGCTGTTGCCGACATGTTCGATGCCCAGTTCCGCGAACAGGTTTTTGGCGGCCGTCAGCAAAGCTTCGCCGAACACATACTGCGGCGTGATGGAATACCAGCGTTTGGCCTTGGGATTGGACGCAAAGAGCGGACGGACGGTTTCCTGTACGGCGCCGTAAGTGGGGACGGTCCAGCGGAAGGTCGCCTTGTTGCATTCCGAGGCGGTTATTTCGTCCGCGCCGGCCGGGGTCATGAAAACGCCTCCGGCCTTGTTGACTTCCTTGCCCACGGCCAGCGCGGTGGAGGACAAGGTACAGCCGCCGAACAGACGGGCGTTCTGCTGCTGTACGGCTTCCTGCACCTTGCGCACGGTGCGTCCGGGGTTGCTTTCGGTGTCGATGGTGACGTAGCGGGGCTTTTCCCCGAGCAGCGGGCCGTAGTCGTCAACGGCGAGTTTCGAGCCTTTTTCGGCGAATTCTCCGTAGCTTGCGTATGCCCCGGACATGGACTTCAGGCCGTAAAACGTCACAGGGTCCGCAGCAAGAGCGCGCCTCAGCAACGGAGGAGCCGTAAGCAGCGATGCCGCCGCAAGCCCTGTTTTCAAAAATGTCCGCCTGTTCATCAAAAACTCCTTGAGGATACAGTTGTTGTCTGTGCGGCGACAATGCCGCGGGACTACTGATATCCGCATTGAAAAGTAAACTTTTCCCTGCGGAGGATCGTCAGCCGAAAAGCGTGGTTTTCGGCTGACTCACGCCGCTTCGCGGCGATATCAGCCTAACGGCTGCTGTTCAG
>JAISWB010000074.1 GCA_031271265.1 Desulfovibrio sp. | reverse complement strand
GCAAATCTATCGTGGTTTCCAAGTCATTACACATGGTAGATCTGACAATGGCCCTATTTGCTCGCTTTCACGTCAATGGAGTGAGGGAAGATATAGCAACATTCTTTGGTTAATACTCTTCCCGTCCGGAGGAATTTTCCGGTATTTGCGGCATAAGGGGGCGCGAGCAGGCGGCTTTTCACTACGGCGGCGGCTTCGGCTTTCACCTCGGGCGCGCCGGTAAATCCGTCCAGAATGCCGTTGAAGCAGCCGTTTTCCCGGATTGCCCGCACCGAGGCGGCGAAGCGCAGTTCGAAAAGCCAGGTGCAGAGCAGCAGACGAAAGTCGTCAAACGTGCGCATATCCATGTAGCGGGCCATGCGCTTTTCGCGCAACGCCTTGAGTATCGCGGGGCTGCAGACGCCGGGCGCATCTTCCAGGTGCAGCAGCATGGTGTTGTCCGCCGCGCTGCCGGGGCCGAGTTGTCCCGCCATGATACGCAGGATGTCCACTTTGTCCGCATCGCGCAGGGCGGCGACAACCGGGAACAGGTCACCCCGCAGCGCCGCGGGAAGGGAAAAGCGGTTGTGCACGGCGACGGCGGCGATGACGAACTGCCGCACTTCCCGGTCTTCTTCGTCCAGAAAGCCCTGTTTTTTTATGATGCCCGCGCCCAGCAGTCCGTGGTTGCAGGACAGGGCATCGGAAAAGGTATTCCAGCGTTTAAGCTGTTCAAAACGTCCCACATCATGGTACAGGGCGGCCAAGGACACGGCGCGCCCGAGCGCGGGCGCGTGCAGTTCGCCCTCTTCGGCCGCCAGAGTGTCCGCATGGCTGCATACCCTGAAGGTGTGGTCCACCTTCAGTTGCATGTAGCGGTCTTTTTCAGGATCGCCGCTGAAAAAACTTCGGGCATATTCCAGAAATGCCGACCTGTGCTTTTCCATGCCTATACCGCCGGCGTCAGCGCGCGCCGGAAGCCTCGGAGCACGGTTCGGCGGCATTGCCGCCACACTTGCCGACGTTGTCCAGGTCACGCAGAAAATCCGGCTGCAGGCGTCCGTCATGTTCCCGCGGCGGGGGAGGCGTCTGCGTTGCGGCCGGCGGCGGCTCCGTCCCCGTCTTGTCACCGCCCGTTGCGGCGGGCGGCCGCTTCTCTTCCTCGCTTCTGCCGTCCCTTTTTTCCAGGGAAGTCGCGCCGAAGCCGGGCATGCCGCTGATCCGGATAAGGGGCAGGGCACGCACGCCCTGGCGCAGCAAGGCGGACTTGTTGCGCAGAAGCTGCACGGCCAATACGGCGCGGTTGAACAGTGAATATTCCGGCACCGGCTGCGCCGGATCCATGCTGCGTTCCGCGGCGTCGCCAGCGGAAAGACCCTCGCGGAGGTAAGAAGCGAACTTGATGATGCGGTCCGTGTCGTCCGCTTCTTCCGCAACGGGATACAGCGCGGCCGCGCTTCCGATGGAAGCCAGGGCCGCGCGGCAGGCGGGGCATGAGGGGGAAAAAAAGATGCTCACCTCGGCGTTTTCGTCCCCGAGTATGTGCCGCGGCAGCATTTCGTCCGCCGCGAGGACGCTGTTGCCGAGAAAGAGTCCGAACCAGACCGGAAGGAGCAGGGACGGCCCGCTGGGCATGAGAAACCAGCCGTCGGGTTCCCCGCGCAGGCTGTAATAGACCAGGCCGATGAACGCGGCGACGACCAGGCAGTCGAAGCAGGGGGCTGTGAAAAACATGATGAAGAGGAGTACGCTGTCCGCCGCGAGGGCCGACATGGCGAGCAGGCGGGCCGCGATGCGTTTGCCGCGCAGGGAGAGGAGCGCCATAAGGAAAAAATAGGCCCCGCCTATCCACCAGAGCGATACTCCGCCTATCATGCCGTCCCGGAAAAGCGCGCACCCGGATGTCGTGCACGCGGGCGGGACGGAGGTGGGAAACGCCGTCCAGCCGCACCAGCCGAGTCCCAAAAGGGTAAAAAAAACCGTGGACCAGGGTATGGATGCTGATTGCGCGCGCATGGACTCCGTATACTCCTTTCCGCGGGCCGCCGCATGAGCAGGGCGGGTGTTTAACTTTCCGCGCGGTTGCGGGCCAGACCGAGTTCGACAAGACGTTCCACAAGACGGTCGAAAGACAGCCCGCAGGCGGCCGCGGCCCGAGGGAGAAGGCTGGTGCCGGTCATGCCCGGCAGGGAATTGACTTCCAGCAGCACCGGGCAGGCATCGAAATGTTCGTCATGGTCTGCAGGCGCTCTATCCAGGGAGATTCCCGGTTGACTCCCGGCCGTCGGTGAGGAGCCTGCCGGCGGACCGGGCAGGGAGCGGCTTGCGCCGTTGTCGGGAACTATAAAGTCGGCGCGGCTGTAACCGGACAACCCGAGGACGCGGTGCGCCGCCAGCGCCGCGTCTTGAATACGCGCCGCAAGGCGCTCCGAAATCGGGGCGGGGCAGAGTTCCTCCGCCCCTCCGGGTGAATATTTGCACGCGTAATCGAAGACCTTGCCGGCGGCGGGCCTGATGAGGATGGGCGGCAGGGCGCGGGGGATTTCCACCCCGTTCACGAGTTCCCCGAGCACGGCGCAGGTGATTTCAATCCCGTCCACGGCGCTTTCGGCCAGATACGGGCCGCCGCAGGCAAAGAGCCGGTCCAGGGCCGCGGGCAGCGCCTCCGGCGTTTCCACCCGCTCCATGTTCAGGCTGGAACCTCCGGTGTCGGCCTTGATAAACAGGGGATATTCGGGAAGGGAGAGCGCTTCCGCGCCCGCGCGCCGGGGCAGCAGACGCCAGGGAGGGGTAACCAGCCCGGCCGAAACAAAGAGCGTTTTTGCGAACGCCTTGTGCAGGGCCAGCATGGACCCCGCCGGGCCGGAGCCTTGATAGGGAAGTCCGAGGCGGTCCAGCGCGGCCTGTATGATGCCGTCCTCGCCGGGTGAGCCGTGCAGCATGATAAAGACGAAGTCTTTGCCCGCGGCTGCTTCGGCCAGACTTTCGGGCGACACGCCGGGATCGTGGCCGGTAACCGTGTGTCCGAGGTTGTTGAGGGCTTTGCGCACCGCTTCGGCCCCGGCCAGGGAAACGTCGCGTTCGCTTGACCAGCCGCCCGCCGTCAGCAGGATATTCATGCGGATGCGCCTTGATTCGCCCGCCGGCTATTTTCGTACCGCATAATCCCCGTACGCCGTCCATTTATAGGTGGTCAGGCTTTCGGGGCCCACGGGGCCGCGCGCGTGCAGTTTCTGCGTGCTGACGGCGGCTTCGGCCCCCAGGCCGAACTGTCCGCCGTCGGTGAAACGCGTGGACGCGTTGACATACAGCGCGGCGGCGTCCACTTCGTCGACAAAACGCCGGGCAACGGCCGCGTCTTCCGTCAGCACGGCTTCGGAGTGGCCGGTGCCGTGCCTGCGGATATGCGCGACGGCGGCATCCGGTCCGTCTACCACATGCACGTTGAAATCCCTGCTCAACCATTCCCGGTCGTAATCGCCTTCCCGCACGGGGGCCGTCGCTATACCGCGCGGCTCGGGCAAAAAGGCCTCCGCCTCGGGACTCAGGTGCAGCGTGCAGCCGAAGGGCGCCATGTGCGCGGCAAGTTTCGGCAGGAAGGACGCCGCTGTATCCTTATGGACGAGCAGCGTTTCCAGGGCGTTGCACGCGCTCGGGCGCTGTATCTTGGCATTTTCTATGACCTTCAGGGATTTTTCCGTATCCGCGCTCTTGTCCGTGAAAATGTGGCAGACGCCTATGCCCCCGGTCATGACCGGGATACGGGATTTTTCCCGGCACAGGCGGTGCAGCTCGGCCCCGCCGCGCGGGACGAGCATGTCCACCCAGGTGTCCATGAGCAACAGTTCTTCAACCGCCGAGCGGTCGGTCGAGTTGATGTACTGCACTGCGGTAGAAGGCAGATCCAGGGATTCCAGGCACGCGCCTATCACCGCGACCAGGGCGCGGTTGGTGTTGAAAGCCTCCCTGCCGCCGCGCAGGATGACGGCGTTGCCGGTTTTGAGGCAGAGGGCGCTCACGTCCGCGGTCACATCGGGCCTGGCTTCATAGACGACGGCCACCACGCCCAAGGGTACCCTGCGGCGTTCAAGCAGAAGGCCGGAATCCAGCCTGCGTCCGTCCATGATCGTACCGACCGGATCGGGCAGCCGTTCCAGGACACGGATACCGGCGGCTATGCCTTCAAGGCGTTCCCCGTTCAACACGAGCCTGTCCGTCAGGCTCGCGCTCAGGCCGGCCGAGCGCGCCGCGGCGACATCCGCGGCATTGGCTTCAAGAATGCCGGGGGCTTGTTCGATCAGGGCGTCGGCCAAGGCCGTCATGATGCGGTTTCTGCGCCCGGTACTCAGCGAAGCCAGTATCCGCGAGGCTTCCCTGGCCTCCCGGCAGACGGACTGCACGGCGCCGTTGCCGTTTTCGCCCGGCCTTCCGGCTTCGTCCGTCCCGGCGCTTTTTTTTCCCTGCACGACTATACCTCCCATGCGCATTGCAAACGAACGTTGTTTCCGCAGACAAGGCCCCGGCGTCAGGCGCCGGAACCTTCAAGCATGATCAGGTCGTCGCGGTGGACGGCCACAGGCCCGTATTCATAGCCGAGAATGCCGGCGATGTCATCCGACCGCCTGCCCATGATCAGGGACAAGGCATCGCTGTTGTAGCGCGGCACGCCGTGCGCCAGATCCCTGCCGTCGGGGGCGAGGATGCGCACCACGGCGCCCCTGGCGAAGGATCCGCTTACGGCGGTGATACCGGCCGGGAGCAGTGAGCTTTTGCCGCGGAGCAGGGCCGCGGCCGCGCCCGCGTCTATACTGATGCCGCCTGCCGGGGGAGCGCCGAATATCCATTGTTTGCGGCGTTCGAGCGGGTTGCTGCGCGGCGCGAAGAAGGTGCCGCTTTGCCTGCCTTCCAGAAGATCGCCGATGACGGAACTTTGCGCCCCGGAAGCGATGACCACGCCGATGCCGGCCCGGACGGCGATTTCCGCAGCTTGTATTTTGGTCGCCATGCCGCCTGTGCCCAGGGCGGACGCCGTTCCGCCGGCCGCGGCGCGCACGGCGTCGTCGATGACCTCGACGCGCCGGAGGAGTTCGGCATCGGGGTGCGCGCGGGGATCGGCGGTATACAGCCCGTCCCTATCCGTCAGCAGAAACAGGCAATCGGCTTCGGCCAGCACGGCCACCAGCGCGGAAAGATTGTCGTTGTCGCCGACCTTGATTTCGGCCACGGCCACGGCGTCGTTTTCATTGACTACGGGAATTATGCCGTGATCCAGAAGCGCGTTGAGCAGGTCGCGCGCGTTGAGAAAGCGTTCACGGTCTTCAATGTCGGCGCGCGTCAGGAGCATTTGGCCGATATGCAGTCCGTAAACGGCAAAAAGCTGTTCCCAGATGCGGATCAAACGGCTTTGACCCACGGCGGCCAGAAGTTGTTTCGCGGGAATGGAGGGCGGAAGCTCCGGAAAATTCAGATGTTCCCGGCCTGCTGCAATGGCTCCGGAAGACACCAGGATGATTCTGTTCCCGGCGGCTGTCGCGGCGGCGCAGCGCCCGACTATTTCGACCATGTGGGCGCGGTCGAGCTTCGACGAGCCGCGCGTAAGCACGCCGGTGCCCAATTTCAGCACCAGGGTCCTGCCGCGCCGGCGCGCGCCCGGCTTTAGGGGGAGATGGCCCTGTTTTTCCGTGTCCACGCCGGCTGCCGCATTACTTGTTTTCGGCCAGCACCTGCTTGGCCCTGGTCGCTTCGGGGCTGGTAGGGTAGCGTTTGACGAGTTCGTTCAGGCGCTCGCGCGCAGCCTGTTTTTTACCGGCGTTCTGCAGGGCGATGCCCTGCTTGAGCATGGCGGACTGAAGTTTGGGGCTGCCGGGGAACTTGGCTATGACTTCCTGGTAGGCCAGCGCGGCGCGGGCGTAATCCTTCAGTTGAAACCAGGATTCGCCTTCCCAGAAATGGGCGTTGCCGGCCAGTTTGTGTGTGGGGTAGGACGCGTAAAAATCTTTGAAGGACGACGCGGCTTCCTTGTAGCGGCGCTGATCGAACGACTTGATGCCCGCGTCGTACAGGGCCGAAGCCGTATCCACCCGGCCGGGTGCGGGGGATGCGGCGCCGGGATATGCCGCCGGCGGCGGATACGCTCCGGAAACAGGGCGATGCGGGGCAGGCGCCGCGCTTTCGGATGTATTCAGACCGTCGACATTGACGGCCAACTGCGAAGCCATCTGTCTTACAACGGCTTCAAGGCGGGCAACCCTGTCGCGCAGCGAGGGCTGTTCTCCCGACCCGCCGCCCTGGGCGTCATCCACTTTGCCGGCCAACATGTTGAGTTCCTGGCGCATGGACTGCATCTGGGACCACATTTCGGCCTGGCCGGGAAGCACTTGTTCAACTTGGCCCACCTGTGACATAAGCGTTCGGATTTGCTGTTCGTGTTGGTCGACCCTGGCGCTGAGGCTTCCGCCTCCGCTCCCTCCGCTGACGCAACCGGCCGTCAGTGCGGCGCACAGCAAACTGCACAGCATGGAAAAGCGCATGGTACCCTCCCTGAAAATACGGCGCAGCTACAGCCGGGCTGCACGAAAATCAGAAAATTGCGGTGAAACAATAATACAGCACGGCGAAAAGCGTGACAAACACCGCGGCCCGAATCATGCGCACCGGCATGCTGTTTCGCACGGCATCGCCGAGCGGGCGCCGAGCCCGGCTTTCCTCAATGCGTTCCTTTTCAAAATTTTTCGGTTGTGAAAAAAATTTTCCTATAAAGTGCCGTTTCGGCGTGCCGAGGGCCGGCGATTCATCCTCTTCGGCATGATCCGCCTGCCCGCGCGGGGCTTCACTCGATGTCCCCCACCCTTGCCGTTCCACATCGGAACCGGACGGAGCCAGACGCATCCAGAGCGGATTGCCGAACTTGTCCACGCCTCGGGGGGGGTCTGCAAGATAACGCTCATAGCGCAGGACGGCAAGTCTCACTTCATCGTCGGCGCGGGCGGGGTAAGCCAGACGGATTGCCCCGGCGAAAAGGGCCGTAAGGGGCGTTTCCCGATCCTCGGCCATGCTCAGAACAGCCGCGAACAAGCGTTCTTCACACGATTCGGCCGGACAGCAATCCTTGCACGACCCTTCGGACAGGCAGGGGACGGCGGCGCCGTGCGCGGGTACCGCCGTGGGAGCCGGCGTTTCAGCCGATGCGGAACATGATTCGACCGGTCGGGAACGCGCATCTGCAGGGTGGGAACACGCGTTTCCCGGTTCGGGATTCGTTTCGGATGAGGAGGAACAGGTTTCAGCCGGTCGGGAATGCGTTTCAGCCGGTCGGGAATGCGTTTCGGCCGGTAGGGAAGCGGGGGAAGCGGGGCGTTTTCGGCCGGTTGTCGGTGGGGACACGTACGATAACCGCGCAAGGCCGTGTGAGGCCGTCTATGATTCCCGGGCGCATCACATTTTTGTGAAGCGCCCGGAGATGAAGATGTCGGCCCCGACCTACGTTCCCACACAAGAGTATGCAGTATCATCGGCGATGAAGGGCTTAACTTCCGGGTTCGGAATGG
>JAISWB010000112.1 GCA_031271265.1 Desulfovibrio sp. | reverse complement strand
TTGAGCGATACGCCGTCAAGCCGGTATGTTGAGCTGAATCCTTGATTTTTCGTTGGGCGAAATGTCTGAAAAGCTGCGCCTGTGCGCGAAAAAAAACCATAATTAGAATTGCTGCCGGCTTCGACTGGGACAAAAGATTTACCACAAATCTTTTCAACGTGTTATCCGGAAATTTCCGTGGAGCGACACGATTGTCGGTTGTTTTTTTTTTGAAGTCGGGTAAACTTTAAAAAGGAAGCAGCGTTTATCCTGTTAAACCGCCTAACGCAATGGAGTTGCCATGAAAACCGTTCTTATCCTCGGTGCCGGAGCCATGGGATCAGGCATAGCCCAGGTCGTCGCCCAAAGCGGCTGCAAAGTGTTTTTGCGCGACATTAAAGACGAATTTGTCGCCAAAGGACTGGGCGGCATAGGAAAAAATCTGGGCAAGCTGGTTGAAAAAGGTAAAATGCAGGCTGCGGACAAAGACGCCGTCCTCGGCCGGATCACCGGCACAGTCGACATCAGCGTGGCCAAAGATGCGGATTTCGTGATTGAAGCCGCAATCGAGGACATGGCCCTTAAAAAAGCCATTTACGCGGAACTGGATTCCACCCTCAAGCCGGAGGCCATCCTCGCCACCAATACTTCCAGCCTGAGTATCACGGAAATAGCCGCCGCCACGAAACGCCCGGATAAGGTCATCGGCATGCACTTCTTCAACCCGGCCCCGGTCATGGCCCTGATTGAAGTCATCCGCGGCATAGCGACATCCGATGCCACTTACACCGCCACCATGGAACTGTCCCGCTCTTTCGGCAAAACCCCGGTCACGGTTAACGAAGCGCCCGGATTTGTGGTCAACCGCATCCTGATTCCGCTCATCAACGAAGGGGCCTTTGTCCTTTCCGAAGGTACGGCTACCGCGGAAGACATCGACACGGCGATGAAACTCGGCGCCAACCATCCCATGGGACCCCTGGCCCTCGGCGATCTTATCGGGCTGGATGTTTGTCAGGCGATTATGGATGTTCTGTATAAGGAAACCGGCGATCCCAAGTACCGCACCGCCCCGATCATCCGCAAAATGGTGCGCGCCGGCAAACTCGGCCGCAAGACGGGCGAAGGGTTCTTCAAGTATTGAGGCAGACGAAACAGGCTCTCAACAAAACAGAGGTCGATATGAAAGATGTTGTTATAGTCAGCGCTGTGCGCACTCCCATCGGCACCTTCGGCGGCGGTCTTTCCACCCTGACGGCCGGCGAACTAGGCTCCCTGGTCATCGCTGAAGCCATAAAGCGCGCCGGCATCAGCGCCGATCCGGTTGAAGAAGTCATCATGGGCAACGTGTTGCAGGCGGCGCAAAGCCAGAACCCGGCCAGACAAATGGCCGTCAAGGCCGGGCTGCCCTTTGAGGTGCCGTCCTGGACCATCAACAAGGTCTGCGGCTCCGGTCTGAAGGCCGTGGCCATGGCCGCCCAGGCGATAAAAGCCGAAGAAGCCTCCTGCGTTGTCGCCGGCGGGGCGGAAAACATGTCCCTTGCCCCTTATGCCGTTCCCAAAGCCCGCTGGGGCGCCCGCATGGGCAACGCGGAACTGGTGGACACCATGGTGCTCGACGGCCTGACCGATGCCTTCAACCTGTATCACATGGGCATCACTGCCGAAAACGTGGCGGAAAAATATAAGGTCACACGCGCGGATCAGGACGCCTTTTCCTTGGCATCACAGCAAAAGGCAGTCAAAGCCATTGACGAAGGCCATTTCAAGAAAGAAATCCTGCCCGTGGTCATAAAAGGCAAAAAAGGCGACAAAGTCGTGGACACCGATGAGTTTCCGCGACGCGACGCGAGCGCCGAGGGTCTGGGCAAACTGAAACCCGCCTTCAAGAAAGACGGCACGGTCACCGCGGGCAACGCTTCGGGCATCAACGACGGCGCCGCCGCCTTCGTGGTCATGGACGCCGCCCTTGCCGCGTCCAAAAACCTCAAACCACTGGCCCGCATCGTCGCAGTAGGCATTGCCGGCGTGGATCCGGCCGTCATGGGCATTGGGCCCGTCAACGCCTCCAGAAACGCTCTGAAAAAAGCGGGCTGGAAAGTGGGAGACCTTGATTTAATCGAGGCCAACGAAGCCTTTGCCGCCCAAAGCGTAGCCGTGGCACGCGAACTGGAACTGGATCCGGCCAAAGTCAACATAAACGGCGGCGCAATAGCCCTCGGGCACCCCATCGGCGCCAGCGGGGCGCGCATTCTTGTTACCCTGCTGCACGCTCTGGAAAAGAAAAACGCCAAACGCGGACTGGCAACACTCTGCATCGGCGGCGGCCAAGGCATAGCCCTGCTCGTGGAACGAGACGCTTAAGAGCATTTTAAGGTTGATTTTATGCCTCCGGCGGCCGGGGCGCTGCACAGAGCAGCCTGTGTTCGCGCCGCCGGAGGAAATGAATTTCCTACGGACCCCACTCATCAGCGCCGCGCGGGGGAACGCTTGCGTTGTTTTTTGCCGGGTTTTTCCGGCCGGGTCTGTCTTTCGTTGTCACCCTGCGATGCAGCCGGCCCGCTTACCTGAAATTCGGGCATTGTGCCTCCCGCGTCTTTGACGCGGTCGACGATGTTGTCCTTGATCCAGTGGTCGTCAAGCCATTCCAGAGGCGTGACCTCCAGTCCGGAAACCAGCATCCCGAAATGCAGATGGTCGCCGCCGGCCATACCCGTGGCCCCGGTCTTGCCGATGATATCACCTTTGTCTATGCGGCTGCCGACCTCGACGCCTACCGTGCTGAGATGGGAGTACAGACTCTGCAACCCCATGCCGTGATCTATGACGATAAGATTCCCGTAGATGCCGAGATAGCCCGCGTAAACCACCGTGCCGAAATTCGCGGCCGGCACATCGGCCTGCTTCACCGAGGCAAGGTCGAAGCCGAGATGCGTCTGTTCATCAATCTTTTTTCCTTCCCATAAATAGACGCGCCGGTCGGCGAATCCCGCGCGCGGGGCTGCCCGCGGCATACGCAGAAAGGCCCCGCGCCAGAGCATTGTCGGGGCGGTATTTTTGCCGACCTCCAGAAGCGTCTTCGCGTTTTCCCTGCGTATGCGTCCGTTTATCTCAAGAAAACGCTCAACAAAACCCATCGGTTCCGGCACTATGGCCTCAAATTCACCGGCTTTGACGTCAAGAAAAGAACGGCTCAACGTGATGGTGTCGGTATTGAAACGCCGCGGCACGGCGGTCACGGTCAGGTTCTGCGCCGCACGATTCCCTGCAGTGTCCCACGCCGTCAGCAACGGCGTGAAATCTTTTGTATCCATATAATAGGGGAAGGCAAAAAAACACAGATAATCGCCGTTTTCCTGCCTGAAGGCCGGGAAAAAAAGCTCTCCGAGCCTGACTCCCGTCCCGGCAACTTCTTCGGATGCCGAATAGACGATGCATCCTGTGCCTCCGCGCCGGACGTAGGGGACGGGGGATTTTACGGTCAGCCTCGGCTCAGAGAGGTCAAGGCGCATGGGCAATATGACGCTGTTTTTGTTACCGAAGCCCAATCCGCCGAAAGCATTGTCCGCAACGCTTATTTCAAGGTCGAAAATATCGTTGTTTTTCAGGCCCGACCCGGCCAGAGTAAAGGTCAATTCTTCCTGTCCGCCGCTGCCTTCCAGTCTTGCCACGGGAATCAGATTTTCCTGAAAACGCACGGCAACCTCTATATACGCGATGGACGACACTTCATCCGTTGCCCGGACCGTCACCGGCAGAGCAAGATTGATTCTGTCGCCGGTGTGGGAAACGACGATAGTCGGAGGCTGTCGGTCCTTGAGTATCATGAATGCGACGAAAGCCGCGGCGGCGAACGCAAGCAGGGTCAGGATGACCGACAATCGGGAGCGTGTGCCGCTGCGCATTTCTGCATTCCTCCCTTTTCCCGACTATGTCGGGGAGAACTTGATGTTTATTCAATTCACAGCCGGTACCGTCCGCCTCCGGCGCAGCGGCAGCGGCTGCACAGGAACCCGCAACCGCAGGCGTGACGGCGATGAAGGGAGAGTAAAGCATCCGAAACTTCTTGACAAGCCGCTCCGCCGGCCGAGCGTACGAAAAAGCCTTTGACATATTACCGAAACAGCATATACTATATAAAGAATTGTTGATGCAAATGCCGCAAACCTGCCCTATACCGTAAAATGCCCCATGCCCGATCTGGAAAACACTGCCTTTACGGTACTGCCCTGGTTCAAGGCCCTGGCCGACGAAACCCGACTGCGCCTTCTCGGCGTGTTGAGCCGCTATGAATTGAACGTCAACGAACTGGTGCTGGTGCTGAAGATGGGGCAGCCGCGCATCTCGCGCCATCTCAAGATACTTTCGGCATCGGGCCTGTTGGGCTGTAGGCGCGAAGGTCTGCATGTTTTCTACAGCACCCCGTCGTCCGGAAAGTCCAGGGTGTTTATTGACGCTCTGCATCCTTTCCTTTACACCGACCCGGCCATGCAGCCCGATTTGGACGCGGCGGCCGAACTGATAGAGGAACGCGCACGCAGCACCCGGCAGTTTTTCAACGCCGTCGCCGAGGATTGGGACAGACAGGCGCGCGGGATACTGGGCAGCTTCGACCTCGCCGCAACGGTATGCGGAGCCATGCCGGAATGCGGGGTCGCTGCGGATCTGGGCTGCGGCACAGGCAGCGTGCTGCAGGCCATGCTTAAAAAGGCCGAAACCGTCATCGGCGTAGACGGTTCTCCCAGAATGCTGGAACTGGCGCGCCGGCGCTTTGTCGGTGAAGGCGGACGCGTTTCCCTGCGCATCGGCGATCTTTCCCACCTGCCTTTGCGCGACGGTGAAGCCGCCTTTGCTTCCCTGAACATGGTGCTGCACCATATCAGCAGGCCCGCGGAAGTTCTGCGTGAAATCCGCCGCGTGCTTGCCCCTGCCGGACTGTTGCTGCTTACGGACTTCGACAGGCACAATGATGAGCGGATGCGCAACGAATACGGCGATCTTCGGCTGGGCTTCGAGTTGGATACCCTTTGCTCCTTCCTCGTCCATGCCGGTTTTCTGGTGCGCGACACAAAGCAGGCCGCGCTTGAGCGCGGCCTTGTCCTGCACTGCATCCTTTCGGAAAATCCGGCTGCGACCTGAACGGCGCCGGCCTACAAAAATTTTCAAACCGACTTCTCATCGCAGTTTTTTGCAATCAGTCAACAGGAGAACGACATGACAAACAGCACAGTGCGTCCGCTGGACCTTTCCCTGCCTTACAAAGTCGCGGACATCAACGGCGCCGACCTCGGACGCAAGGAAATGCAGCTTTCAGAGCGGGAAATGCCGGGACTTGCGGAACTGACACGCAAATATACGGCATCAAAGCCGTTGCTCGGGCTGCGCATTTCCGGCTCCCTGCACATGACCGTACAGACAGCCATGCTCATCAAAACACTGCATGCCCTGGGCGCCGATCTGCGCTGGGCGTCCTGCAACATTTTTTCCACCCAGGACCACGCCGCGGCCGCCGTTGCCGCCGACGGGCTGGCCGGCGTCTTCGCCTGGAAAGGCGAGAGTCTCGAAGATTACTGGTGGTGTACGGAAACCGCGCTGACCTGGCCGGACGGCCAAGGCCCGGACCTTATCGTGGACGACGGCGGCGACGCCACTCTCTTCGTTCATAAAGGCGTCGAGGTCGAACAAACGCCGGAACTGCTCAACACGCCGACGGACAACAAGGAACTGTCCATTATCATGAGCCGGCTTGCCGTTTCCTTCGCCGAGCGCCCCCGCCGCTGGACGTCCGCGGTCGCCCGCATCCGAGGAGTATCCGAAGAAACCACCACCGGCGTGCATCGCCTGTATCAGATGCAGAAAGAGGGAAAACTCCTCTTTCCGGCTATCAATGTGAACGATTCCGTCACCAAATCCAAGTTCGACAACCTGTACGGCTGCCGCGAATCCCTGGCCGACGGCCTCAAACGGGCAACCGACGTCATGGTGGCCGGCAAGGTCGTTGTGGTCTGCGGCTACGGCGAAGTGGGCAAAGGCTGCGCGCAAAGTTTGCGCGGCTTCGGCGCCCGCGTGCTGGTTACCGAGATAGACCCCATATGCGCCCTGCAGGCGGCCATGGAGGGCTTTGAAGTGACAACGGTCGAAGACGCCCTGCCGGCAGCCGACATTTACATAACCGCAACGGGCAACCGCAACGTCATCACCTTCGAGCACATGCAGGCCATGAAGGATGAAGCCGTGGTCGGCAACATCGGACACTTCGACAATGAAATCGAGGTAAGCCGTCTTGAAAGCAACCCGGCCTGCCGGCGCGTCAATATCAAACCCCAGGTGGACAAATGGATTCTGCCTTCCGGGCGCTCCATCGTGCTGCTGGCCGAAGGCAGGCTGCTGAATCTGGGCTGCGCCACAGGACATCCGAGCTTTGTGATGTCCACCAGTTTCACCAACCAGGTTATGGCCCAACTTGAGTTGGCCATCAACAAGGAACTGAAAAAAGAGGTTTACACTCTGCCCAAAAAGCTGGACGAAGAAGTGGCCCGCCTGCATCTCGGCCGTCTCGGCGCCAAGCTCACCCTGTTGCGCCCCGATCAGGCCGCGTATATCGACGTGCCGGTCGAAGGCCCGTACAAGCAGGATCATTATCGGTACTGACCCGGCCTCGAACTGTGGACGCGCGGAGCGGCATACGCGGGCGTCTTGCGCCCAGCCCTACCGGCGGCCTGCATCTGGGCCACGCTTATATCTTTCTCATGGCCTGGCTTTCCGTCCGCTCCCGCGGGGGGACCGTCGTGCTGCGCATGGAGGACATAGACCCTGTGCGTTGCAGGCCGGAATTTGCCGAAGGTATTGTGCGGGATATTGTCTGGCTCGGACTGGATTACGACGAAGGGCCTGGACCGGGCGGACTTTACGCGCCCTATGAGCAGAGCCTGCGGACGGCCCGCTACTCCGGTATTCTGGAAACATTGCAAGCGCGCGGGTTGCTCTACCCCTGCTGGTGCTCGCGCAAAGAACTGCGCGATCTGGCGGGCGCCCCGCATGCCGACGAGCAAAGCGCTCCGTATCCCGGCACCTGCAGGACGCTTTCACCGGAGCGGCGCGCGGAAAAAGAGCGCGCAGGACGCAGGGCCTGCCTGCGCCTCGATGTGCGGGCGGCCCTGCGTGAGCTTGCCGCGGGCTGTTCTCTCAATACGGCGACCGGTTCCCGGAAAAAGATTGACAAGGACGCCACCCCTGCCGCCGGCACTGCCGGCCTCAGCGTTACCGATCTGTTCGCCGGGCAACTGCGTATTGATGCGGAAACGTGCGGGGGCGATTTCGCCCTGCGGCGTTCGGACGGCGTCTTTGCCTACCAGTTGGCCGTTGCCGCGGATGATGCGGACATGGAAATCAGCGAAGTAGTGCGCGGCGAAGACCTGTTGTCTTCCACGCCGCGTCAGGCTCTGCTGTTTTTCCTGCTCGGCAGAACGCCGCCGCTGTACATCCACCTGCCCCTGCTCCTGGACGCCCGCGGCGAACGACCGGCCAAACGGAATAAAAGCCTGGAAATTGCTGCCCTGCGTGCCGCCGGCGCCTGCCCCCGCGCGCTGGTCGGCGGCATAGCACATCTCTGCGGTCTGCTTGACCGGCCCCGCCCCGTCGCTCCGCGGGAACTGCTGCCCGGATTCAGCCTTGCAGGCCTGCAAGGACGATGCCTCCGGCCGGCTGAGCATTTCGAGGGCTTCGCACCGGCGCGTTGAGGTCGCGTCCGGTCAAGCGGCATATGGGTGTTGAACTGTTCCAACTCCGAATCAAATCAAGGCGTCATTATGTATCGGCGAGTTCCAACACCGTATTCAGCAACACATCGGTGCCGTTGCGGCAGTCATCAAGGGAAGTCTTTTCGTCCGGACAGTGGCTGAGGCCGCCGATGCTGGGAACAAAAATCATCGCCGCCGGCAACATATCCTGCACATACTGGGCATCGTGTCCCGGACCGCTGAACATGAAGCGGCCGGCGTATCCCAACGCATCGGCGTTACGTTTCACTAGGGCCGTCAGCGCCGGGTCGAAGAGCGTGCTTCTGCGCGCCCATTCCTCGCGATACTCCACACGGCAGCCGTCCGATTCCTTGGGCAGAGAGGTGATGACCTCCACGACCCTGCGCACGACATCCGGATCCCGGTGACGGGCATCCAAGGAGAAGCTTACTTCTTCAGGGATAATCGTGTGCATGTTCGGCCGGCATTCGATATGCCCGAAGGTGAACAGCGGTCCGCCCGCGATGCTGCCCAGGTCGTCGTGGAGGCGGCGGATAATCCCGGCCGCGGCGTACAGTGCGTCCCGGCGTCTCGGCATGGGTGTACTCCCGGCATGTCCCGCCCGCCCGAAGACGCTTACGGTGTAATTACACATCCCTACAACGCCCTGCACCACGCCGATGCTTTCCCCGGACTCGTACAAAACCGGACCCTGTTCAATATGGAGTTCGAGGTAGGCCGTGCAGCTTTCAGGACCAAGTCGCGCCGCCTTGTCTCCCTGCCGCCCGGCGGCGGACAACGCCTCGCCGAAGCTCACGCCGTCCGCGTCCCGCACGTCCAGCACGGCGGCCTTGTCGAACTTGCCGGTCAGCACGCCGGACGACATCATGGCGGGGGGAAAACGCACGCCTTCCTCGTTGGTCCAGATCACGGCGCTCACCGGCCGGCGGGTAGAAATGCCGTCCAGAACCATGGTTTCCAGAACTTCCAGCGCCGCAAGCACGCCGAGCATACCGTCGTAATTGCCGCCGTTGACCACGGAATCCGCATGCGAACCCATTGCCGGGCCGGGCAGGTCTTCGGTGCCCCGTTTTACGGCATAGATGTTGCCCATGTCGTCGCAGCGCACGGCCAGACCGAGGCACTCGCAACGGCGTCGAAATTCTCCGCACGCTTCAAGGGCTGCAGGCGACAGGGACAGCCGCGTGATCCCGCCTCTTTCATCGGCGCCGAAGCGGCCGAAACAGGCAAGTTTCTCCGTCAGCCGCTCTTTTGACGTCCTCCGCATGGTTCCATCCTCAACATTTCTGTTCTCATTCCAATTCCGGGTCAAATGAAAGATCCTTTCATGCCGGCATCCTTGCTTGCATCTGTTTTTCCCAGTCGTAAGCACTGCG
Source organism: Desulfovibrio sp. (assembly GCA_031271265.1). Classification (GTDB taxonomy): domain Bacteria; phylum Desulfobacterota; class Desulfovibrionia; order Desulfovibrionales; family Desulfovibrionaceae; genus Frigididesulfovibrio. Next base: position 57,082 of record JAISWB010000112.1, on the reverse strand, counting down.
CACTATGGCCTTCAGGTCGGCGAATTTCGGTTTCCAGCCCAGTTCGGATACCGCTCCGGACGCATCGCCGACCAGGGCTTCGGCATCGCCGGGACGGCGCGGGCTGTGCCGCACCCGCACCTGCAGACCCGTAACTTCCTGCACGCACTCGACAAGTTCCAACACCGAAAAACCACGCCCGTTGCCGAGGTTGAGCGCCGTGCCCGGCTCTCCGGCCGCCAGGCGTTCCATGGCCAGAACATGGGCATCGGCCAGATCACAGACATGAATATAATCCCTGATGCAGGTGCCGTCTTTCGTCGCGTAATCCGTGCCGAAAATCTCCGCTTCGCCGCCGGGACGCAACGCTGCCCGCAACAACAACGGGATCAGATGCGTTTCCGGCTCATGCCACTCGCCTATGCGTGCGCCGAGGCTCGCCGGCGCCGCTCCGGCCGCGTTGAAATAGCGCATGATGCAGTATCGCAGGCCGTAAGCCGAGGCAAAATCGCGCATCATCCATTCCACGGCCAACTTGGCACGGCCGTAAGGGTTGATGGGGTTCTGCGGGTGATCCTCGCGCAAGGGTAAACTTAGCGGAGTACCGTAAGTAGCGCAGGTAGAGGAAAAAATGAAGTTGTCCACGCCGTGGTCGCGGACGGCTTCCAGAAGATTCAGGGTCGAGGCCAGATTGTTCCGGTAATATTTGCCGGGATCGCTCGTGGATTCGCCGACATTGATAAAGGCAGCAAAGTGCATGATCGCATGGATATCGCCGTCCTCCAAAACCCTGTCCAAGGCCGCCCTGTCGGCCAGATCGCCTTCGACAAAACGGCCGAAACGCAAAAATTCGGCATGTCCCGTGGAAAGATTGTCGAAGACGAGAACATCGTAGCCTGCCGCATCCAAGGCCATGGCCGCATGCGAGCCGATATACCCTGCCCCGCCCACGACAAGCACTCGCTTTTTCATCGTACTTCCTTAATTGCCGAAAACTCCGTGTTCGTACAGGATTTTCATCCCGACGGCAAGCAATACCAAGCCGCCCGCAACATCGGCCCCGCTCCCGAGGGAGCGGAAGCCCGGCATACATCGCAGACGGTTCCCCACAGATACGCCGACGCAAGTAAAGAGAAAACAGACAATGCCGATGACCGCCGCCGGAAACCATATATCCGCCCGCAACACAGCCAGCGAAAGACCGACCGCCAATGCGTCCAGGCTGGTCGCCACTCCCAGCAGCAACAACCCGCCGGCCGATGTCGGGTCCGGAGCGCCGGCACGGCCGGTCGATGCAACATCCGGAGTACCGGAGCGATCCACCGATGCCGGGTCCGGGGAAGCCCCGAAGCCTCCGGCTTTGCCTATGCCGGACAAGCCCTCCCGAACCATCTTGACTCCGACAAACGCCAAAAGGCCGAAAGCGACCCAATGATCAACGCCGCCGATAAAGGTAAGCGCCTGCGCCCCCATGATCCAGCCCAGCACAGGCATGAGAAATTGGAAGCCGCCGAACACGCAGGCCATGCGCAACATGAGCGGCAGCCCCACCCTTTGCCTGCTGATGCCGGTCGCAAGCGATACGGCGAAGGCATCCGCGGCAAGAGCGGCGGCTATGCCCAAAATCGACAAAAAATTCATGTGGAAGGCCCTGGTGCCGGGGATGCATCCGGTCGTTGCCCTGAGATGCCGGGCGTGTTGTTTACAACGGCAATACGCGGGGCGCTGCGTGGACGTGCGCGGTTTCTGCCCGGAGCGGTCCGGCCGGTTACGCGGAGCCCACGGTCCCGGGTTGTGTTCACTACCCGCCCATGCGGATGTACATCGGCAGATTCACAAAAATTTCCCGCGTGTAGGTAACCAGCTTGTCCATAATCCAGGGAAAGCTGACCAGCAGGGCCAGAAACATGGACAGAATCTTGGGGATGAAAGAAAGCGTCGCCTCTTGTATCTGCGTGGCGGCCTGAATAATACTCACCACAAGGCCCACGCACAAACCCACCCCAAGCAGAGGCAGAGAAATCATAAGCGTCAGCTCTATGGCCTGACGGGCAAAACCTGTGACGAATTCCGGAGACATGCTTTCCTCATACCCTTTTCGGAAATACTTCGCACCATAAGATGATATGACTGTTTACCGTACAGTTTTAGAAAATATTTCGTATCACACAACTCAACTGATAACCATACAGTTTTAGAAAAAATTTGCATCATACCGCGAAGCTGTTAGTTATGATGTTTTAAAAATATTCCGCATCACAGGATAAAACTGTTCACCAGAGAACCTACCAACAGCGTCCAGCCGTCCACCATGACGAACAACAGGAGCTTGAACGGCATGGAAACCATCATTGGAGGCAGCATCATCATGCCCATAGCCAGCAAAATACTGGATATCACCATATCAAGAATCAAAAAAGGTATATAAATCAAAAAACCTATGATAAACCCTGTTTTCAATTCACTGATCATAAAAGCTGCCGCCAGGGACATGAGCGGAACATCATCCCGCGTCGCCGGGCGTTCCATCCGTGTTATGCTGTAAAATATGGATAAATCCTTCTCGCGGGTATGTTTGTACATAAATTCGCGTATCGGTTTTTCCGCATTGCTCAGAGCCTCGGCAAAGTCCATGCGCTCTTCAAGATAGGGCTGCAGAGCGGTGTCGTTGACGGCTTTGCCGACCGGGAACATGATGGCCGCGCTCATGAAAATGGCCAGACTCACCAGCACCTGATTGGGCGGAAGTTGTTGCACGCCCAGCGCCTGGCGCACAAAGTGGAAGACGACAATGATGCGGGTAAAGCTGGTTATGGTCAGCACAATGGCCGGCGCCAACGACAGGACCGTGAGCAGGAAAAGGATTTCCAGGCCCAGCGCAACATCGCGCGGCTCCATCGCGCCGCCGGAGAAGCTCAACTGCAGGCCGGGTATGTTCGGAGCCTGTGCCGCCTGCGCCGTATCCGTCAGAAAAAACACGGTAAACACGGCCGCTGAAAACGCAGCCAAGCGCGGCAGACAGCGCGTCATCTCTGTGGCCGCCGGAGGCATACAAAAACAATCTCGAGATGCTCTAATCATCGCTCTGCCCGCCCGCTCCCGCTTTCTTCAGAAGGCGCGCGAACAGGCCGGCTTCCTCGGGCGTACCTTCCCCCGCTTCATCGTTGCAGGGCCTGCCGGAACGCCGGGACGGCTCCGGCGCGGCGCCGTTCTCCGCATCCAGTTCAGCCAGCACGGTTACGGCATGGTCCGTCACGCCGATGAGCAGCCGCCTGTCCAGGCAACGCAACAGGAGAATCCACTTTTTCGGCCCCAAGGGCAGCCGGCTCTCCACATGCAGGCCGCGCCCGGAAGTAAGCAACCCCGGCGCGCCTCCCCGTTTGACGAGGAAACGCGTAAGCAGCCAGAGCAGGGCCAGCAGGAAACAGATCAGGGCCAAAGCTTCGAAATAGCCGCTCCACGACCACGCCGCATCCGCCGCCGAGCGCGCGGCGGACGCCGTTGCGTTCTGCGCAGCCGTTTGCATATCCTACCCCAGTTGCTTGACCCGCTCCATGGGACTGATGATGTCCGTCAGCCGGATGCCGAATTTTTCGTTGATGACCACGGCCTCGCCGCGGGCCACTATTTTCCCGTTGACGTAAACCTCAAGGGGTTCACCGGCAAGCTTGTTCAGTTCCACCACAGAACCCTGGCCGAGTTGGAGCAGTTCATTGATCAGCAGACGGGCGCGCCCGAGTTCCGCCGACACGTCCAACGGGATGTCCAGAATAAAATCCAGGTCACGTTTGCCTGTGTCCTGACGCGGAGTCTTGGCCTCGTCGGACAGATCCCTGAACTCCATGACCTTGGCCTGGGCGGCCAAGGCGGCCTGCTCCTTCTCTTTTTTCAGCCCGGCCTGCTCATCGGCAGCCAGTGCCGCGGCCCATTCGGCGGCCAGCGCCTCGTCGTCGGCTTCTCCTCCGGCTTCGGCGGAGGTTTTCGCGCCGGCGTCCGCGTTTCCGTTTTCGTCGTCGTCTGCGCCCAGCGATGCCGCCCATTCGGCGGCCAGCGCGTCTTGATCTTGATCGGCCATGGCGGCTTCCTCTTTCGGCAAAAGATACAATGCATCGCACTCAGGCCTGTTGCTACGTTTGCCGCAGCACCGACGCCTATTGCACGATAAGGTCCGTTATGAAAACCTGAACGACCTTGCCTCGACCCAGCACGGCATTCAAGCGCTCCGTAATCTCGCTTTTCAGGAGAACCTTGTTTTCCGGCGCGGATATATCCGCATAGGTTTTGGACGACAACAGCAACAGCACCGCATCGCGGACGCGCGCCGCGTTGCGTTCCACCTCTTCCCTGACCTTGGGGTCCGATACTTCGAGCTCTATCTTAAGGCGTATGAGACGTTGGCCCAAGGGGTCGGCCAGATTGGTGGCAAACGCGGGCAAAGGTACGGTACGTCCGGGCTGCGGCGCGGGTGAGGCATCGGCCTGCCCGCTCGCCGCCTGCTCCGTCCCCTGCACCTTGTTCAGAACACCCTCGACCATGGGTTTGATCTGATCGCCCAGCAAAAACCATGCGGCCGCCCCGCCGCCGCCCACAAACAGCAACAGGATGAACAAAATGATGAGCAGTCTGGCCTTGCCCTTTTTTTTCGGAGGATCCGCTTCACCCGCCATAGTCCTTTCCTCCGCCGGGCGGCCTCAACTGTAGGAAGCCGCTCGCGGCGCCGTCTTTACAAGTATCTCAAGCCGACGGTTTTTCCGCCTGCCCTCGGGCGTGTCGTTCGGATACATGGCCTTGTCCGGCCCGTAAGCGCTCACGGAAAAACGCTCCGCACGCGCCCCTTCTTGCAGGAAGTGTTCCAAAGCGGCCGCCGCCCTGAACCACGACAACCCGTAAAGATATTCCGGATCCGGCAACACTTGTGCGGGGCCGGCATCCGTATGTCCGCTTATGTTCACTTCAGCGTCGAGGGCCTTAATAGCAGGAGTGAGCGCGTCAAGCAACGTCTTGCCCGATGGTTCCAAAAGTGCCGAACCGGGTCGGAAAAGCAGCGTGTCCGTCAAAACTATGACCACGCCCTCGCGATGTTCAAGAACCATGCCGTCGGCGCCTGTGCCGGCGTCGCGGGTGAGGCCGGACGGAAGGCCGACGCCGGCGGCGGTCAGCAAGGCCCTGTACCCGGCCGTATCGGACGGCGCTTTGACGATGCCTGCGACGAGCGCATCGGTGCTTTCGCCGTATACTCCGCCTCCCGTCGCCGGGTCGCGCATCCACGCGCTGATGCGGGCCAGCGCCGCGCCGTCGAGCCCGGACATGCTGAGCAGGAGGACGAAAAAGGCCAGAAGCAGGGTCATCATGTCCGAAAAAGTCGGCAACCAGGGGCCCGCTTCAGTCGTAAGCTTCCTGTGCCCGGCGCATCGTCTAGTCATTGCTCTTCTCCGCGCATATAGCCGGAAGAAACGCCGGGATCGCCGGAAACGCCGCCGGGGGCGGCGCCCGGCATGCCGAGATCGAATCTGAAGCCGCGGTAATACATTTCCCGCTTGATTCCGTCTTTTTCCCGCAACGTTTCCAGTTTGCTCAGGTGTTCCTTGTCGCGCCCGTCCAGGACAAGGTCCACGCGGCGGTTTTTCCGCCGTCCTTCGGGGCTGTTTTCCGAAAACCGGGGGCGCGCACTACCGTAAGCCGCCATGCCGAGCCTTTCCCGCGGCATGCCCAATTCCGCCAGCCGCCTGTATACCGCCAGAGCACGGCGAAAAGACAGCAGCCAGGTGAGATCCGCGCTCCTGTTGTCCGGGTCGGCGATATAGGCTTCACCTTCCTCATCGCGCCGCGACGTGCTGTGGCCGGCAACGAGCACGGGGTATCCGGCGCGCAGGAGATGGGGAAACACCGCGTCCAGCAGTTCGCGGCCGCGCGGGCTGAGAACGTATCCCGGCTTTGTCCGGGGCGGACCGGAGGAGGCCGCCGCAGGCGGAGCCGAAACGGCACCCGCTTCACGGACCTTGTCATCGGGCAGGAACAGGGCATCGGCGCTGACGGAAAAAATCTTAACGGAACTGTTTTCCTGAAAATCCAACTCGTTGTCCGTATCACCGGCGATCAGCGCATAGAGAGGGGCCGCATCGGACGTATTCTCCGCAGCCGCTCCCGGCGAGGGTACCGCATCTGGCCGGCTCGCCACTCCCGCTGCCGGCCGGGAAGACGGCCTCCTCTCTCCCGCACCGGCTTTTCCGAAAGTCGCGGATACCGAGCCGAGGGCGGCCGATCTGGAGCGCGCGTCGATCACAGACAAGGAAATCAGCAGGACAAAAAAAGTAAACAGCAAAGTGACGACATCGGCGTAGATGACAAGCCATGCAGACGAGCGGGAGGACGGGCTCCCGGTGACCCCTTCCCTGCCGCTCCGGGCAAAACCCGCTGCATTCCCCGACGGAAGCGCTACACGCGCCCCGGACTTACGCCCCGGCCGTCTCATCGCGCCGATCTGCGTTTGCCCGGAGGCTGAAAACCGTTGAGCTTTTCCATGATCACGCGCGGATTTTCCCCGCGGGCGATACCCAGCACACCTTCCATCTGCATTTCCATGATGGTGATTTCTTCTTTGGAACGGTGCCGCAGTTTGCCGACCATCGGCAAAAAGATGAAGTTGGCCAGAATGGAGCCGTAAAAGGTGGTGATCAGGGCCACCGCCATGGACGGCCCGATGGATCTCGGATCGTCCATGTTTTTCAGCATCTGCACCAAGCCTATCACCGTGCCCATCATGCCCACGGCCGGAGCGTAGGCAGCCAGGGAAGATGCCATAGCAATGCCGGTTTCGTGGCGGGCCTCAATGTTGTACATCTCCGTTTCCATGATGCTCTGGATGACTTCCGGCTCCAGGCCGTCGACGGCAAGCTGAAGCCCTCTGCGCAGGTAGGCGTCCTCAATATGCGGGATGTTCTCCTCCAGACTGGGCAACCCGTTGCGTCTTGCCCGGCCGGCATACTCCATGACCGTGTCTATGACGTCTTGCGCGGCGGGCACCGTGCCGGTCAGCATTTTCCGCACCAGGCCGCCGATGGAGAGTACGGCGCTCATCGGGTAATTGGTCAGCAGGGCGCCGAAAGTGCCCCCGAACACGATCAGCATGGAAGGGACATTGACGAACAGCATAAAGTCGCCGTCGGCGGCAACCACCACGGCGATCATGCCGAAAGAAACCAGCATGCCCAGTATTGTCGCAGGATCCATGCCCGAACTCCGAATCAACCGCCGGGACGCCGCCTCGGGCCGAAAATCAGACTGCCGATGCGCACCAGTGTCGCGCCTTCCTCCACGGCCTCCTCAAAGTCGTCGGACATGCCCATGGAAAGCACGGGCAAGACCAGACCGCAACGTTTTTCCATCTCGTCCCGCAAGTGTCGGAGCAGGATGAACCAAGGCCGCGATGCCCCGCTTTCCTGCACCGCCGGCGGCACACACATCAGGCCTCGAACGCGCAGGCCGCGCATCGGAGCAACGGCGTTCAACAAGTCTTCCAACCCATCCGGATCCACGCCGGATTTTTGCGTTTCCCGGCCCACGTTCACCTGTACCAGCACATCTTGTAAAGCAAATTCCGTGCCGTCCGCGCCGGACCGAGTTGCCTCCGCCTGTTTTTCCCAAGCCTTTTGCAGCGCGGCTGCGAGTTTGACGGAATCCAGGGAATGTATCAGCTCGAAGCGCCCCACTGCGTCTCCGGCCTTTCGGCGTTGCAGACCGCCGATAAAATGCCAGCCCGGAAGCAGGGAGGCAGCACGGTTTTGCCCGGTGTCGCCGTGTGTGAGCAGGTCCGCGACCTGCGCCATCTTGGCCGTCGCTTCCTGCATGTAGCTCTCACCGAAGATAACCCGCTCTCCGCAAAGAGCACCGGAGGACCGCGCCCGCTGATGCCGGACCAGTTCCGCAGCGACGTCCGCTCCGTAGGTCTTGGAAACCGCCGTCAGGGTCACGCTTCCGGGCGCGCGCCCGGAGCGCAGGACAGCCCTTTCCAGTCGCTCCCACAGGGCATCGAAGCGATCAGTCAGTTCCGACACGTCACAACCCCTGCCTGACAGGGTTTAGTCCAATGCTTTTCATGTCGAAGCGATCCGCCGGCTCCGACACGTCACAACTCCGCTTCGGGCACAAGCCCGAAACTGCGCAGAAACTCCGCTTCGTCCGCCCGGCCGGCCCGCACCTTTACCCACAACCGCAGGTGTGTTTTTCGGCCCAAAAGCTGCTCAATTTCCAGGCGCGCGGCCTGTCCTGCCTGCTTGATGTTGCGTCCGGCGCGACCGATGACCATGGCCTTGTGCGTATTCTTGGCAACATGGATCACCGCGTGGATTTCCACCGCGTTGCGCTCGTCGTCTTCTTCCCAGGCTTCAATGTCCACGGTCGTGAAATAGGGCAGTTCCTGCCTGAGCGTGAGAAAGAGCTTTTCGCGCACGATTTCCGCGGCCATGAAGCGCAGAGGGGCGGTGGAGAAAACATCTTCCGGAAAACAGGGCGGACCTTCGGGCAAGGCGCGTTTGATCGCCGCCAGAAGTCCGGGCAGCCCTTCGCCGTCCGCGGCGGAAACCGGAAACAGGCCGGCGTCCGGCCACAGTTCGTGCAGGCGCTCCAGAAGCGGCAGGAGACGGGACTTGTCGCCGAGCAGGTCGACCTTGTTGGCAATCACAAAAACGGGCCGCGTTTCGGCGGCGATCGGCGCGCGCAGCGGCGCCAGATCGTTTTCGAGAAATTCCGCCTTGCGGGCGTACAGGTCGGCGTCCAAGATCACGCCCAGCGCGTCCGCGCCGTCCAGGGCGTCCCAGGCCGCGCGCAGCATGCGGCTGTGCGTTACGCCGCGCTGCTGGTGAATGCCGGGAGTGTCGATGAAAATCACCTGGGCGTCATTGTCGGAAAGAATGCCCGTGATGCGGTTGCGCGTGGTCTGGGGCAGAGGCGACACAATGGACAGCTTCCTGCCCGCATACTTGTTCAGCAAGGTGGACTTGCCGGCGTTGGGCGGCCCCATGAGGGCGACCCTGCCGCACCGGAAAGGCGGCTTGATCATCATGGTCTGTCTCCCGAATGCGCGCCCGCCGCGCACCGGCTGAATGTGCCGCCCGCATCGCGGAGCAGCGGGTCTTCTTCACTGCACCGCTGCACCGCATAGGCGCAACGGGGATGGAAGGAGCAACCCGCGGGCCTGTCCCAGATGCCGGGCACCGCGCCCGGTATGGCCGCGAGCCGGCGGCGGCGTTCCCTGAACGGAATATCCGCGCTCCGCCCGGAGCGGGCCGGGGAACCGCGCGGAGGGGACGAATTCCTCGTGAGGTTCGCGGGGCTCGAACGCAACAGTCCGACGGTGTAGGGGTGCACGGGCTTTGCCAGCAACGCGCCGGTCGGCCCGTACTCCACGATGCGCCCGGCATACATGACGGCCGTATCGTCGGCAATGCGCGCCACTATGCCAAGGTCATGCGTTATGAACAGCAGGGACGCGCCGGAACTTTCCGTAAGTGAACGCAACAGGTCCAGAATGCGTTTGCCGGTCACGGCGTCCAGAGCCGTCGTCGCTTCGTCGGCGATAATCAGGTCCGGGCCGGGAAGCACGGCCATGCCGATCATCACGCGCTGGCGCATGCCGCCGCTCAGGCGGTGCGGAAACTCGCGGGCGACGCCTGCCGGGTCCGGCATGCCCACGCGCTCCAGCACGGCTTCCACCTCCCGCGCGGCAGCGCGCGCCGACAAACCCCTGTGCAGGCGCAGCCCCTCGCCCATCTGCGCTCCTATACGCATGACAGGGTTGAGGGAACTCATGGGATCCTGAAAAATCATGCAGATGCGATCGCCGCGTATGCGGTTCAGTTCCGTTTCGGACAGCGCCCCCAAGTCCTGTCCCTTGAAACGCACCGTGCCGCCGAGAATCTTTGCCGGAGGCGAGGGCAAAAGACGCAAAAGATGCAGGGCGGCAACGCTCTTGCCGCAGCCGGACTCCCCTACCAAGCAGAGGGTCTTGCCGCCCTCCAGAGAAAACCCCACGCCGTCCACGGCCAAACCGACTTCTTCGCGCACGCCCTCCCGCGTGAAGCCCAGGCGCAGATCCCGTACTTCAAGCAGCGCTTCGCGGTCGTCAGGCTTCGACGCCGTCGACCCGCCTTGTCCCGGCGGCAGGAAAGTTCCCGTTGTTCCGGCTTCCCGGCCGGCAAGGTTCAGCATGGTCGTCCCGCCTGCCTGCCTTTGAGGGAACGGCGCGCCGCGGATTCGATATGCACGGGCAACATGGCCCCGAGCAGCCCGCCTTGCGCAAAGGGCGCGTCCGAACCGTTTTTCGGCACAACATTGACGATGAAGCCGTGCGGCGTGCGCCCGACCCACGATGCGCCGCCGTGCCCTCCTCCGCTCCCGGACGCCGGTCTATCAGCCGGCAAGCCGTGCTTCCCGTCAAGGTTACCTTCTCCGTCCCCGAACGATGCCGTGCTTCCGGATGAAACAACGCTTGCGGAACCCTCCGCATCGCCGCCCGCGTCCGTCAGCAATTCCGGCATGCGGCTCCTGCCTTCCAGGAGGACGACGCAGGCGCGTCCCACTTGGGCCTGCAGCAGTTTTTCCGATGCCTTATCCTGGTATTCCTGCAAGCGGGCGAGGCGGTCCAGGGCAGCGCGGCGGTCTACTTTGTCCGGCAACGTGACCGCGCGGGTTCCGGGCCGGTCTGAGTAGACAAAGGAAAAGGCGGCGGCAAAGCCGACTCTTTCCAGCAGGCGCATGCTGTCTTCAAAGTCCCCGTCCGTTTCCCCCGGAAAGCCGACGATGATGTCCGTGGTCAGGGCTATATCAGGCCGCGCTTTTCTGAGCCGGTCGACGAGGTCCAGATAGGCGGCTGTATCGTAGCGCCGTTTCATGGCCTTGAGTACCGCGTCCGAGCCGGACTGCACGGGCAGGTGCAGGCGCGGGCAAAGCACGGGGTTATCGCTGAACTGTTCGATGACTTCCGGGGCGAGGTCCTTGGGGTGGGAGGTGACGAAACGCAGGCGCGACAGGCCGGGAATCCTCGACAGTGCGCGCAGCAGTCCGGCGAAACTCGTGCCGTCCCCGCCGCCGTCCAGGCCGTAAGCGTTGACGTTCTGTCCGAGCAGGGTGATTTCACGCGCTCCCCCCTCGACCAGGGTCCGACATTCCCGGAGTATGTTCTCAGCCTTGCGCGATTTTTGTCTGCCGCGCGTAAAGGGCACTATGCAGTAGGCGCAGAAATTGTCGCAACCCTGCATAATACCGACGAATACGGAAGGCGGGACGGCGCGGGCGTCCCGCTGCGCCGGGTCGCACAGAGGATCAGGGCATTCTTCGTAGGTTTCGCTGAACTCCGGCAGGCTTATGCGCAGGCGGGGATCCTCCGTCAGACGGGTCAGGGCGTCCGCCGCGCCGGCTAAGCCGTCGCCGAAAAGCAGACGCACCTGGGGAAAGCGCCGCATAATCCTGTCGCCCGCCCGGCGGGCGACGCAGCCGCCGACGCAGACCAGAGCGTCCTTTTTCCCGTGCGTCTTGCAGTATTCGGCGATGCGCCCCAATTCCGAATATACCTTCTGTTCCGGTTTGTCGCGCACGGCGCAGGTGTTGAGGATGTAGATCCCGGCGTCTTCGAAGGAGCTTTCCCGAAAACCGGCGGACGCCAGCACGCGGGCCAGCCGCGCCGACTCGGCGGCGTTCATTTGGCAACCGAAGGTTCGCATGTGAAATGCCGGCAGCAAGCGCGGGGTCGGAGACGCAGGCAGGACCGGGGAAAACATCAAGTCCCGGTTACTGTTTTCCGGCATGGCGCAAGGCCGTTTCCACGGCTTCCTCAAAGAGTTCCCGGCCCACGGCGCCGCGCACCATGAGATCGTTGATCAGGAAGTGGGGTGTGCCGGAGAGGCCCAGATTGTCGGCCTCCTTGCTGTCAAAATCAAGACGTTGCTGCACCGCCGGCGCGTTCGCCTCGTTTTTGAGTTTTTTGAAGTCGTATCCGAGGCTTTCCGCCGTTTTTTTGAGGAACTCTTCACCGTCACGCTCGTACTGTTCCGAGCCGTTGAACAGGGCGTCATGAAACTCCCAGCCCTTGACGGGGTCGAGAAGGAAGGCGGCCGTAGCGAATTTCGCGGCCGTGACGGAAACCGGATCGTCTTTGGGCAGAGCTTTGAATGTCACGCGGAGTTTGCCGTCGTATTTCTGCAGAAGCCGGCTCACGTCGTATTCAGCCTGACGGCAGTAGGGACAGGTGAAGTCGGAATAGACGACCATGGTGACCGGGGCATCGGCCTTGCCGCGAAAAGATCTGTCGTCGAGTTTGATGATTTTGCGCTGTTTCACATCCTGCTCCCATTGGGCAAGCAGTGATTTGCGCCTGCGCAGCATGTTGCCCTGCTGGGCTATTTCCAGAACGGTCTCACTGTTTTCTTTGAGGATATCCAGCACCAGCTCGGGGTGTTCCCGGAGTTCCCGGCGCACGGCCTCGCGCACGGCGGCCTCGTCCGCGCCGGACTGAGCGCCGAGGACGGGTCCGCAGGACAGCAGCGCAATGGAAGCGCTCAACAGCAGACAGGGGAACAAAAACGAAACAGAGGGATGCTTTCTAAAAAAAACGGGATTCATCAACAGTTCCTTTATGGTCTGAAATTTCTCCCTTCCGGACAATTCCCGGTTGACTCCCGCCAAAGCCGGGAATACCATTCCGCGGGCTCGTTCCCTTAGGGACGGGGCATTCCGCCGGCTCCCCCCCCGGCGCCCGGCGCGGCGCAAGGCTGTACCGAAGGTATGCCCGGCTTTGCCGGGCGTCAAGTGAGAATCTCCCTGAAGGGTTGAGGTTTCAAACCATAAAGGAATTTCTGATGAAAATCATGGTCATCAACTGCGGCAGTTCCTCCTTCAAATATCAACTGCTGGACATGCTGACGCACACAGTCCTCTGTTCCGGCCTGGTGGAACGCATCGGGGATACCGCCGGCCGGCTCGTTCATAAAAAGAACCCCGACACGGATACCGAGTGCAAAATCAGCGAGGACGGCGTGTTCCCCGACCACACGGCGGGCATGATGCGGGTCGTGGCGCTGCTTACCGATCCTGAGGCCGGCGTGCTGCGCGATCTTTCGGAAATAAGCGCCTGCGGGCACCGCGTGGTGCAGGGCGGTGAGGAGTTCATCAGGTCCACCTTGGTTACCAAGGAAGTGCTGGATAACGTGCGCAAACTTTCTCCCCTTGCTCCCCTGCACAACCCGGCCGGTATTCAGGGCATTGAAGTGGTTATGAAAATCCTGCCCCACTGCCCTTCCGTCGCCGTTTTCGACACCGAATTTCATGCGACGATGCCCCCGCACGCCTACATGTACGCCTTGCCCTATGCGTTTTACGAAGAGAACCGTGTCCGCCGCTACGGCTTCCACGGCACATCGCACAGCTATGTTTCCCGCAAAGCTGCCGATTTTCTCGGCAAAGCGCCCGAAGACGTGAACGTCGTCGTCTGCCATCTGGGCAACGGGTGCTCCATCAGCGCCGTGCGCGCCGGTAAATGTGTGGACACGAGCATGGGGCTGACGCCTCTGGCCGGGGTGATCATGGGTACGCGTTGCGGAGACATAGACCCGGCCGTTCCGGCGTATCTCTGCGCGCAGACGGGCTTCAGTCCGGAGAAAATCGACTCCGTACTCAACCGCGAAAGCGGTCTGAAAGGCATTTGCGGCCTCAACGACATGCGCGACATTCACGCCGCCTGTGCCGCGGGCAACGCGAAAGCCGTGCTGGCCCTCGACATGTTTTGCTACAGCATTAAAAAGTATATCGGCGCCTACTATGCCGTGCTGGGCAGCCTGGATGCCCTGGCGTTCACGGCGGGCATCGGCGAAAACGACGACATCACCCGCGCCGCCGTCTGCGCGGGACTTGAAGGTCTGGGCATAGCCGTGGACCCGGCCGCCAACGCCGTGCGCTCATCCGAACCGCGCGCGATCAGCGCCGGGGGCGCGAAAGTTCCCGTGCTGGTCATACCGACCAACGAAGAACTGGCCATAGCCCAAGCCGTGCAGCGTGTGCTGCAGGAACGCTGACGGCAAACGAATAACTCGGCATTTTCATCAGAAATCCCTTTATGGTTTGAAACCGCTCCCTTCAGGGAGGGGAACCCGCCCGGTTCCTATCCGTACGCCCATGGAATTCATGTGTTCGGTCAACCCTTCAGGGAGGGGAATCCACCGGGTTCCTATCCGCCGGGTGACTACGCCCCGGCGGATGGAGCCTGATGTGGAGTGAAACATTGTTATTTCTTGTGCATGGTCACGATGCCGTCCCAGTCGGCAGGCGAATTTTCCCGCAATTCGCGCACCCGTTCGGCGTAGACGGCATACAGTTGCCGCTCCGGGCACAAGGCGCGCAGCTCGGCCAGAATTTGCCCGGCGGCGTTGAAGTCGCCCGCGCGATACCGTTCGCAGGCGCTCTGCCAGAGTCCCTGTTCTTCGCCGCGGGCGGCCGCTTCTCCCGGACGCATGGGAAGCCAGATCTGGACCGGTTGCGTCTTGCCCTTGACCCGCAACATGTCCAGGTACTGAAAGGCAAAGGCGTCCCCGCAACCGGCCCTGGTTTCTCCGCTGACGACCACCCCCACCCCGTAGTGCGGGCAAAGGCTTTCCAGGCGGGAAGCCAAGTTCACGCTGTCCCCGATCAGCGTATAATTGACCAGTTCCGCCGACCCCATGTTGCCCACATAAGCCGGGCCGGTATGGATGCCCGCGCCGATGCGGATGCTCACCCCGAATTCATCCTGAAGAGCCCCGTTCAAGGTCGACAGCGTTTCCTGCATGGCGAGGGCGGCCGATACCGCCTGCACGGGATGGTTCGGCACGTCCAGGGGCGCATTCCAGAACGCCATGAGCGCGTCGCCGATGAATTTGTCCATGGTGCCGCCGTGCTCGCGCACCAGCGCGGTCATGGGCGTGAAATAGCGGTTGAGCAGCTTGACCACCTGGGGCGGAGAAAGCTTTTCCGAAAGGGTAGTGAAACCCCGGATGTCGGTGAACAGGATGGACAGCTCCCGCTCTTCCCCGGCAAAAAGATTGCCGCGCAGCCTGGTGATGCGCTTGACGACTTCCGGCGACACATAGCGGGAAAACGCGTTGCGCAACACCAGTTTCTGTTTTTCTTCATGCAGGAAGCGCAGAAAGATCAGGCATACGCCCGTCATGACGACTGTAATCACGATATACAAAGGGGAAACAAACACCCCGCCGGCAAAGAGACGGCGGGAAAGCTCCACGGCAGCGGCGGCCGGCAGCGCCGCGACCGGCAGGTATATCCGGGGTCGGGCGAACCCGAAGGCAGGTGCGGCAATGAGCCCTGCGACGAAAATACCCAGCATTTGCACGGCCGGGGTCCAGGGGGGCACGCGGACGGCGTTCCCGGTCACTATCGCGTCAACAACGGCGGCATGGATTTCCACGCCCGGGTAAACGGCGTCAAAGGGGGTTGCCCGTATATCCAAAAGCCCCGGCGCGGAAGTCCCCACAAAGGCTGTCCGCCCCTTCAACGCTTCTTTGGGCACGCTGCCGCGCAGCACGTCTCCGGCGCTGATGTAAGTGTAGGTTCCGCTGGGGCCGATAAACGGGATATGCACGGCGCCCCGGGCATCGACAGGCACGGTCGACTGCCCCACCCGAACGGATTCAATGCCGTAGGGTCCGCTGCGCACGATGAGCCTGTCGCTGCCGACGGCCCGCATCAGGGAACGCAGGGCCAGGGAAGGCCGGACGGCATCCCCTACCCTGATAAGCAGGGGGGCCTTGCGCACGATGCCGTCCTCGTCCGGGGCTACGTTGATGAATCCCAAAGGTGCCTTGTCGCGCAGTAAAGGCAGGGGCAGCACGGCGTCTTTCGCCGCGGGCAGCGATCGCGCAGCCGGAACCGCATCGGGAGAGGATCGTTCAATAAAGGCGATATCCGCGGGCGGAAGAAGCGGAGCCTCGTCCGTGCCGTCAAAGCGGGCGTAAAAGCCGAGCACGGCCGGGCTGCGTTCCACCTCGTCCGCCAGCAGATGATCGAAGTCGTGCAGGTGCGGCGGCAGTCCATCCAGGTTCAGGGACGCGCCCCTGTCGCGGCGCAGGGATTCGCGCAGTCGCTCCGGCGAAGAGCGGTCCGGCTCGGAAAACATGATGTCCAGCCCGACAGCCGCAACTCCGTATTCGGTCAGGGCGCTCAGCAGGTCCGCCGCCAGGTAGCGCGGCCACGGCCACTGGCCGAAGTCCCGCAAGGATGCCTCGTCTATGTCGATGATCACCGGCACAGGCGAAGGGAGCGGAGCGGCGCGCAACGGCAGGAGGCTGTCGTAAATTTTCCGGTCCAGGCGCAGCAACAGGGGCGGCTGGGCAATATACAGGACGGCCGTGCCCAGAACGACGGCCGCGCCGGCCGCAAGCGGGGAAAACCACGCCGCCTGCGCGATGCGGCGACATGCCGCAAGCAGCTTCACGCCCGCTCGCCCTCTGAAGAGCCGCGGGAAACCGCGCCCCCGGCACCCGCCGTGTTTTCCCCGCCTTGCGGAGTATCGGGGAAACGCTCATAAATCAGCGGCAGCATATCGCGGATATCCATAATGCACTCCACAAGGACGGGATCGAAATGTTCGCCTGCTTCCCTGCACAACAGGTCCAATGCCGCCTCGAAGCTCCAGGGGTTTTTATAGCAGCGGGGCGACACCAGAGCGTCGAACACGTCGGCAACGGCGACAATGCGCGCGCCCAAGGGGATGCTTTCTCCCGCCGGCGCTTTCCCGTCTATGTCGGGATAGCCGCGCCCGTTCCATTTCTGGTGGTGGCACAGGGCGATATCACGGGCAAGGGCAGCAATGTCCGAGGCGTCGTCGTCGAGAATGTCGGCGCCGATCTCCGTATGTCCGCGCATGACGGCGAATTCCTCGTCCGTCAACTTACCCGGTTTTTTTAGAATCAGATCGCTGATGCCCACCTTGCCGATGTCATGCAGCATGGCCGCAAGACGGATACGGTTTTTTTCGTAGCGTATCCTTTCCCTGTCCGGGACAGCTTCCCCTTTTTCCGCCCAGCGCTGGTACAATTCGGCTGCGACGGAGCCGACGCGTTCCGCGTGCGGGCCGGTTTCGGATGGATCATGCACCGCCGCCATGCGCAGGATGCCGTAAATGCCCTTGCGCTCCTGCATGCTGTGTTCAAGGGCGCTTGAGGCCTGCCCGGCCAGCAGTCGGGCGTTGAATTCCATGCTCGAGGTGAAGGGACAGGGCGCGCCGCCGCGGGGATCAATGCTGTTGATGAGCTGCAGGATGCCGGACACGTTGCCGCTTTTGTCGAAAAACGGCAGAGAAAGCATGGATACCGTACGGTAGCCGGTGTTTTCGTCAAAGCTGCTGTTGAAGCTGTACTGTACGCCGGGCGGAAGCCGACGGACGTCGGCAAGGTTCAGAGATTGTCCGGAGACCGCCGCATACCCTGCGATGGAAAGTCTGGAAAGGGGCATGCGCACGGCGGCGTAGGCGTACCTGTGGGCATTGTCCACAGGGAAGAGGCTGTCGTTGTGCGTATAGGCGAAGACAAGTTCGTCGCCTTCCACAAGGAAAATCGTCCCGGCGTCGGCATGGGTTATTTCCCTGGCTTTGGCGAGGATACGGTCGAGGACGGCGTTTATGTCCCGGTAGCGGGCGATTTCCTCCAGAAACAGGAGCAGCCAGTCGCTGCCGTAGCGGGTAAAGGGGATGGGGCCGGAAGGGACAAAGCGCATGCCCTCGCGGGCGACATACATGTTCAGCCGATCCGGGCGGGCAAGGTCCCGCAGCCGGTTGTCCAGCGCATCCAGTTCCCGGTCGGTGCGGCGCGGCTCGTGGTGGGTCAGCACCAGATTGCGCGCGCCCGCCCCGGCGGCGGCTTCAACCCAGTCTTCCCAAGCGGAGTGCCCCCAGCCGGGCACATAATCTTCTTTACGGTACATAGCGTCCACAACGGCGATGTTCGCCCCGCGCAGAATGTTGCCGGCTTCGGCGAGAGACGCGGCTGTCCCGGTAATTTCATGGTCTCCGGTATAGACGAAGAGCGCGTTGTCGGCACGAACTTTGTAGCCGAGGCCTCCGCCGGGGTGGCAGACGGCGAAGGGCTCAAGTTCGAGCTTTGTTTTGCCCGCGCCGATGGTGACGAGTTCTCCTGTCCTGACGGAATGCCGGATGATTGCCCCCTTGAGCGCGGAGAAAGGGACGGGGAAGAGCCCGGTTTCGTAAAAATGGTCCGGCAGGCGTTCCAGCTTGTCCGGCAAGTGGAGGTGAGTTGTCCAGTCCGGGGAGTGGATGGGTTTGAAAAACCACAAGCCCATGATGTGGTCGGCATGGCCGTGGCTGATAAAAATGTGGCATTCTCCCTGTCGGGGCAAGTTTTCACCGGCCTCGCGCAGGCCCGTGCCGGCGTCGAAAAAGAGCAGCGCGCCGCCGTCCGAGCGCAGTTCCACGCAGGCCGTATTGCCTCCGTAATAGGCCGTTTCCGCGGCCGGATTGGCTATGCTGCCGCGTACCCCGCGCAAAATGACTTCCATACCTTTCTCCCGGTGCGGATATGTCCCTGCAAAGTTGAAACGCTCTCCACAGAAGCCGGTATGCGAAGCCGGCCTTTTCCGCCGAAGTTGAAACGCACTCTACAGACGCCAGTATGCAAAGCCGGCCTTTTCCGCATCGAAACGTTTCCAGATGCCTTTCAGGTCCAGCAGTACGGCTCGATCCCCCTTTCTGAACCGTTCGGACAGCGCGTCAAGTCCGAGATCGGCATACGCGCCGTGCGCCACGGCGAACACCGCGGCATCCAGCCCGCGCACCGACTCCAGGGGAGAAAGAGATACGCCGTACTCCCGCATCGCTTCGTCCGGCGCGGCAAGGGGGTCGTGCACAAGCACGGTAATCCCGTATTCCTCAAGTTCGCTTTTGATGTCCGGCACGCGGCTGTTGCGCAGGTCCGGCACATTTTCCTTGAAGGTCAAACCGAAGATGCCCACCCGGGACCGGCCGACCCGGTGCCCTTGGGCGATAAGCATTTTTACCGTTTTTTCCGCGATGTATTTGCCCATACCGTCGTTGATGCGCCTGCCCGCGAGGATGACTTCGGGGTGCAGCCCGACCTCCTGGGCCTTGAAGGTCAGGTAATAGGGATCCACGCCGATGCAGTGCCCGCCCACCAGGCCCGGCCGGAAAGGCAGGAAGTTCCACTTGGTTCCGGCGGCCTCCAGCACATCGAGGGTGTCTATGCCCAGGCGGTCGAAGATCAGGGCAAGTTCGTTCATGAGGGCTATGTTCAGGTCCCGCTGAGTATTCTCAATGACCTTGGCGGCTTCCGCGACCTTGATGGAAGGCGCCCGGTGTATGCCGGCGCGGACGACGGCGCCGTAGACGGACGCGGTCAGTTCCAGGGCCTGGGGCGAGTTTGCCGACACCACTTTGACGATGTTCTCCACCCGGTGCGCCCCGTCGCCGGGATTGATGCGCTCGGGCGAATACGCGATCGCGAAATCCGGGCCGCAACGCAGGCCCGATTCGCGTTCCAGGATGGGAACGCAGACTTCCTCGCTCGCGCCGGGATAAACGGTGGATTCGTAAACGACGATGCTCCCCGCCCGCATGTGCCGCCCGATCAGGGCGGAGGCGGAACGCAGAGGTTCCAGGTCCGGGTTGCGGTGGGCGTCGATGGGCGTGGGCACGGCCGCTATGATGAAGCGCGCGGCGCCTATGTCGGCAGGGGATGCGGAAAATGCAGGCCCCGAAGCGGCCAGAGCGGCCGGGGAAACTTCGCCCGTGCGGTCCAGCCCCCGGCGCAGTTCGTCAATGCGTTTTTCGGAAAGATCAAAACCGATGACTGCAAAGCGCGCGGACAAGGCCACGGACAGCGGCAGACCGACATAGCCTAGCCCGACCACGGCAATGCTTTCACGCCTGTCTGCGAAATCCTGAAAGACGGGGAAACTGTGCGGTATACGGGGCATAGGGGCGGGACTCCCGGCAGCGGCAGGGCTTTCAGGCTGTTTTTTCACCGCAATGGATACCGACGATGCCCGCGGTAAGGAGTTCATGGCGCACCCCGGCGAAACCGGCGGACCGCATTTCTTCATCCACTTTTTCCACAGCCGGGTACCGGCGTATCGTGTCGGCAAGATAGCGGTATGCGGCCCGGTGTCCGCAACAAAGTCCGCCCGCGGCCGGGAGGATGTGATGCAGATAGCGATTATAAAGACCGAAAAGAACGGGTTTTTCCTCGCCTGCGAACTCCAGGACGCGAAAGCGCCCGCCGGGGCGCAGCACGCGCAGAACTTCGGCGTAGGCGCGTTCGCGAGGCCGGATATTGCGCAGGCCGAAGGCCACGGTCACCGCATCCGCGCAGGCATTGCGCAAAGGCAGGGCGCGCGCGTCCCCGGACAGCAGCCGGATCTTGCCGCGGCGCAGTTTCGACGCCTTCCTTTTGCCGCGCCGGAGCATGGGCAGGCAAAAGTCCAGGGCGGCTATCTCATGTTTAGGAAAATGTTCGGCCAACACCATGCTCACGCCCAGCGTTCCGGCGGCTATATCCAGAATGCGCCCGTCCTCTCCGGAAGGCATGGGATGCAGGGATTCGGCCAGTTTTCTGCGCCAGCCCGCGTCCAGGCCGAAACTGAGGATGCGGTTCAGCGGGTCGTAGGCGCGCGCAATCAGGGAGAACAGGCGATGCACCGCGGCGGCATCGCTGTCCGGAACAAAACATTCGCCGCCTGCGCCGTATTCACGCCGCATCAAGGCTTGCGTTCCGTGCCGGGATCGGCAGCCGCCTGCCTGCCGCCGGGAGCACTCAAGGTTTCCAGCACGACACGGTACACGCCGGGAAATACTTCGGCGAAATTGCCGGGCGACACGCGCCCGGCCTCAATAAATTTGACCACTATTTCCTTGCTCGCCTGCAGGGCTTCCTTGGCGTCCTTTTCCATAATTTCCCCGGGACTGACGTAAAAAAACCGCCCTCGGGAACGGTCGAAACCACAATGGTTGCAACCGGGCGGAAAAGAGAAGGAACCGGCAGCCCACCCTCTTTTTTGTTCCCGATAACACAAGGTACACGGCGCATCAAGTCACCTGTCGCGGGTGCCGATGTCGACGGCCGCCGCGCCGGGAGACAGCCCGAGTTGTCCCTCGCTCACCACGATATCGCCGGGCGTGAGGCCGGACGTCACGACCCGCAGGTCACCCGGTCCAGGCTCGGACACGACGCTCACCGGGGTCACGCGGTAGCGTCCTTCCCCTGCATCGGGGTCGGGCGAGGCAAGGTAGACGTAGGGGCCGGAAATGCCTTCCTGTACGGCTTTTTCCGGAAGAACCGGCACATCCTTGAGCGTTGCCGACACCAGGGTTACGCGGACGAACTGTCCGGGCCACAGGCGGTTGTCTTCGTTGGGGAAAAGAGCGTGCAGACGGATGCTTCCCGTGGTGCGGTCCACTTCGTTGTTCACGGCCGTTACCCGTCCGGGGATGCGGCTGCCCCGGTCACCTTCGGGAAGCACTTCCACGGTGAGCGGGCCCTTGTTGACCAGTTCCAGGATGTCCGGCAACCGGCGCTCCGGCACCGTGAACTGCACTTCCGCCGGACGCAGGGAGTTGATGACCACCAGGGTGCGCTCGTCGTTGGCCTTGATGACGTTGCCGGTACGCACCAGTATATCGCCGAGTTTTCCGGCTACCGGGGCGCGTATTTCGGAATACTCGCGGTTGAGTTCGGCCGTCTGTATGGCGGCATGATCTCTTTCGATGTCCGCGCGGATGGTTTTTTCCGCAGTGGCCACGAGGTCGAAGGCTTCGCGGCTGATGACGTCCTGTTTCACCAAGGTTGTATAGCGTGCCAGATCCTGCCGGGCCTTTTCCAGAAGGGCCTGGTCACGCGCCAGTCCCGCCTTGGCTTCGGCCACGGCGGCATCAAAAGGACGAGGGTCCAGGCGGAAGAGAAGCTGCCCGGCTTCTATTTCCTGCCCGGCCTGGACGGGAACTTCGACAATCAGCCCGCCGACCTGGGATTTGACCTGTACGGAGGAAAATGCCTCGACATTGCCGACGGCTTCAATGATACGGGGGACATCGCGTTGCTCCACCCTGACCAGCCGGACCGGCAGGACTCGTTCCTGCTCCATGTTTCCGGAAGAATCGCCGCATCCGGTCACGGAGAGCGACAGGCTGAGGAGCAGAACACACAGGCAAACCCGGCGGACACGGCATGCAACGCGCCGCGGGGCGGCGCAGGCGAGCATGCATGTACCCGGACGCGGCATTCGCCGGCGGCCCTGTGTCGTCGAGTTGTCAGGCATGGCCTTACTTGTTGTCGAGGTTGCGGTATGTGGACTCTCATACGCCTGCGGAGGCGGCATGGCAAGAGCCGGCGCCGGACGCCGGCAATTCTGATTATTGCGTTGAGCGATACACCATCAAGCCGGTATGTTGAACTGAATTCTTGATTTTTCATTGGGCGGAATGTCTGACAAGCTGCGCCGGTGCGCGAAAAAAACCATAATGAGAATTGCTGCTGCGTCCGGCGGCGCGTTGACACTCTTGCGGCGCGAGGCGTATACTCCCGCCAATCTTCAACAGCGAGGGGCGGGCTTGAATATCCTCTTTTTCGGTCCCAACGGAAGCGGCAAAGGAACGCAGGGCGCGTTGCTGAAACAGAAGTTCAACCTTGCGCATATCGAATCCGGGGCCATATTCCGCGAACATTGCGGCAAGGGCACGGAACTGGGCAAGCAGGCCGAGGTCTACATGGAGCGGGGCGACTTGGTGCCCGACGACATCACCATACCCATGGTTCTGGAGACATTGAAAAACAACGGCGAAAAGGGCTGGTTGCTGGACGGCTTTCCCCGCAACCTGCTCCAGGCCGAAAAACTTTGGGAAGCCATGCAGGCTTCGGGCGTTACACTGGACTATGTCGTCGAGATACTGCTCCCGCGTGCAACAGCCGCAAGCAGGATTCTCGGCCGGCGGATCTGTTCGATGGACAACAACCATCCAAACAATATACACATTGCCGCCATAAAACCGGAGAACGGCAAATGCCGCGTCTGCGGCGGCATCCTTTCCGAGCGCGCCGACGATCAGGACGCAAAAGCCGTCAACAAACGCCACGATATCTATTATGACGAGAAAAACGGCACTCTGGCCGCCGTCCGTTTTTTTCAGGATTTGGCGGCCCAAAGAAAATGCCGTTATATTGCCCTGGACGGGCAGGAAGACATCAACACCGTCAAAAACACGCTTCTGGCTGAACTGGGGTGTAAATAAATAAGTTATATCCCCCAGGTAGAGCCGGATTTATATGGCTGAACTAAAGACTGCAACGCGCAAAATAATATTTTAGAGTCAATGCTGTTGCGAATGCCGCCCGCTGTTCTTTCCTCCCTTTGCCCCATCTTTCCGGGAAAACCACCTGCGGCATTCGTAAGGCAAAAGAATGAGCCTCTGCGGACCCACAATATCTTGAGCTTCCAAAAATTTCATTTTTGACCGTGCGTTCCCATACCAAGAACCTTTCAGTTCAATCCAGACACTGCGCCTGGGAAACCAAAAATCCGGAATAAGCTGCCGCTCGGCATCTATGCTGATGGCCTGATGTTCGTAAAAAACCGGTTCACGCCAATGTTGCACGACAAATTCGGCAAACTCTTTTTCGAAATGGGAACGGAAATATTTTCTCAGCCTGCCGGAGTACACCTGAAAAGGAAAACCGGGATCGCCCGCTGCGCGCAGATCATCCGCAGCCGCGCGCCATTCGGGAATTTCGCGCATATCCTTGACATGCGCGCGCAGGCACTGTTCGGAACAAAACAGCAAGGTATCCGGTCCGGCCGATAGTCTGGGCGTATAGGCCAATTCCCGGCCGCAGACAAAGCATGTCATGGGATGTGTGCGGGGTACGCGCAATGTTGCGATTTTTCTTGCGTAAAGTCTAAATAAAATCTAGAGTCCGGCATGCTTTCGCGTTTCTTTACCCCGCGCCTGCGCGGATTCATGCGTTGCAGCGCCGTACTGCTCGTGCTTCTGCCCTGTTGCCTTGCGGCACCTGCCGACACGGCAGCGGCGCAGAATGGCGGCATCAAGGAGGCGCGGCACAAAACAACCGCCGGCCCTGCAAAAAAAAAGCCTGACGCGCCGGCCGTGCGGATGGCCGAAGAGAAAAAAAAGAACGCGGCAAGCAGGCCCGATGCGGTCGTCCGAAAAAAAGCCGAGAGGAAGAAAAGCGCGGCAGCACGGAGTAAAACAACAGGCAAAGCGGGCAAGAGCGCGCCTGCCGGGGTCAAAGCCTACATCACCGTGGATCTGACGCGCAAAACAGTAGTGAGTGCCTACAACGCGGACCGCCCGATTGCCCCGGCTTCCCTGACCAAGGTACTGACCATGTTCGTGATTCTCGATCAGGTCAAGGCCGGCAAACTGTCCATGGACGGCATGGTGCAGGTCGGCAGCAAAGCCGCCGGCACGGGCGGCTCTACCATCAATCTGCACGCCGGGCAACGCGTGCGCCTGCGCGACCTGCTCAGGGGCATGGCAGTAGCCTCCGGCAACGATGCCGCCGTCGCTGCGGCGCAGTACGTTGCCGGATCGGAACAGGCCTTTGTGCGCTTGATGAACCGCAAAGCCAAAGCGCTGGGCATGACGCGCAGCGTGTTCAAGAATGTGCACGGCCTGCCCGCCCAAGGGCAACAAAGTACGGCGCGCGACCTGCTGGCCATGACCCGGGGTTACCTTGCGGCCCACCCGGGAGCCTTGGGGCTTTTTCATTCACGGCCGTACCTGGATCTTCAGAGCCTGAGGCCCAACACCCACCCCCTGCTGGGACATGTTGAGGGCGTGGACGGCCTGAAAACCGGGTATACGGCGTCATCAGGCTACAACCTGATCACCACGGCGCGCTACCGCAATACCCGCCTGGTCAGCATTGTGCTGGGCGCGCCCAGCAAGGAGGTGCGCCTGCATGAGGCAGGCAGGCTGCTGCGCGACGCCTATGCGCGGGTAGATGCTGCCGAGGCGAAAAAAAAACCCGCCGGAAGTCGGAAAAAGACGGGAAAAACTCCCGGTATCGCCGGTACAACACGCGCCTCCGCCGGATAATGCCGCCTCGCAACACTCCTCCGTACCGCCGCTTTTACAGCATTGAACCATGACCGTGCAGCTTTTCATACACGACCCTTTTCAGTTCATCCACGTCCGGGCACTTGGCAATGTGGCCGTTCATGCCTGCTTTTGCGGCTCTCTTCCACAGGTGCGGGCGCATCCGGCGGAAGCACCGCGCAGTCGGGGTTCCGCACCTAACCCTGTCGGTCTGGATTTTTCATAAGAATACTCTACGCCTGCCCTGCCCGTTTTTTTCATCCGCCGCCCGCTTGCCCAAACAGGATAAGCAGGGTATAACCGCAGGGTACGACCCTTAGGCAAATGATTGTATGCACATCGTCCGCCCTCACGGGCAAAAGGGAACGCATGCCTGCCGGATTTCTCCATGCCGCAAGCGGCAACAGCGACAAATCCCGCACCACGCGGGAATTTGCGACGGATGCGTGGGATGAAGTCCGCATGGACGACAATCCAGAAGTCCGTCCCGATATCCAGGCGGACATGTTGCACATGGATGCCGTTGCGGGCGAATCCTTCGACGCCGTTTTCACCGCCTACAGCCTGGAGAGGCTGTACGCGCACGAAGTGCTTCCCGCCTTGCGCAACCTGCACCGGGTCCTAAAGGACAACGGTTACCTTGTGGTGCATTGCGTGGATCTACGTTCGGCCTGCGCGTTGATCGCCGGCGACAAACTTCTGGAACCCGCCTATGAATCAGCCGCCGGACCGGTGGCCCCGCTGGATATTCTTTACGGTTTCCGCCCCGCTCTCGCGGCGGGCTACATCAGGCACGCCAACAAATGCGGATTCACCGCCCGCGCGCTCACCGGCACCCTAGCGCAGGCCGGTTTCGGTTCCGTCTGGATAACCGTGAATGCGCCCACCTATACCATAACGGCCATAGCATCCAAAAAAGAACGCCCGGAAACCGCCATGCGGGAACTGGCCAAAACGCATTTCGCCCGGTGATGTTCTCCGTCATACGCCGCGAGGCGCTGCCGGGAAAGGGACTGTCCCTGCCCGGACACCGTCCGACGCTTGCCTTCTGAACCATGCAAAAGCCGGATCTTTCGCTTTTCCCCACAGGTCCGGGCGTCTATCTGTACAAGGACGCCGACGGCCGTATCCTGTATATAGGCAAGGCAGGCAACCTGCGCCAACGCCTGTCTTCCTACTTTCGCGCCGGCGCTTCCCTGCCCGCGAAAACGCGCGTTATGCTGGATGAAGCGCGGAACATAGACATTCTGCGCACCGGCACGGAAAAGGAAGCCCTGCTGTTGGAAGCCGGGCTGATAAAAAAACACCGCCCGCGTTTCAACATCATCCTCAGGGACGACAAAGAATACATGCTCATCCGCATCGGCCGCGACCACCCTTACCCCAGGGTGGAAATCGTACGCAGATCCAAACACGGCAACAAAAGCGCGGGGGCAAAGCTCTTCGGTCCCTTTTCTTCCGGGCAGGCGGCGCGCGACACGTTGCGCCTCATACACAGGAATTTCCCGTTGCGCCGCTGCCGCGATACGGCGTTCGGCAACCGAACCCGTCCCTGCCTGTACCACGACATGGGACAATGTCTGGCTCCCTGCGTCATATCCGTTCCGCCCAAAACCTACCGCGGTATTCTGGATCAGGTGCAGTTGCTGCTTTCCGGCAAAACGCGCAAACTCGTGACCGGGATAAAGCGCGAGATGGACATTGCCTCGCGGGAATTGCTTTTCGAAAAGGCGGCGGCGCTGCGCGATCAAATCCGTTCCCTGGAAAAAACCGTAGAGCGGCAATCCGTCGTGCTGGATGAAAATACCGATCTGGATATCGTCGGGCAGGCGACTCTGGCTGAGGGCGCGGCGCTGGGTCTGCTGTTCGTGCGCGGCGGACTGTTGCAGGACGGGCGCAACTTTTTCTGGCCGGGACTCGCCCCGGAAGACGCGCCCGACCTGCTGGACGATTTCCTGACCCAATATTACGCGCAATGTGATGCTTTCGGGGAAAGCATACCGCCGCGCATCGTCGCGCCGCGTATCCCGGGAAGCGACGAGGAACCCTTCCACGCTCTGGAACGCGCCCTGTCGGATCTGCGCGGCGGTCCTGTGCGTATTGCCCCTCCTTCCGGGCCGGATGAAAACAGCCTGACCCTGATGGCCGAATCCAATGCCCGCACTGCCGCGGCGGCCGCGGCCCGCAAGCGGACTGCCGACCTTTTGCGCCGGCGCTTCCAGGCGGCAAAACCTGTGCGACGCATTGAAGTTGTCGATATTTCACATATTTCGGGAAGCAACACGCGCGCGGGCATGGCGGTTTTTGAAGACGAAAGGCCGGTGTTCAAAGCCTACAGAGTCTACAATCTTGATGCGGAGCCGGACGCGGCCGGAAAAGGCGACGATTACGCCGCTCTCGCAGCCTGGGCCGGCCGCAGAATTTCCGATGCCGCGGAGCAGCCCTTTCCCGACCTGATTCTCGTCGACGGCGGCAAAGGGCAGCTTGCCGCTGTTTTTCAGGTGTTCAACGCGGCAAACATCACAACCGGGAACGGGCCGGACGCGGCCTGCATCCTGGCCTCCATCGCCAAAGCCCGAAACGAACGCGGCGGGATCGACCGGCGCGCGGGCAACACAGCGGACCGCATCTTTGTGCCCGGGCGCGGCAAGCCGCTCAACTTTCCTCCCGGCTGTCCGGAACTTCTCTACCTGCAACGCGTGCGCGATGCGGCCCACAAATTTGCCGTAAGACAGCACCGCAAGGCGCGGTCGGCAGCAGCTTTCACCGGCAAACTTGCCGGCGTCCGCGGCATTGGACCGCACCTGACGCGCGCCCTGTACAACCATTTCGGCTCGTTACCCGCCATGCTGGAGGCGGGTGAACAACAACTGGCCGAGGTGCCGGGCATAGGCAAAAGCAAGGCGGCCGCCGTCATTGCCGCCCTCAGCGACGAAAGTAACCGGGGGTCCGGCCCGCATCGGGAGAAACCCGATGCGTATCCGCCCCGATCAAAACCGTCTTCCGGAACGATGCCGCAGATATCTTGAACCTGAGCCCGGATGTAAGGCCTATGGTTAATCCTTCACGCCTTTTTATTACGCGCCCGGTGGCAACCTCCCTGCTCACGGCCGCCCTCCTGTTTTCCGGACTGCTCGCCCTGCGCAATCTACCCGTTTCGGCGTTGCCGGAGATAGATTACCCCACCATACAGGTCGTCACGTTCTATCCCGGCGCAAGCCCGGAAGTGACGGCCTCGGGCATCACCGCGCCTCTTGAAAACCAGTTCGGACAAATGCCGGGCCTTGACCGCATGTCTTCGCAGAGTTCCGCCGAGGCCTCGGTCATCACCCTCCGCTTTATACTGGAAATGAGCCTGGACACGGCGGAACAACAGGTACAGGCGGCGATCAACGCCGCCGCAGGCTACCTGCCGCGGGATCTGCCCAACCCTCCCGTGTACAACAAAGTCAACCCGGCCGACCCGCCGATCATGATTCTGGCCGCCTCCGCCGCGGGCATGACTTTGCCCGCCCTGCAGGACATGATAGACACCCGGCTGGCGCAAAACATCTCCCGGATATCCGGCGTCGGGCTGGTCAGCCTGTCGGGTGGACAAAAACCGGCTGTCCGCGTGCAGATCGACCCGCGGATGCTGGCTTCCCTGGGCTTTTCCCTGGACGACGTCGGGAACGCCGTTGCCGACGCCAACGTGAGCATAGCCAAGGGCGGCTTTGACGGACCCGAGCGTTCCATGACCATAGACGCAAACGACCAATTGCGCAGCGCCGACGAATACCGACAATTGATCATCGGCTACAGAAACAACGCCCCCGTCTACCTGTCCATGGCGGCCGATCTCACGGACGGGGCGGAAAACGAATATCTGGCCGCCTGGCACAACACGACGCCGGCCGTCATCATCAACATCCACAGGCAGCCGGGCGCGAACATCATCAAGGTCGCCGACGATATAAAACACATCCTGCCCACCCTGCGCGCCGCGCTTCCCGGCGGCGTGAACCTCGAAATCCTGACGGACAGAACCGTCTCCACCAGAACCACCGTCGCCGACGTGCGTTTCGAACTGGTATCGGCGGTACTCATGGTCATCGTCATCATGTTTCTCTTTCTGGGCAGCCTGCCGGCGACGATCATCCCCGGCATCGCGGTCCCGCTCTCCCTGGTGGGCAGCTTCAGCATGATGTATTTTCTCGGTTTTTCCGTCAACAATCTCACGCTGACGGCCCTGACCATAGCCACCGGCTTTGTGGTGGACGACGCCATAGTCGTGACGGAAAACATCAACAGACACGCGGAAGCGGGCAAAAGTCCCCTGCAGGCCGCCCTGGACGGATCCGGGCAAATAGGCTTCACCATCATTTCCCTGACCGTGTCACTGGTCGCCGTGCTCATTCCTCTGCTCTTCATGGGCGATATCGTCGGGCGGCTGTTCCGGGAATTCGCCGTGACCCTGGCTGTATCCATCCTGCTTTCCGCGGCGCTTTCCTTGAGTCTTACGCCCATGATGTGCGCGTATATCCTGCCGCCGCCGTCCAAGGGGCGGGAACGCCGGAGCGCCGTGTGGCAAGGCGTTCTGAATCTCTACGACCGTCTGCTGCTGAAAGTGCTGGATCACCAGGGAGCGACCCTGGCGGTCGCCGCCGGAACCCTGGCGCTGACCGTAGTCTTGTATATCACCATACCCAAGGGCTTCTTCCCGGTACAGGACACCGGGTTGATCTCCGGCATCACCGAGGCTGCTCAGGACATAGGTTTCCAGGCCATGGCCCGCAAGCAACGCGAACTTGCCGCCCTTGTGCTGGAAGACCCCGATGTCGAGAGCCTGTCCTCCTTTATCGGCGTCGACGGGAATAACCCGTCCCTGAACAGCGGGCGCATGTCCATCAACCTGAAAGAGTTGGACAAGCGCGCAAGCCGCGCGCCGGAGATCATCCGGCGACTGAACGCGCGCCTGGAAAGCCTGCCGGGTATCACCCTGTACATGCAACCCGCCCAGGACATCACCATTGAAGACAAGGTATCCCGCACCCTGTACCGGTTCAGCCTGGAATCCCTG
Organism: Desulfovibrio sp.; assembly: GCA_031271265.1. Taxonomy (GTDB): domain Bacteria; phylum Desulfobacterota; class Desulfovibrionia; order Desulfovibrionales; family Desulfovibrionaceae; genus Frigididesulfovibrio. Next base: position 26,924 of record JAISWB010000112.1, on the reverse strand, counting down.
AACACGGACAATCTCAAGGTATGGGTTCCCCGTCTGCTCGCCGCCCTGAACCAACGCCCGGAGCTTGCCGACGTTGCCTCGGATCTCCAGGCGGACGGCACGGAAGCCTTCCTGATTATCGACCGCGACAGGGCCGGTTCCTTGGGGATCTCGGCATCGGCCGTCGACAACGCCCTGTACAACGCCTTCGGGCGGCGTATGATCTCCACCATTTTCACCCAGAGCAGCCAATATCGGGTCATTTTGGAGGTCAAGCCGGAGTTCCGCCGCGATATCTCAAGTTTCCGGCACATTTACCTCAAAGGCGCGGACGGGAGCATGGTGCCGCTGACCTCATTGGCCCGCGTGGAAGAACGCGAGAGTCCCACGGTCATCAACAGGCAGGGTCAGTTTCCCTCGGCCACGGTTTCCTTCAATTTGGAAGCAGGCTACAGTCTGGGCGACGCGGTCGACGCCGTTGAGGAAACGGCAAAGGCAATCGGGCTGCCGGCAAGCCTGCCCCTGACCTTTGAAGGCGCCGCCGGGGCCTTCCGGGCGTCCCTTTCCGGCACGCTGCTGTTGATTCTGGCCGCCCTGCTGACCATGTACATTGTGCTCGGCGTGCTGTACGAACATTACATCCACCCGGTAACCATACTTTCCACGCTGCCCTCGGCGGGTGTCGGAGCATTGCTTGCCTTGCTCGCCTGCGCTATGGATCTCGGCATCACGGGCATCATCGGCATCATCCTGCTCATCGGCATCGTCAAGAAAAACGCCATCATGATGATCGACTTCGCTCTGGATGCCGAACGGCATGAAGGCAAAAGCCCGCGTGATGCCGTTCATCAAGCCTGTCTGCTGCGCCTGCGCCCCATTCTCATGACCACCTTTGCCGCCCTGTTCAGCGCCCTGCCCATGATGCTCGGCGACGGCATGGGCTCGGAACTGCGCAGGCCCCTGGGCGTGACCATGATCGGCGGTCTGCTGGTCAGTCAGGTCCTGACCCTGTTCACAACCCCGGTCATTTATCTGGCTTTCGACAGAGCGGGACGCCGCTTCGGAACAATAATGCGGAAAACGGCAGGCAACACTCCATAAAACCGTGACGAATACTCCGTAAACCGTACGCTGAACGGCGCCGGCCGCCGTGCAGGACTACCGCCATGCGTTACAGCATCATCACGGCGACATTGAACGCCGCGCGTTTTCTGCCCAGAACCCTGAATTCCGTTCTGGCGCAACGTGGCTGTGACTGCGAAATTGTGGTAAAAGACGGGGCGTCCGAGGACGGCACCGTGGAAATCCTGAAAAAATACGAACGCCGCATCACCTGGAGCAGTTCGGCGGACAACGGCCTGTACGACGCTTGGAACCGGGCGCTGGACGGCGGCATACGCGGCGATTGGGTGCTGTTCCTCGGCGCGGACGACTTTTTGCCGGCGGATACCGTTCTTGCATGCTGCGCGCAGCATCTTGCCGCCCTGCCGCCGGAAACGGCCTTTGCCGCCGGCGGTCTTATCCTGGGCAGGAACGGACGCCCGAAAACCAGGATACGCAACAGCCTGACGGACATGTACAGCCTTTTGCTGCGCGGCGTCGGGCTGCCTTTCCCCGCGACCTTCATCCGCGCGGAGTTGTTCCGGGAGCAGCGTTTCGACCCTTCCTTCAGGATAGCCGGCGACCTGGAATTCACGACCCGCCTGCTGACGGCGGACAATCTGGCCGTTGTACCGCAGTATGTGGCGTTTATGGAGCACGGCGGCCTGAGCGATGCTCCCGCCCATGCGGAACTGCTGCTGGAAGAAAAAAAGCGCGTTTTGCGCATGCACGTCATTCCGAAAGCCCGCCTGATCGCGGAGAGTTGCCTGCGCTATCTATCCGGGCAGACAAACGGAGAACCGCACCTCCCGCAAAGTTTCCCGGCCGGCTTCGGCCCAAGCGCGGACATGCCCTTAAATGAGGGAGTCCGGGGGAAATCATCGACCTTGCGCCGGCGCAAGGTCGACTGGGCAGCGCCCCGACCGCCGGAGGCAGACAAAAGCAGTGTTAAGCGCTCTAATGAGTTCGAGCCGTGAGCCTTTCCGCAATCTTCATTTTCCGTCCCGTCGGCACCACATTGCTCACGGCGGCCATAGTCATGGTGGGCCTTGCGGCATACACCCTGCTGCCGGTCGCGCCCCTGCCCCAGGTGGATTTCGCCACCATCCGGGTACAGGCTAGTCTGCCGGGGGCAAGCCCTGAAAGTATGGCGGCCACGGTGGCCACGCCCCTTGAACGCGCGCTGGGACGCATCGCGGGCATCACGGAAATGACGTCTACCAGTTCGCAAGGCAGCACAAGCATAGTTTTGCAGTTCGACCTTTCCCGCGACATCGACGGGGCGGCCCGCGACGTGCAGGGAGCGATCAACGCGGCAGTGTCCACTCTACCCTCCATGCCGCGCAACCCGAGCTATCATAAAAGCAACCCGGCGGACGCTCCGGTCATGGTCATCGGCCTGACGTCGAACGTCCTCACCCTCGGCGAACTGTACGACGTGGCTTCCACGGTTTTCGTGCAGAAGCTTTCGCAGGTTTACGGCGTCGGCGAAGTGACGGTCGGCGGCTCTTCCCTGCCGGCCGTGCGCGCGGAAATCGACCCCGGCGCTCTGCACAGCCGGGGACTTTCCCTGGAAGAGGTGCGCTCCGCCATAATGCGCGCAAACGTCAACAGCCCCAAGGGAATACTCGACAACGGGGAACGCCGCCTGAGCATAGGGGCCGAGGACCGTCTGCGCCGGGCCGAAGATTTCGCCTCGGTGGTTATCCGTCGTACGGACGGCGCGATAGTGCGCCTGTCCGATGTAGCCGAAGTCGGCGAAGACGTTGAAGACAAGAGGAACATCGGCTATGCGGGCGGCAAGCCGGCAATTCTCCTGGTAATTTACAAACGACCCGGAGCAAACATCATTGAAACCGTGCGCCGCGTGCGCGACATTCTGCCGACCTTGCGCTCATGGGCGCCGGAAAGCGTGGATTTCACGATCACCATGGATCGTTCCCCGTCCATTGCCGCTTCCGTGCGGGAAGTGGAACGCGCCCTGCTGCTCTCCATGTGTCTGGTCGTTCTCGTAGTGTTCCTGTTCCTGCGCAATGTCCGGGCCACCTTTATCCCTGCCGTCGCCGTGCCCGCCTCCCTGGCCGGTACCTTTGCCGTAATGTATCTGTGCGGCTTCAGCCTGAACCATCTCTCGCTAATGGCGCTGACGGTGGCCACGGGTTTTGTGGTGGACGATGCCGTCGTGGTCACGGAGAACATCGTCAGACACATGGAAAACGGAAAACACGCCGTGCAGGCCGCGTTGCTCGGCAGCCGCGAAGTCGCGTTCACCGTCTTTTCCATCAGCATATCGCTGGTGGCGGTATTCATTCCCATCCTCGGCATGGGAGGACTGTTGGGCAGGCTGTTCCGGGAATTCGCGGTCACCTTGTCCGCCGCCGTACTGGTCTCCCTGGTTATTTCCCTGATTTCGACGCCCATGCTCTGCGCCGCCCTTTTGAAGCCCGGCAGGCATACCGGGCGTCCCGCGGAGCGTGGGGACGGCAATGCAGTATCCGAAGTCTGCGAGCAGGAGTCCCGGTACGCCGCGGAGCGCGGAGACAACAGATCGCGCAGCCCGGCAGAGGCGCTGCTTGTCGGCTTCAGACGTTTTCGAGGCGGCTTCACGGAGAGGATGCTTGGCGCTTACGCGCGCACTCTGGCCGTCGCGCTGCGTTACAAGCGCATCACCTTGCTCCTGCTCTTGCTGACCGTGGGGTTCAATGTGTATCTCTACATCATTATACCCAAGGGCTTTTTCCCCCAGCAGGATGTGGGGCAGATTTTCGGCATGATCCGGGCGGACGAGAGCATTTCGTTCCAGGCCATGCAGCCCAAGCTGATCCGCCTGATGGACATCGTGCGTTCTCATCCGGATGTGGCGCAGGTGGGAGGATTCACGGGCGGGCGACAGCGCAATTCCGGCATGGTTTTCATCACGCTCGGGCCGGCGCAGGATCGTAAAAAATCAGCCGCGCAAGTCATCAACGAACTGCGCGGACAACTCGCCGGGGTCGCGGGCGGAGAACTCTTTCTTTCTCCCATGCAGGATCTGCGCATAGGCGGCAGGCGTGCCCGCGCGGAACACCAGTTCACCCTGCAGAGCGACGACCTGGGCCTGCTGCGTCGCTGGACCCCGCTCGTAACCGAGGCCTTCCGGCGCATTCCCGGTCTTGTGGACGTTAACTCGGATCAGGAAACGCGCGGGCTGCAAACCATGGTCACCGTCGACAGGAAGGTGCTCGCAAGGCTCGGCATCACGCAGCGGCAGGTGGACACGGCGCTGGGGCTGGCTTTCGGTCAGGCCCTTGCTTCGACCATATACACGGACGTCAACCAGTACCGTGTGGTCATGGAGTATGCCGACCCCTATCTCCAAGGGCCGGAAGGGCTGTTTTACCTGTATGTTCCGGCCGGCGCGGAAGCGCAGCGGACGCAGGGAACCGCGCGCGCGGGGCTTTCCGGAAATGCCGGGTCGTCGCTGTATACGGCTTCGGTGACGGAAAGCGTCACGGGACGTCTGGTCCCGCTGAACGCCCTTGCCGAATTTTCCCCATCCCTGACCTCTCTTTCCGTGTCGCATCAGGGGCAGTTTACGGCCGCCACCATTTCGTTCAACCTGTTGCCGGACACCGCTCTTTCCCAGGTACAGGAGAGGATTCGCGCAGTCATGGAAGAAATCGGGGTGCCGGAAGCGGTACGCGGTTCCTTTTCCGGCACGGCCGGGGCCTTTGCCTCAGCACTGCGCGATCAGCCTCTCCTGATCCTCGCGGCGTTGCTTACCTTGTATATCGTGCTGGGTGTTCTATATGAAAGCCTGATCCATCCTCTGACCATTCTTTCCACCCTACCGTCCGCCGGAGTGGGCGCCCTTTCGGGACTGATGCTGTTCGGCGCGGAATTCACGGTCATTGCCTTCATCGGCGTTTTGCTGCTGGCCGGGATCGTCAAAAAAAACGCCATCCTGATGATTGATTTTGCTCTGGAAGCGCAACGCGGCGAAGGACTTTCAGCGGAAGCGGCCGTATACAAGGCCTGCATGCTGCGTTTCCGGCCGATCATGATGACGACCATGGCCGCGGTGGGCGGAGCGCTCCCTTTGCTGCTGGGCAGGGGCGACGGCGCGGAACTGCGCACGCCGCTGGGCATCACCATCGTGGGCGGTTTACTGGTCAGCCAGTTGTTGACCCTCTATACCACGCCTGTAGTGTATATTTTCATGGACAGGCTGACGCGGAAAAAGTCTGTGCGGACGGACGCCGATCAAGCGGTTTTCTCTTCAAGGCGGATGCCTCCGTGAATTGATGTGCAACCAGATTCTGTTGATTATGCAGCAACGGCAACCGAGGAAACGCTCAACGGCGCCCGGCAACATGATATTCTCCTGATTGTTGCATAAGCGTACTTGGCCTCATACAACAACCGATATCCTGAGTTTGGAAAATTTTTATCCCTGAATCCGTAGACTTGGCGCTGCAGTACCTGCAGTTCCCATCATTCGGCCGGGCAACGCCCGGCTTCTCCGGAGCCGGATACGAGACTTGCTCCATAACTTCTTTTAAAAATTTTATCATAATATTTCAATATGATATATTCTTTATCCTTGCGCTTCCGGCATACCCTGCCGAATACCTTCTTGCCACTTGCAGTAAAGTATGCTACATAGGCAAACAAGACCGAGACGGATTATCGATAAGGAAACCCTGCGGGCTGCTTCGCTTTCCCGCGGGAGCGCAGTGTATCTAAAAAATGCGCCAAGGCAGATTTTCTGCCCGCGCCGACCTCAAGCCAAGGAGTCCAGGTATGGATGTAGTTATGTTGTCGCGTCTGCAGTTCGCGGTAACGGTCTTTTTCCATTTTATTTTTGTGCCGCTCACCTTGGGCCTGTCGGTTCTCCTGGCTGTCATGGAGACCCTGTACGTGCGTTCAGGCAACGAGCAGTACAAGCGGATGGCGAAATTCTGGGGAAAACTGTTTCTGATCAACTTCGCCTTGGGCGTAGTGACAGGCATCAGCCTGGAATTTCAGTTCGGCACCAACTGGGCGAACTATTCCAAGGGAGTCGGAGACATTTTCGGCTCCATTCTGGCCATTGAGGCCACCCTCGCCTTTTTTCTGGAGTCGACCTTCATAGCAGTCTGGCACTTCGGCTGGGACAAGGTGTCGAAGAAAGTTCACTGTTTCGCCATCTGGGCCGTTGCCTTTGCAAGCAACCTTTCCGCGCTGTGGATCATCATCGCCAACGGATGGATGCAGAATCCCGTAGGCTCCGAATTCGTCAACGGCAAGGCCGTGCTGATTGATTTCTGGACCGTTATCTCCAACCCCTTTGCCTGGAGCCAGTATGCGCATACAATCCTCGGCGCATGGCTGTTGGCCGGCTTCTTCGTCCTCGGTATTTCCGCCCTGCATCTGGTGCGGAACAACGAAAAGGACTTTTTCGACCGCTCTTTCAAACTGGCCGCTACCTGGACTCTGATACTCGCCGTTGCCCTGCCTTTGCAGGGACACAGCCACGGCGTAACCGTGACCAAGTATCAGCCCGCCAAACTCGCTGCCATGGAGTCCCACTGGGAAAGCACCAAGTCCGCGCCCCTGTACCTGCTGGTGTTTCCGGACGAGAAAAACAGGCGCAATTATTTTGAAGCCCTGCCCGTGCCCGGCATGCTGAGTTTCCTGGCATACGGCGATACGCAGGCCGAAGTGGCCGGTCTCAACCAGATCGGCGCATCGGATTTTGCCGAGTTTGCCGCTAAAACAGGTTACAAGGCCGATGCCCCGGTGGTCGTCATGGCCGACGGCGAAAAAATCATACGCCCCCTGAAGCCCGAGGATGCGATCCCGCCCGTGCTTCCCACTTTCCTCTCCTTTCGGCTCATGATAGGACTGGCTGCGGTCTTCTTCGTTCTGGCCGTAGTCGCCTGGCTCCGGCGCAAAGACATCGGGGAGCATCCGAAAATCGCCCGCGCCCTTGCCTGGGCCATACCGCTGCCCTATATCTGCCTTATGGCCGGCTGGACCGTGGCCGAAGTAGGCCGCCAACCCTGGATAGTGAACAAAACCATGCTCACCGTACAGGGTATATCGGCGGTACCGGCCTCTTCGGTGGCCTTGTCTCTCGCCGCGTTTATCGTTGTTTACGGTTGCCTCGGCGTTCTGGATATATGGCTGTTGCGCAAATATGCCATGAGAGGACCGGAACCGGCCGGGCATGTTGCCGGCGTTGCCTGACCTTTAAGCATCCGAACTTCCGGATCCCGATAAGGATAGTTATATGACGGATATACTTTCGCACGAACTCCTGCAGATCATCTGGTTCCTGCTCTGGGGCCTGCTCTGGGCCATTTATTTCATTCTCGACGGCTTCGACCTCGGGATGGGAACCTTGCTGCCCTTTCTGGCCGGCACGGATGATGAGCGCCGCATCATGTATAATGCGGCGGGACCGTATTGGGACGGCAACGAAGTCTGGCTGATCACCGCCGGCGGCGTCACCTTCGCCGCCTTCCCGACTGCTTATGCCGTGCTGTTCAGCGCCCTGTACGCGCCCCTGCTCATCCTGCTCTTTGCCTTGATTTTCCGGGCCGTATCTTTTGAATTCCGCAACAAGATTAACGACCCGCAGTGGAAAAAAGTCTGGGATGTTTTCCAGTTTCTCGGCAACTTCGTCCCTGCCCTGTTGTTGGGCGTGGCCTTTGCCGGACTCTTTCAGGGCATCCCCATCAACGAAAACGGCGTATACACCGGCAACCTGCTCAGCTTGTTGAATATTTACGGGCTGTTGGGCGGCATCTTCTTTGTCGTCATGTTTGCCGTGCACGGCGCGCTCTGGCTGAACTTGAAATCGGAGGGAATCCTGCGCTCCAGGGCCGAAGCCTGCGCGCACAAACTCTGGTTGCCCCTGGCCGGCATAGCGGTGGCGTTTCTTGTGGCTACGGCCTTCTATACGCCGCTCTATTCCATCTACCTGAAGACGCCGGTTCTGGGCATCATCCCCTTGCTGGCGGTCATTATGCTGTTTTCCATACGCATTATGCTGCAAGCCGGAAAACACATCAGCGCCTTTGCCTCCAGCGCCGGCTTTATGCTCTGCGTGACCTTGTTCGGCGTCATCGGTATGTTTCCCAACATCGTCTTCTCCAGCATCAAGCCGGAATACAGCATAACCGTTACGGAGGCTTCGTCCTCACAGCTTACCCTGACCATCATGCTCTGCGTGGCCCTGATCTGCGTACCGGTGGTTCTTATCTACCAGTCATGGGTCTACAAGCTCTTTGCCGAGCGAGTCACGGAAAAGTCGCTGCAGTCGGATCACGCGTACTGAAACGGCAGGCAGGCAGTTAAAACCTTTCCGGATTGATTTTGTATGCCTCCGGAGGCCGGGGCACTGCCCCGGTCCACGCCGGGGCGCTGCCCAGTCGGCCTTGCATCCGCTAAGGCCGACTCCCGCCGGGGAAACGGTTTCTCCCGGACCCCCCTCATCTTCCCCGGTGCCTGCTTGCCCAGGCGCCGGGGAAGTATCGTTTCCATCGCCCGTATCGCCCGTGCTCACGACAAGGGCAACAAAAAATGTTTTGACGTTGCCGCAAAGCCGGCATACTTATTCCGCAAATGAGATTTTATTCCTTTTTATAACTTACGGAAACAAGCTTTGGAGGCAGTGCTTCCTCCTCGGCCCGCATGCCGGGGTTTCCGCACTGAAACAATGATGCACATCGGCTGTCCGAAAGAAATCAAGGACAATGAAAACCGGGTGGGCCTGACCCCGAACGCAGTCCAGGCCTATGTTGCGGCCGGTCACTCCGTATGCATCGAAAAAGGCGCGGGGCTGGGATCTGCCGTAGGCGACGAAGAATACGCGGAGGCCGGAGCCGAAATTCTACCCGCGGCCGCGGCCGTATGGGCAAAGGCCGACATGATTGTGAAAGTCAAGGAGCCCATGCCCGAAGAATACAGCAGGATGCGTGAAAACCAGCTCGTGTACACGTATTTCCACTTCGCGGCCGACAGGGCGCTGACGGAAGCCTGCATGGAGCGAAAAATCATAGCCCTGGCTTATGAAACCGTGACCGAAGGACATTCGCTCCCGCTGCTCAAGCCCATGAGCGAAGTTGCCGGACGCATGGCGCCCCTCATGGGGGCGTATTATCTTATGAAGCCTCACGGGGGACGGGGTTTGCTGGCTACGGGCGTTACCGGCGTGCCTCCCGCCGAGGTGCTGGTTCTCGGCGGCGGAGTAGTGGGCAGCAACGCCGCCCGTGTTGCCGCCGGACTCGGTGCCCGTGTGACCGTTCTGGATGTTGACCTGAAGCGCCTGGAATATCTCGGCGAGATTATGCCGGCGAATGTTCGGACGCTGTTCAGCGATCATGCCTATATCGAAGATTGCCTGAAAACGGCGGACATCGTCGTGGGCGCGGTGCTGCTGCCCGGCGCGGCGGCGCCCAAGGTTGTCAGGCGTGAGCATCTCAAACGCATGAAGCCCGGATCGGTGCTCGTGGATGTTGCCGTCGACCAAGGCGGTTGCTGCGAAACCACGCGCGCAACCAAGCACAGCGACCCCGTCTATGTGCTTGACGACGTCGTTCACTACTGCGTTGCCAACATGCCCGGCGCCTATGCCCGCACATCAACCTTTGCCCTGAACAACGCGACGTTGCGTTACGGTTTGCTGCTGGCCGCCCACGGCGCGGAAAAAGCGTGCAGAGAAAACCTGGGATTGAAAAACGGCCTGAACATGTACAAGGGTACCGTTACATGCAAGCCTGTAGCTGAAGCTTTCGGCATCGCGGATGCGTACACTCCCGCGGACGAGGTCATCAAGCGGTGAAAACGCCGCTTACCGATCTACGCAGACATTCCTGCATGCCGAGGCGTATTCAAGAAGCTCTTTCAGGATTTTTGACGGGCGGGCCGGCCTTGCGGGCAAAAAAAGCCTGACGAATCTGAGTGATACTGCCGAAGCCTCCACCCTCCTTCCCTGCCGCGACGGGAGGCCGCACCAGAGGCGCATAGCCGAGGCGACGGGCCTGACGCTCCCGTAAATCATGCCCTTCCACCGGACGCAGCCGGCCGTTGAGATCCACCTCGCCCCAGAAAACCGCCTTTTCCGGCAACGGGACATCATAGTACGAGGAAAGGACCGCCGCCACCAACGCGGCATCCATGCCCGGCTCCATGAGCTTCATTCCGCCGCCGACCTTGGCGTAGATGTCGGACTGGGCAAAGGACAGGCGCAGATGTTTTTCCAACACGGCCAGCAACAGATGCAGGCGGTTCACGTCAAAGCCCAGCCCGGCGCGGCGCGGCGCGGGCAGCCAACTGCGCGTGACCAGCGCCTGCACCTCCACGGCCAACGGACGGCGTCCATCCATGGCCATGACGACGGCCGCCCCGGAAAGCGAAGCGTCACGCGCGCCGAGAAAAACCGTGGACGGGTCTTCCACAGGCTCCAGACCTTTATTGAGCATCCTGAACACCAGCATCTCCATGTTCGGCCCAAAACGGTTCTTCAGCACCCGCAGGATGCGGAACTCCCGTCCTCTGTCGCCTTCCAGAGAAATCACCGTGTCAACCATATGCTCCAGCAGTCGCGGTCCGGCCAAACTGCCGTCCTTGGTCACATGGCCGACAAGAACCACGGCGGTATTGCAACGCCGGCACCGCTCGGCCAGATCCGCCGCCACAGCCCGCACCTGACTCACGTTGCCGGGCAGCCCGTCCGCCGATGCAGTGCTCAGTGTCTGCACGGAATCAATAATCAGCAACGCCGGCGGTTTGCTGTCCAGCAACGGATACAGGTCCTCCAGCCTGGTCGTGGACAGGGCGTACAAATGCTCGTGCAACAGGCCGAGGCGCTCGGCCCGCTCCCTGAGCCTGGACAGGGATTCTTCCCCGGACAGATAGACCGCACGCCGTCCGGAAGCCGCCACGGCCCCGGCTGCCTGCAACAGCAACGTAGATTTGCCGATGCCCGGCTCGCCGCCCAGCAACATGCAGGATCCCGGCACAAAGCCTTCCCCGAGAATGCGGTCCAAGGCTGCCGTGCCGGTGCTGAATACGGTTCCTGCGGGGTCCGGCGCTTCGGACAGGGGCACAACCGCTTCCGGCCGCGCGCGCGTCCTCTCCGCCCGTGCAGGTCCGGCCCGGACGGCTCCGGCCCGGACCTGCACGGGCTCAAGCGTGTTCCATGCGCCGCACTCCGGGCAACGTCCCTGCCATTGCCCAAGATGCGCGCCGCAGGCCGCGCAACGGTACTGTTCGCGGAGCCCGGCCACAAACGCCCGTGCCCCGACCCTCAGCCGCCCTGCCTGCGGGCGGGAGAATCGCGGGCTTCAATGACGCGGACCTCAAAGGTCCGCACATCCTTGGGCGGAGAGGGAAAAATGACGACAAAGGGCGTCTTGGCGCCCGGCGGGACATCGGTATTGTTGGTCAAGATGGTAACGCGGCTGTTCAGGGCTTCTTTGAGTTCCGCCTGCCCGAGCGTCTGAAGTTGGAACAGGGTCAGCGGTACTCCGCACAGTTGTTCCGCCTTGCTCAGAACTTTGTTGTCGGCGTCCAGCAGCGAGGCTTCCACGGCGATGTAGTCCTTATTCCCGTCGGAACGGTTCGCGGCCATGCCCTGAATGACCAGCATCCTGCCCGCGGAGGCATTGTCCACATGAAACTGGCGGATGTCCTCCAGCGCAATGCTCTTGATGCGGCGTTCGTAGTCGGCCCGCGCCGCGTCCGGCGCGGAAGCGTCCTTATCAAGAGCGTTGCCGGGATCCGAAAACAGTACACCGTACAGCAGGTAGCCGCCGTAGCCGAGGAGCACCAGCAGTACGGCCGCAATCAACGAAAGTACCGCGCTCATCGCTTTGCGCGGGTGTCCTCCGGGAACGGGGTCCGGTCGGGCCTCGGCGGAGAGCGGCGGCAGGTCCTCCGGCCCGGCTTGCACGACAGGCTGGACATACAGAGGAAAAACATAGCGGCAGTTGGAACAGCGCACCTTTCTCCCCGGCTTGAACAGTTCGTCCGACAGGGAAAAGGTGGTGTCGCATCTGGAGCAGGTGACAAGCATGAGCGCAACGAGTCAGGGTTGGAGGTTCAGCCGGAAAATCGCCGGCGATGTCCTGTACTGTTCGGCATAGTCCAGTCCGTAGCCCACGAGAAAGCCGGCGTTCACGACAAAGCCCGCGTAGTCGACACGGACCGGCACACATCGACGCTCCATCTTATCAATCAATGCGGCCAGACGCAACGATTTCGGCCCGCGTGCGCGAAATTCGCGCAATAAAAAATCCATGCTCAGGCCGCAGTCCACGATGTCTTCGACGATCAGCACATCACGGTCCGCCAGAGAGCATTCCACATCTTTGGTCAGTTCGATCCTGCCCGATGACGCGTCCCCGGCCCCGTAGCTTTTTACGCGCACAAAATCCGTCTCCACAACCAAAGGGATACGTCGCACCAGATCGGCGAAAAACATGAAGGCACCCTTGAGTACACAGATCGCCGTCAGATCTTTGCCGGCATAGTCGGCGGTGATGTCTTCCGCCATCCGCGCAACGCGTTCCTGAATTACCCCGGCTTCGAACATTACGTTTTTTATACGCCCGCAGGTCACGCTCACTGTCCTCCTTCCGCCGGTCATCCCGGTCACAAAAGGCACAACATGGCCGTTTCGTCGCAGTTGTTCGGAAACTTGGGGCAATGCACGCAGTCCGCCCAAATTTTCTGCGGCAGGACGTCCTTGTCCGTTGCACTGAACCCCAAGCGGGCGAAAAAACCTGTTTCGTAGGTCAGGGTAAAAAGCCGGCCGACGCCCATGGCTCGCGCCTCTTTCATGCAGGCTTCGGCCAGCAGGCTGCCGGACCCCTGCCGGCGAGCCCCTTCGCGCACATACAGCGAGCGTATTTCCGCCAGATCTTCCCATACCACGGACAGGGCGCAACAGCCGACCACGCTGTCGTTCTGCTCCTTGAGCACATAAAAATCGCGGGTGTGCCGGTAAAGGTCCGCAAGGGACCGGGGTAGAAGCCTGCCCTTGTCCGCCGCCTTCAGAAGCAGGGCGTGGATATCCTTGATATCCGCGACGCGGGCACTGCTCAGAACCGTTTTCACGGGCGCTGCGGTGCGTTTTCCAGCAGGCGCTTCAGCGCTGAACGAAGGACGTCCTCCTGCACCAGTCCGCGATGGTTGATCTGCAAGTCGCCCTTGTGGTCATAGACCAAGAGTTGCGGCACGGCAGTCACTCCCGTCCGTTGCAAAAAATCGCCGGCAGCCAGCAACACGGGGTAATTGATATGCATCTCGCCCAGATAGGCATACAAGGCCTTGGGTTCTTTGTCCACCGAAACACCGATAAAGGTGACCCGGTCGGCGGGGAAATCTTTACGCAGGTTGACCAGTCCCGGAATTTCCTCCCGGCAGGGCGGGCACCAGGAAGCGAAAATATTGACAACCACAATCTTGCCTTTTTCGGCGGCGACCAGATTGATCAAGCCCGACGCGTCGATGCGCTTGACGTCTTCCGGTCCGGTAGGACCGGCTGCGGCCAGATGCACCGCAACCGTGAGCAGCAGTGCCGCCGGACAGCCATACAGGCAGATACGCATTATGCTCTCCGTAGTCGGTCCGCTGCCGGAGCCTGCAAATACTGTTGCAAACCTGAGAATTGCCCGCTCCCGACAGGGATGACGAACGTGAAAGTATTCCCGGCATTGACGGGAGTCAAGCCTCTCCTCCGCCTCTCTTCCAATGTCCGATTGCAAAAACGTGGCTCGGCCGCAACGGGCAAGCTCCGGTCAGTGTGTTTCCGCAGCGCCGGACCGCGTGCCTTCCACGTCACGACGCACGGGATTCGGCAGCAAGCGGGAGAGCATGACGCTTTCAAAGCCGCCTTTGGCTTTTCCCGTGAGGATCAGCACGCCCCGGCCGAATTCGCTGAGCACCTGCAGATCTTCCGGAGAAAATTTAAGCGGCGCGCCGGAAGGATCCGTGAGCAGCGCGGCGCGCAGTTCAAATTCTCCGTCGGACACGGCCTTGGCAACGGCGCCGCGCAAGGCGGAAAGGTTCAGGAGCGGGTCTGCGTTTTCCACATTGCAGGCCGCGTAGACCTTGCCCGAAGCCGTGAGTACGGCCGCGCCGGAACCCTTACGGCCGTAAGGGGCGTACGCCGGCACGGCGGCCGCGGTCGCGGCGCGCAGCATCAGGTCCTTTTCCCGGTCGTTCAGTTCGCGCACGAACCATTTTCGGTACAGGCGGTCATATTCTCCCGAAGCGACAACTTGCCGCAGTCCTTCGTCGAACAGGCTGCGAATATCCCCCCTGCTCCGGTTGAAGGCCGCCCGCATTTCCGTGATACCCAGCGGCGTGCCGATGGTGGTTATGGCCCCGTAGCGTTGCTTGTTGATGAGGAAATAGGTATTCTGCACCGGACCGCAATATGCCTGCACTTCATCGTTGTGCAGGGCGCGCACGGCTTCGGCCCGGCTTTTGAATTTCTTGATGTTGAATCCGCCGTACTGCTCCAGCAGGGTGTCCGGATAGCTGCCCTGCTCCACGGCAACCGCCTGCCCGCGCAACTGGTCGATGGACGGGCGGCGGTTGTATAACTTGGTAAACAGGCGGATTTGCAAGCGGAAAAGTTCTTGCTCCGAAAAAAGATACAACTTGGCACGCTGTTCCGTGCGCACCATGCCGGTGGTCAGGTTGATGCCGCCGTTGCCCAGTTCCAGGCCGATGCGCGACCACGGCATGGGCCGATGGAACACCTCGGCCTTGGTGCCGCGGAACACGGCGTCCACCAGTTCTATCTCGAACCCGGCTGGTTTGCCGCCATCTTCCTCATAGGTGAAGGGCGCGAATTCGCGGTCGAACCCGTAAACCACGCGTACCGGTTCCGCTCCAGCGGGGACGGTTCCGGTCCCCAATGCGAGAACGGCAAGGAAGACAAGGGCTGCAACGCTCCGCAGGCCAGCGGCAGGAAGCAGGGCCAGTGCCGAGCAGGCAAAAAGCCTGTGCCGGAGTCTGCAGGCGCCGGCATGGTTTTGCACTGATTCACGCGTCAATGCCGGGCGTGCAAAGAGTGCTTGCCTAAGTCCGCGCCCGTACGCTACATTGAACATGGTGTTCGGCATCTGTTTTCCCTCCGCGCGGTCGGCGCGGCCACCCCGGTGCGTTTCCGGAAATGACGCTCGACACAAGGCATACCGTATGGAAATTCCAGAAGAAGGTCTATGGCTTATCGGCCGGGTGAGCCGGAAACTTTTGGCCAGGAACATGACGATGTGTACGGCGGAATCCTGTACAGGCGGTCTTGCCGCCGCGTTGTGTACAGGCGTTCCCGGCAGTTCGCGCTGGTTTTGCGGAAGCATTGTGGCCTATGCCGACAGCGTCAAGACGCGGTTGCTGGGCGTAAGCAAAGTACTGCTCACGGCGCACGGCGCGGTCAGCGGGCCTGTGGCCGAGGCCATGGCTCTCGGCGCGTTGGCGGCGACGGGAGCGGCATCGGCTCTGGCCGTCACCGGCATAGCCGGCCCCGGAGGCGGGAGCGCGGAAAAACCCGTGGGCACCGTCTGGTTCGCAACGGCGGTCTACCCCTCGCGCAACCTTGCGGACCATCCCCAGGGCCCGGCAATCACTTCGTTTTGCCGGACCTTCTCAGGTTACAGGGACGAAGTCCGTCTTGCCGCCGCGTTGGCAGGGCTGGAAGCTGTGGAAACTGCTCTGGCCCATAGTCACCGCGAAGGATAAAATCCGTCTTGCCGCCGCGCCGGACCGGAGAGGACGCCCTTTCCGCCGCCCGGCGATCTACAGATAGTCCCCGCGGTTGAACTTGAATGTTTCGGTCACGGCCAGAACGTCCAGTTCGTCGATCAGTTCCCCGGCCGTCCCTGCTGACTCTCCGGGAAAGCGTTCCCTGAACCCGCTTATCCCCTCCTGCACGTTCCGAAGAGAGGCAAAGGCCGTGCGCAAGTCGGCGGCTTCGGCGCGGCCGAGTTGCGCGGCATAGCCCTCAAGTTTGGTCAACACGTCTTCAACCATGTCCGCCGCTTCTTCCGAGAACGCCGGAAGCGCCGCGCCTGTGCCGTCAACCCTGCCTGCTTCGAGCCCCGGCAAAATCCGCGGAGGGATATGCAAATCGGCCCGCCCGGAGGCTTCCGTCCCCTGCGCTGGACCGTTGCCCAACTCGCGGGTCAGGATACGGTCGAATCCCGCGTCCGCATGCTGCTCCGCCGGACGCTGCGTCCGGATTTCCTGAACGGCCTGCTGTTGTTCATTGCTGATTTTCATCAGAAATTCCTTTCCTGCTGTATTTGGAGTAAAATATCCGCTGCACAGAGGCTATGCAAAATCTTTGCCGGGAGCGCGGGCTGCACGCCTTCGCGTGTTTCCGCATACTTGCCCGATATTCGCGGTGTCGGCAATAAGAACTTTCTGCCCGCGGGGGAAAAATATTCCACCTTGTCGCGGCAAAGAATGCCGCCGCGCTTGTGATGAAGCAGGCAATGCGCTATAGTTACAGTACCGGACAGCGGGTTCGGGTTCCCGACTAAAACACTGCGTGTCCCGGGAGCGTCGCCCGCGGGCAAAACGCTTTGCCGCGCGGCGACCCGGCGGACGAAATGCGCAGGACAATCCCGGCGCAACGCGCCGTCTGCCGGGCTGCTCCGCAGCGAGGCGCCGCAATCCGCAAACCCTTGCCTAAGGAGGTCGTCATGCGGAACATCAAGACCATACTCTGCGCCCTGGACCTCTCACAGCACAGTGAAGTGGTGGCCGAACACGCCGTCGCTTTCGCCAAAGCTTTTTCCGCCAAAGTGGTGGCCGTGTATATCGCGCCTGCCCTGACGCAGTATGTCGGCTTTCATGTGCCGCCGAGTTCCATAGAAAATTTTGTTTCGGAAATTGTGACCGGCGCCGAACAAAATATGAAGGAATTTGTGGAAGCAAACTTCAAAGACATCGAGGCGGAAGGCAAAGTCGCAAACGGCTATGCGGCCGAGGAAATTCTGAACCAGGCGGAAAGCTGCGGGGCCGACCTTATCGTCATGGGTACGCACGGCCGCGCCGGCATCGACCGCATCCTGTTCGGCTCCGTAGCCGAAAGGATAGTCAAAAGTTCCCCCATCCCCGTGGTGACCGTGCGCCCGGCGACTTAGAGCGTTTAAATGTTGAAAATGCACATCCCCGATAAGGGGAGTCGGCCTGAGCAGGCGTAAGGCCGACTGGTAAATCATTCCCCTCCGGCGGGGGCCGTGGCCGCGCCCCGGCCCCGGAAGCATAAAAAATCAATGTTGAAACGCTGGAAAACGCCGATTACCTGAGGCGCTGCCCCGCCCCCTCAGCGGTTCAGATCGCGCAGGCGCACAATGCGGATGCCTTTATTCCGCGTTTTCTCAAACTGCTCAAGCGCATCCAGGGTTTCCGGCAGGGGATGGCCTATGGCCACGGCCTTGCCGTTGCGCAGGGCCAGATTTTCCGCCTTGCGCAAGGCTTCCGTCACCGCGGCGCGCGACCGCGTCACGTCCAGAAAGACATCGCGGCGGTAATGCTCCAGACCCAGACGCCTGCCCTCGGCGGCGAACACCGAGTCTGGATGGGTCACGCTGTCCAGCATAAACAGCCTGTGTTCGCGCAAAAATTCAATGACCGCGTCCACGCCCGCGACAGACCGGGTAAAGCGTGAGCCCATGTGGTTGTTCAGCCCCGAAGCATGAGGCACGGCAACAAGGGATGAAGCCAGCACGGCGCGTATCCTGCCGGGATCCATGCCCGTCAGCAGCACATTGGGGCCGGGACGCACGCCGGGGTACCCCACAGGCTCCATGGGCTGATGGATGAGTACTTCGCGCCCGGCGGCGGCGGCGGCTTCAGCCCCCTCGCGCGTGAAAGGGCCGTGCGGCCAGAAAGCCAGGGTCACCGGATAATCCAGGGCCAGCAACCGTTGCGTGGGCTGCCGTTGCGCGCCCAGATCATCCATGACGATGCACAGGCGCGCATCGCGCAGGCGCGGCACGGAGGCGGCGGGCGGCAGCGCCGCGTCCGGCCCCCTCCTGCCGGGACTCGGTACACCCGAACCCGGTCCGACGGGCATCGGCGTATCCGTCCCGGATGCATACGGGGCAACAGGGGCATACGGAACCGGCCTGCCCGCATCAGGCTCGGCCGGGGCACCGGGCAGCGTCGGAGGCACGGTATCCAGAGTGCCCGCTTCTTCAAAGGGAAGGTTCTTTAAATCCGCAAGGGCCGCGGCCACGGACTTTTCCGTTGCCGGATCGGCGGGTTCCGGCTCCACGCCGCGTTGTTGAGCTTGATGGTCGGCAGCGCCGCCGTGCGCGTCGGTGAGCTTGTGCCTTGCCGGGCGGGTATCCGCCTCGGGTTTTGCGGTGGAGGGCGGCGCTTCGCTTTTTGCGGCGTAACGGGAAGCCGTCGGCTTGACAGCGGACGGCGGCACTCCGGGCTTCACCCCGGAAGGCGGCGGCTCAGTCCTTGTGAAAGCGGGGAGCAAGGCGGCAAGGGGACCTGCCGGATCCACGGTAATGAAGTGATGGAAGAGCAACACCCCTGCGCCCGCAAGCAGCAGACCGGAGACAAAGGCCCAAAGCACAGGGGCACGCGTACCCCTTTTTTTACGGCGCCGGCCTTTGCCGGCTTTTTTGGGAGAGGTTGCAGGCGCACTTTGCCCGGAGCGGCTTGAAGACTTCCGCGGGGAATTCGGCCCCCCGCCGGACTTCGGCGACTTGCCGCCCTTGCGGTTTTTTGTGCCGGCAGCCATGCGGCATGCGCGCGTTGCCGGTCAGCTTCCGTGCACCACGGAAATCTTGGGCAGGTTGCGAACAAGCTGCAAAGCCATACGCAACTGGTTGTCCTTGTCCAACAAGGCCTTGGTGTCGTCGTCCAGAAGCTTGGGCTTGTTTTTCCACGCTTCTTCGTCCGCTTTTTTGCTGTTGTTTTCCAGGTGCCTGGAAAGGTCTTTTTCACGCGTGCCGAAGAAACGCACAGGTTTGGCGCCTTGTTCCCGTTGCGGTTCAAAGGGGATTTCAAGGTCGGGGACTATGCCGTCGGCCTGTATGGAGCGTCCGTTCGGCGTATAGTAACGGGCAATGGTCATCTTGACGGCGGTGCCGTCCCCCAGAGGCTCGATTTTCTGCACAGAACCCTTGCCGAAGGTGCGTTCGCCTACGATGACGGCCCGATTGTGATCCTGCAGGGCGCCGGCGACGATTTCCGAGGCGGAGGCCGTGCCTTGGTTCACCAGCACCACCAGCGGGCACTCGAGGTCTGTAGATGAGCTTTTGGCATCGTGCGTTTCGAGTACCTGTCCGCCGCGCCCGCGCATGCTGACGATGCCGCCGCTCTTGAGAAAAACATCGGTCACAGTCACGGACTGCTTGAACAGACCGCCGGGGTTGTTGCGCAGATCAAGCACCACGCCCTTGATCGGCGCTTTCTGCGTCTGGCTGCGCAGGGCTTCCTGCAGTTCGGTGGTGGTGCGGTCGTTGAAACGGGTCAGACGCACCCAGAGAAAGCCGTCGTCGTCCAGAAAACGCGTTTTGACGCTGATCAGGGGAATGGCGTCACGCACTATCTTGACGCTTTCCGGCGTTGTCGCGTTTTTGTGCATGATCAGCAGTTCCACGGGTTCACCCTTGGGACCGCGGATTTTGGACACGGCCTCCTGGGCGGTCATGTCCTGCGTAGGCTGCCCGTCGACGGAAAGAATAAGGTCGCCCGCCTTCAGCCCGGCCTTGTCCGCCGGCGTATCCTCAATGGGGGAGACGACGATGAGCTGGTTGTTTTCCGTGGATATTTCAATGCCTATGCCGAAAAATTCACCCGAGGTCGCCTCCTGCATTTCCTTGAAGTCTTCCTTGCCGAGGAAAGTGGAATGCGGGTCCAGGGATTCCAGCATGCCCTTGACGGCGCCGTTCATCAGTTCTTCGTTGCCGACCTCGCGCACGTAGCTGTTGCGCACCAGATCGTAGGCCCTGGTAAAGCGCTTGAGGTCGCCGTACTTGCCGCCGGCCTGATCTCCGGAGGCGCTGCATGCCGAGCTTGCCGGCAGCAGAAGCAGGCACAGAACGAACAGGGGACGGATCAGCACGGCGCGCAAGGACGTCGCCGGACAATATCCGGGGCGGCCTGAAAAATGCCGCGGGGGACGCTCTCCTCCGCCTGCGTTTTGCCGAAGGCGCGTGCCCGCGCCGAATAAGTACCTTATGAATGCCCTGTCCGTTGCGCAACACATGGCGTCAATCCTCCGGGTGGATTCAGCCCGCTCACGACGATGCGAGCCACGGCTCCGGATTAATGGCTTTTTGCTTAAAACGCAATTCAAAATACAGGCCGGGGCCTTTTATCGCCGGATAATACCCGGCCGTGCCGACCTTCTGCCGTTCCTGCACTTCCTGGCCTACCTTCAGCGGGCAAGTACCGAGAAAGGCGTACAAGGTATAGTAGTCTGTACCGTGCTGCACAATGAGCACCGTGCCGAAGCCGCGCAGGACATCGTTGTGCACCACCTTGCCCCCGGCCACGGCCCGCACCTCGGCTTTTTCCGCCGCGGCAAAGCCCAACCCGCGCGAGATCGGCTCGGCATCGGGATGAAAGCGGACCTTGACGCTGCCGTTGACGGGTCTGGGCAGTCGGCCCTTCATGGCGGGCAGGTCGCCGCCGGAGCGGCGGGAAATTTCAAAATTCAGGCTGCTTATCAGCTTGAGGGCTGCGTTGAGTTCGCTTTCGGCATCGCCGCGTCTGCGCCGGATGTCGGCCAGGCGCTTGTCGTAAGCCAGTCGCGCCTTGAGCAGATTGCTTTTTTCCGCGTTGACGGACGCCATCCTGCGCTGCATTTCACCGGAAAGTTTTTCGCGCCTGCCTACGGCATCGGCCAGCTTAATTTCTACGGAATCCAGTTTCTTGCGGTATTGTTCAAGGGCTGCGTAAAGTTCCCCGGACCATGCGAAATCGCGCTCGTCGTCCGCCTGTTCCCTGTCCGGAGCATCGACTCCGGCCGCCCTGCGTCGGTCGATCTCCCAGAGCAGGCGCAACGTCCGGGTCAGCGCGGCCTCGGTCTTTTTCTGCTCGTCCAGCAGGCGTTCGTAGTCCAGACGAACTTTTTCGCCCGCCGTGCCCAATTCCAGCATCCTGCCGCGCTCGGAGGCCAGGTTGCTTTCCAGCGCCAGGATGCGTTTTTCCGCCGCCGCGAGATCAGCGTTGAGCTTGCGTTCTTCGGCGGTCATGCGTTGCAGGCTCAGTTTGCGTACTTCCGCGTATTTCTGTTCTTCGGCCAGATCTTTGCGAAGTTGTTCGAGACTCTTCGGAACGGGCGCGGTACGGCCGGGCAGGGCCGGCGCACAAAACAGAACGGCCGCGCAAACGAGCGCAAGGACAGACAGGGAGGCCGGCGGGGGTTGCCCGCAGCGACTTTGCGGATGCCGCCTCCCGGCCGGGCCGACACTGGTTCTGTGCAACATTATAAACTGAGCCCCCGGCGGCCGGGGAGCTGCCCCGGTCCCCGCCGGGGGAAATGATTTCCCCCGGACCCCCTCAATGGGGGCTTATGCGAGAATTTATGTATTACATGGTAGTAGGAGTCATTCGACGTCATAGTCCAGGAAACTCCCCAGCGGGCATTGCCGGCACAGCGGGTTTGTCTTTTTGCAGAAAGTGTTCCCCGTGCGCACGATGAGCGCGTGGTATTCGTTGTACAGGGCCGTGTCGGGGGGGAGCGCGTCCATGAAAAATTCCCGGATCTCGTCATAGGGCAGATCGGCCGGAATAAAACCGTGCCTGCTGAAAATGCGCCGGGTGTACGCGTCGACGACAAAGGTCGGCATGTCGAGGGCATACAGCAGTACCGAATCGGCCGTTTCTTCGCCTATACCGCGCACGGCGAGCAGGTCGGACCGCAGTGAATCGGGGTCGCAGGCGCGCAGACACTCCAGGCCGGCTTTATCCCGACTTTGCTCCCACCCTGCGCAGGAGCGGAAAAAGTCCAGCAGTCCCCGCAGACGCGCGGCTTTGATGCGGTAAAAGCCGGAAGGACGGATCAATTCCGCCAGTTCAGCTTCCGACAGGGTGTTCATTATTTCCGGGTCCAGGACGCCGGCTTCCCGAAGCCGGGCAACAGCCTTTTCAACATTGCGCCAAGCCGTATTCTGGGTTAGGACGGCGCCGACGGCGATTTCAAAGGGCGAGTCTCCCGGCCACCAGCGGCAAGGACCGAAGTGCGCGGACGCGGCGTCGTAAAGACGCATCAGGACTTCGGCGCGCGGCGAACGACTGAAGCTTTCCGGCATTGTTCGGTACGCCCCCGGCGTACATAAACAACCTTGAAATGCTCCGGAATCACTTTCTGCCGCGCCACCTTCAAAGACCAGAGCGACCCATTCTTCGCGCGCGAGGCGGCGGGCTTCGGGAAAACCGCAACTTTCGTAAGCGGCGGCTACGGCATCGGCCTGCGTATCCAGAATACCGGATAGCACGAGCAGGGGTTTGGCTCCTGTTTTCGCAGTTAACCCGGCCAGTCGCGGGGCCATGTCCGTGAGCGGTCCGGCAAGAATATTGGCCATGACCAGATCATACGCACCCTCGGCCGCCTCCAGGCTTCCGATGCGCAGGCGCAGGCCTTCGGGGGCAAGGCCGTTCCCGGCGCGGTTTTCCAAGGCATTTTCCACGGCTTCGGGGTCCGTGTCCAGTCCGTCGCCGCGCAGCCCGAGTTTGGCGGCCGCGATGCCCAAAATGCCGGAACCTGTACCGAGGTCGAGGAAGCGTGCCCCGGCCCGGACGCGTCCGCGTTCGTAAAGATCCGAGAGGGCTTCCAGGCACAGGGCTGTGCTGGCGTGGTGCCCGGTCCCGAAAGCCGTTTTCGGCTTGATGACGACGGGTATGCGTTGTGTGCGTTGTTCTTCCTGCATCCAGGGAGCGAGCACCAGAAAATGCCTGCCGCAGATCACGGGCGTGAAAAATTCCTTCCAGGCCTCGGCCCAGTTCTCTTCTTCAACCATGTCGGCGTTTACGCGGGCGGCGGGCAGCAGGGTACGCAACTCAGTTTCAAAAGCCGCGCGGACTTCGGGTGACCCGACATAGGCAGTGCGGCTCGGCGCGACGTCATCCGGCCCTTCTTCCCAGCCGTGGGCAAAGTGTCGGGCCAGCACGGCGTCGAGCAGGTCCACGTCACCCCCCGCGCTCCCGGCGGGGAGTGCTATATCCAGCCTGGTCAGGGATCCCACGGCAGCCGGCGGAAATGAGACGGGTGAGTTCAGTGGCCGCAGCAGGAGGCGCACCCCGAGGAGCAGCCTCCTTCGCCCGTTTCCAGTTCCGATTCGACCATGAAACCCATGTCGGAAAAGTCCACTTTTACGTTTTTTGCGGCGCTGTACAAATCGTTGTTCATGCAGAAAGAGTAGCCGTCGGTGTCGAAGACGGTGTCCGCTTCGCCGGCGTCGTCCAGGGCCAGAGCCAGACGGGGGCCGGCGCAGCCGCCGGGTGACAGGAAGACGCGGATGGGGCTTTTATCTTTGTCGGCGAAGTAGGCATCCAGTTCTTTGCGGGCCGGCGAGGTTAGTTCAAACATGCTGTGCTCCGAAATAGGCAAAGTCGCGTCCGGATGTGACCCGAAGCGGCCTCGGCGTTGCGGGGAGTACGACCCCGGTTGTATCCGCGGGGGTTCCTGCGGTTGCATACGGTATTTTCCTATGCAATAATGACGGCGCAACACTTTGTCAATGCGCCGCGCGCGGCGCGTTATGCCGGCGGCCCGCGGGCCGCCGACGCATGCAGGGGATCAAATTATGGCGGAAGGCATGGGAATAGCCGGCGTAGCGGCCGTTGTCCTGGTGTTCGGCGGGCTTATCATGTTTCACGAACTGGGGCATTTCATCGCGGCAAGAGCTATGGGCATCGGGGTCAAAACCTTTTCTCTGGGCTTCGGTCCGGTGCTCTTTTCCTTTGCGCGCGGCAAGACGATATGGCAACTGGCTGCGCTTCCCCTCGGCGGTTTTGTTTCCCTGGTCGGCGAAACGGATTCTGCCGAGATTCCGGAAGGGTTCAGCGAGAAGGAGAGTTTTGCCCTGCGCCCGGCGCGGGAGCGTTTCATGGTCATCGCGGCCGGACCGTTGTTCAACCTGGTGTTGGCCTGGCTGATCTGCTGGGGAATTTTATACGTCAACGGCCGCAATTTCGTGCCTCCGGTAGTCGGCGGGATTATTGAGGGCGGAGCGGCCGCATCCTCTCCTTTGCGGGTCGGAGACCGCATCATGAGCATCGACGGCACGGCCGTGCGCCGCTGGCTGGACATCGCGCCTCTTGTCCGGCAGACCGACGGACGTGATGTCGTTGTGACGGCGCAACGTCCGGACGGCAGTTCGGTAGTGTTTTCCCTGGCTCCCCGCCCCTTGCCTGCCGCTGAAACGGACGGCAAGGGCGCCGCGCGGCGGCTCGGTCTGGGCATCCGCGCGGCCGGCGAGACGGAGCACGAGGAACTTTCCTTTCTGCAATCCCTGCCGGGAGGTCTGACGGAAGCCGGCAACATGGCGGCCTACACCTGGAACGCCCTTGTGGACATTGTGTCGCGCCGGGTAGCCTTCGACAACGTGGGCGGACCCATACTGATCGCCCAAGCCATATACAAGCAGGCGGATCGCGGCGCCGCCGACGTGTTGATGCTGGCCGCGCTTATCAGCGTGAACCTCGGCATTTTGAATCTTCTTCCCATACCCGTGCTGGACGGCGGTCACCTGTTGTTCCTGTCAGCCGAAATGGCGACGCGCCGCAAAGTGCCCGAACATATTCGCGAAAAGGCTGTGCTTGCCGGACTTGCGCTGCTTATCGCCCTTGTGGGAGCGGCCACCTTCAACGACCTCACGCGCTGACGGGCGCGAGGCTTTTCCTGCGGTCGCCTCCCGCGCGGAGGCGTGGATTGAAACGACCGCTTCACCCGTTTCATCCTGCGCATGGTCTGTCGCCTCCGCGCGGAGACGTGGATTGAAACGTGGCCGTGGAAGCAATAGGGAGAGTAGTCAATGTCGCCTCTCGTGCGGAGACGTGGTTTGAAACACGCCGATGCGCCCTACCCTTTGCTTGTCCTGAATACTGCGGAAGGACTTTTGCAGGTCGCGATCGCCGCTATGTCGGCGGGCGTCCCGCATCTTGAGGCATACTCCGAACGCAGGGCCGAATCGCGCGGCGCGGAACTGCTTGCCCCCCTCATTCTCGAAGTGTCGGCACGAGCGGGTATCGCTCCGGCATCGCTACGGGGCACGGCCGCCGTCCGCGGCCCCGGAGGCTTTACCGGCCTGCGTCTGGCCGCGGCGACAGCCGCCGGTCTGGCAAGGGCGGCGGGCACGCTCACGGCCGGCCTTGAATACCTGCCCCTGCTCGCCGCCGGCGCGGTATTGCGCGGCATACCGGCCGAGGAACAGGACGAGGACGGGATATGCGCGACAGCAGGAGTTTCCGCCGTTCCCGCAGGCGGGTCTTCCCATGTGCACGGACACCGGGACGCGCCGAGTCCTACGGGTACTCCGAAATATAGGAACGAAATATCCTGTGCGCGTAGACTTTGGGTACTCGTCCACGCTCGGAAAACATTACTGTACGCGCAGGCCTTCGACGCAGGCGGGGACGTTGCGCCTAGTGCCGCCCCCCCGGAAGGCGCTGTATGCCTACCGTCACCGGACGGCGACATACACCTGCTGACGCCGGAAGAGGCCGCGGCCCGAATAGGCGCGGAAGCACGCCGAGGGGGACCGCGCCCGGAACTGCTGGGTAGCGGCGTCCGCAACCATCCGGCGGTCTTTGCCGCGCTCACGGAAGCGTCCGGCAAAACAGACCGCAACGCGCCTGCCCTGCTGCTGTCGCCGGCCTACGACAATCCCGCGCCCGAAGCACTGCTGCGCGCCGCGGCATGCGCGGAATGGTCGCGGGAGGATATCGTTCCCCGGTACTTTCGCCCCCCGGATGCCGAAGAAAATCTGGCAGCCGTTGCGCATGCCCTCGGCCTGGACCCGGAGGCCGCAAAAACGCGTCTGGAGCACCTGCGCGCCTCTTTCCAGCAGGGCTGAAGGCCGGGCCGCATATTCGCCAGGGCTGACCGGTCCCGGACGCGGTCAGGCGGCCGGATGCGGCTAAAGACGATGCGTAGCTTGCTCGAAGCAGACGCGAAACCCCGCCCGGAGCCGATGTGCCTTTCCGACCGCGGCGAAATTCTTGCTGCGCTGAAAGACGCAACGGGCCGCATGACCGCTGACGACCCCGGTCACACGGTGCTGGTTGTCGTGGGCACGAATGCCCGGCTGGACAAGCTCGGAGCCTTCCGGGTAAGCCGCATGGCCGCGGCGGGCATAGCGCGGGCTATATTTCCTGCCCATCTGCTGTTTGACGGCGATACGCTGTTCACGCCGGCCTCCAACACCGGCCCGGCCGTCGACGTCAACGTGCTCGGCGCGTACGCCGCGCAGATCACGGCGCAGGCCGTGCTTAACGCCGCTTGCTCGGCGGGCGCGTAACCTTTTGTTGATCCGGGCGGGTTTGGGTATGCAATGTTTCGTCGATCCAGGCGGGTTCGATGGTGCCGACATGAATTGTGGAACCGTGCGGATTGCTTCGCGGCTGTTGTCTGTTCTTCTGGTTTTCTCTTTCGCTGCCCCCGCCGCCGCGTATGAGAGCCTTCATCTCCGCAACGGCGGCGGCAACGCCGTCTTCCGTCTGGATCTTTTCGGCCGGGGGGAAGCATACCGGTATGATTCAGACAGCTTAATGTACGGCACCCGCGACTTTGCCGCAACGGAAATCGACGATATGCGCCGCGGTCTGGACTACTGGACAGCCGTACTCAAGCCGGCAGGCGCGCCTTTCACGCCGGTCATCGTACG